>JAUNDR010000013.1:25996-41352 GCA_030525985.1 Slackia sp. | reverse complement strand
GCGAAAAGCCGCCAGAGATGCCTCCCCTGCCAAGGGCCGGAATCGAAAAGGACCGACAAAGCGCCGATAACGAAGCAACCGATGAAATTGACGGCGAACGTGGCCAGGGGGAAATCGCTCGGTATATGCATGGCGGCGGATAGGGGAGCTGCGAGCGCGCCCATGCAATATCGCCCCGCCGCGCCGATGGCGCCTCCTGCCGCAACGGCGCATATCTCGAATAGCATGAGAATCCTTTCGTCGCGAATCGCGCGCATGTGCGCTCTGGGGAATTATAAAGAAGCTCGATTTCGCTGCGCTACAATACCCAAGGATTATCGAGGAGGGAGCGCAGGGCCATGACGGAAAGCGAACGGAACGAGAACGCCGTATCGACCGGGCGCAAATCGTCGGGCGATGCGCTGCATCCGTCTTTTTCCGTAACGCCCGGCGATTCATTGCCGCCTACGATGATCGATTATCTCCGCCGTCATCCCGAAGGCTTCGACGAAACCCCGTTTTCTCCCGTCGACAGCCTTGCTCTTTCTGCTCTCGCCTATCTCGATTTCGACAAATATCCCTATGGCGATATCCATGCGGGCGAATACACGCCCCTCGTCGACATCGTGCGTTTCACCGATCTTGATAGCATGCTTTCGGGCGGCTGGATTCGCGCATCGCGCGATTTGCCGGTATTCCTCGATGCGCTTTTGCGCTGCCATCGTTTCGCCGATTTGTCGGTGGGCTACTACATCAACGAAAACGCAGTCGCACTCGAGAAGCAGTTTTGCGCGTGCACCTTCCGCTTCGACGGCGGCCGTTCCTTTTACGTGGCGTTCAGGGGAACGGACGGTACTTTCGCCGGCTGGAAAGAGGACTTCAATCTCAGCTATCGCAAAATCATCCCGTCCCAGCGTTCGGCTGAACGCTATCTTTCGGGCGTGCTTTCGGCGCTGCCGCAGACATCGCGCGTTTTCGTGGGCGGCCACTCCAAAGGCGGCAACCTGGCAGAATTCGCGGCTGCTACCGTCGATGAGGCGAATTACAGACGCATCGAGCGGATTTTCAACCATGACGGGCCGAGCTATCTGAACGCTCCTTCTCCGCGCATATACGAGCCGGGATTCAAGGAGAAGCTGCGTAAAACCGTTCCCGAGTCGTCCATTTTCGGCATGATTCTCGAACATCGCGACGATTACGCCGTCGTGCAGTCGGATGCCACAGGGATATTCCAGCACAACCCTTTCACCTGGCTTGTCGACGATGCGGATTTCCTCTATCAAGACGGATTGAACGCAAGCGCCGCGCTGTTCGATGAAACGCTCGACCGGTGGCTGAAAAGCTGCACGCCCGAGCAGCGCGAGATATTCATCGATACGTTCTATGAACTCGTCGTTTCCACCGATGCCAACACCTGGCAGGAATTTCAAGAAGGCGGCCTTCTTGGCAACGTGGCAGGCCTGCTGCGCGACGGGCGCAATCTCGACGCTGAAACGAAGGAAATCATCGCGCACACGATGCGAAACCTGCGTACCGTCGCCAACGCCACGGTACGTGAACGGCTTCGGAATTTCGTCGCGCGCATGCGCTCGGGAGCTTCGGGCTCTTCGGGAAAATAGCCCTTGACGTACCGAACGCGGCTCTTTCGAGGACTTCCCTCTTCGATTCGCCTTGCGTTCGCTCGACCGGACGAGCGCAAGGAATGCGTCTTGCGAAACGTTCGCCTTGCCGTGTTTCTGAAATCATGCCCGCCTACCGAAAGAAAGGATGCCGATTGTGGCTTCGACTACCTATGACCGATTCACGCTTCGCATGGCCGTTCAATTGGCAGCGCCCCATACCTGGCCTGCCGCCATTCTCCCCTGCCTGATCGCCATCTGCGCCGCCGGCGTCTTCTCGGACGGCGTCTCTCTATCGATGGCATGCGTCCTGCTTGCCATCTGCATTCTTATGCAATCGTCGGTCAATACCTTCAACGATTATTACGATTACGTGAAAGGCGCCGATTCCGCCGCCGACGACGTGGAGGAAAGCGACGCGACACTGGTATACAACAACGTGAATCCGCGATCGGCGCTGACGCTCGGCATCGGGTTTCTCGTCGCCGCATTCGCGCTGGGCTCCTATGTCATTTTCCGTGCCGGATGGATTCCTCTTGCCATCGGTGTGGTCGGCGCCGTATTCGTCGTGGTGTATTCGGCGGGCAAAACGCCCCTTTCCTATCTCCCTTTAGGAGAGATTGTCAGCGGAACGGTCATGGGAGGTCTCATTCCCCTGGCGTGTTATCAGGCATTGACCGGGAATCTTGATTGGATGATGCTTGTGTGGGCGCTGCCCGAAATCATCGGCGTCGCGCTCATCATGATGACCAACAATACGTGCGACATCGAAAAAGACGTCGTATCGCAGCGCCGTACGCTGCCCGTTTTGATCGGACGGGCAAAAGCGCGTCGTCTTTATCATGGCGCGCTTGTCGCGTGGCTTGCCATCATCGGCGTAGAGTGCCTTGCGTTCTTCCCTACCGGGGCTATCGTGTTGCCGTTCATGTATCTGGCGGCATATCCGCTGCTGAAGGCGCTTTTCGCCAATCCGCTTGCGCCGGCCTCGCGTATCGGCGCGATGGCTCAGATCTGCAGCGTGAATATCGCGCTCGGATCGTTTTATGCATGCTGCATCGCGGCGAACGGCATGGCGCCGATGTGGTAGCGCCGGCAACCCCTCTCGTCGCAGCGGAGATGCGACGATCTTATCGCCAGGGTATCTCTTCCGAACGAGAGAGGGTCTTCGATAGCTGCTCGGCATCGAAAACGGCGAGCAGTTCCTCAGGCGTTGCGGGGCTGCAATCGGGGGCGATACCGGTCATGCCTGCAATATGGCCGATGATCGCTTCGGGCGTTTCGAAGCGTGCCAGCAAGGCATCGAGGGCAGCATCATGGTCGCGTTTGGAGAGCCGACGGCCGTGCTGCGCCACGATAAGGGGAACATGGGCATATGTCGGATGCGCCGCTCCGACGAGGGATTGCAGATACATCTGCTGCGGCGTGGAGCACAGCAAGTCTATGCCGCGTACGACCGATGTGATCCCCTGCTCTGCATCGTCGACGACGACAGCAAGCTGATAGGCGAACGCGCCATCCGAGCGCTTGATGAGGAAATCGCCGCAGTCTCGTTCGAGATTCTGGGAATAGGCGCCTTGGATTTCGTCATGAAAAGCGATTTCCTCATCGGGAACGATAAGGCGATAGGCGGGCTTTCTCTTCTCGGCGCGCTGCCGTTTTTCGGCCTCATCGAGATGACGGCACGTGCCGGGATAAACGGTTTTTTCGCCGCGATGAGGCGCCGATGCGGCATGAAGGTCGGCCCGTGTGCAAAAGCACGGATACACCAATCCGCGATCGCTCATTTCGTCGAAGGCGGCGCGGTACGCCTCGTCGCGATCATGTTGGAAATAAGGACCTTCGTCCCAAAAGAGGCCGAGCGTTTCGAAATCGCGCTGCACGGCATCGATGAATTGCGGTTTCGACCGCTCTTTGTCGAGGTCTTCGATGCGCAAAACGATCGAACCGCCGCGCGATTTCGCCATCAACCACGCTACGAGCGCCGAAAATATATTGCCCGCATGCATGCGTCCCGTCGGTGAAGGGGCGAAGCGGCCTTTTACGGGCTTGCTGCCGTCCATCGGCATTCCTCCTTCTTCAAAGCCGTCCTGTCAAGCGCCGCGAAGCGCCCGGCAATACGAGGAAAACGAAAGCCGCGTAATACGGCTTTCGTGCGAATGCGAAACGAGCCGGATGATCCCTTTCGAGCATCGGAATCTCACCGCTTATTTCTTCCTCAAATCCTCGACATGCTTCGTCTTTCCCATGCTGCGCTCTATGCCGCCCGGCTCGACCAGCTTGACGGTGGATGCCACCAGCAAAACGCTCTTGAGCTTTTCTTCGATATGGCGGCGGAAGGCGTCCATCCGTTCGAAGGAATCCGAGAACGCCTCGGGCTTGAGCTCGACATGGACGATCATGCGATCGAGCCCCGTTTCGTTGTCGACCACGATACGATAATGGGGCGTAACGCCTTCGATGCCCGAAAGCACGTCTTCGACCTGGCTCGGGAATACATTGGTGCCGCGAATGATAAGCATGTCGTCACAGCGGGAGCGCACTTTCTGCATGCGCGCCGTGGTGCGGCCGCACGCACACGGTTCGCTCACCACGCGCGTAAGGTCATGCGTGCGATAACGAAGGACGGGAATCGCCCTTTTGCCGAGCGGGGTCAAGACGAGCTCTCCCACCTCGCCCTCGGGCACGGGCTCTCCCGTTTCGGGATCGACGATCTCCCACAGGAAATGGTCTTCGGCGATGTGCTGCATATCGCGCTCTGCCAAGCACTCGCCCGACACGCCCGGTCCCATGACCTCGGTAAGGCCGTAATTATCGGTGCATACGATGTGCATGCGGCTTTCTATCTCAGCCTTCAGCGCGGGCGTGCACGGCTCTCCGCCGAACAATCCGACGCGCAGGGTGCTCTTCTCCCAGTCGACGCCCATCTTCTCGCCCACCTCGCAGATATGCAGGGCGTATGACGGCGTGGAGACGAGAACCGTGGACCCGTAATCCTCGATCATCTGGATTTGACGCTCGGTGTTGCCTGACCCGGCGGGAATCATCATGCAGCCGAGACGCTGAAGGCCGTAGTGCAGCCCGAAGCCGCCCGTGAACATTCCATAGCCGAATGCCATCTGCACGCGGTCGCTTGCGACGACGCCGGCCATCTGCACCAATCGCATGATGCAATCGGCCCACAAATCCATGTCTTCTTTGTTGTAGCCCACTACGATGGGCTTTCCCGTGGTGCCCGACGAGGCATGAAGCTCGACCACCTCGTCAAGCGGCACGGCGAACAACCCGTAAGGAAACGTTTCGCGCAGAACCTGCTTGTCGGTGAAGGGAAGCTTGCGAACGTCGTCGAGCGTCTTGATATCCGCAGGAGAAACGCCCATCGCGTCCATACGTTCGCGATACCACGGCACGCGCTCGTATGTCCATTCCACCTGGTCGATCAAGCGAGCAAGCTGGATGGCGCGGATGCGTTCGCGGCTTGCGCACTCGATAGAGGGATTATGGATGGGAAGCTCGTCGAAACGTCCTTCGGCAGCTGCCGTGAGAGCCGCGCCTTTGACTGTCATATCCGCCACGGCGCCTACCTCCCTTCCGTCGATGCGTGCGCCGCAGCAACGCCCGTGGAGAAATCGACAAGGTCGTTTTGATCGATCATCACGATGGACTCGCCTTCGAGAGCGCGCTGCGCGGCATCGAGGTCTTTCACCGACAGGGCGATGAACGTGGAAATGAGCGAGTAGCTGTATTCCACATTGATGCCGCAACGCGCCATGATGCCCATGATGCGCGCCAGCTCACCCGGCACATCGGGCAGAAGCACGCAAAGCACTTCGGTTTTCACGGCGGCGGCGCCCATGTCGCTCAAAACCGACAAGGCGCGATCCGGCGCATCCACGATGAAGCGCACGATGCCGTAATCGCCCGTATCGGACGCGCTGTAACCGCGCACGTTGATTTCCGCTTCATGGAATGCGTCGAGTACGCGCGCCATATGCCCGGGGCGGCTTTCCACGAAAACGCTGATCTGGGATACGCTCACGACCCTACGCCTCCTTTTCGTTTTCGCGCGCCATCCACGCGCGCGCCGCACGAAATGCCGCGATGTTGATGTCTTTGAATTTCGCTGGAACGCGCTGCTCGATCGTGGCGATCCACACGTCTTCCTGATACGGCAGATACGTCGAAAGCGCGCCGAGCAGCACGACGTTGACCGCCTTGACGCTTCCTGCCTGCTTGGCGAGAAGCTCGGCGGGAATGACCTTGGCGCCGCCTTCGGCGAGGCGCTTGCGCGCTTTGCCCGGCATGGAAAGCCTGCCCGTCAGAACCGGCAGCGGCTTGATGGATTCGTCGCTGACGATCTGTACGCCGCCTTCGCGCACGTATGCGATATTGCGCAGCGCCTCGGTGGTTTCGAACGACACCAGGTAATCGACCGACCCGAGGTCGGCGACCATCGACGACACGTCGTCTCCGAAGCGCACGACCGTCGTGACCGCGCCGCCGCGCTGCGCCATGCCATGGATTTCGGAAAGCTTCACATCCTGGCCGCACGCCATGGCGCAGCGGGCGAGGATGTCGGCGGCAAGCAGGGCTCCCTGCCCTCCGACGCCGCACAAAAGAACGGTTGTGGCGCTATTAGGCATGGCTTCCTCCCGTAGAGACGATGCAGCCGTAAGGGCAGGCTTGGGAACACTGAGAGCATCCGACGCACAAAGATGCGTCGATCGAGGCGACGCGCGTCTCGGAATCGCACGAGATGGCAGGGCATCCGATCAGCGAGCAGGTGCTGCATGCGCGACAGTCGCTTTTCACCTCGTAAGGCGCTTTACGCTCTTTATTCAGCAGCACGCAAGGCGACTCGAACACGATGACGCTCAATGCGTCGGAAGAGGTCGTTTCTTTGAGGGCTTTTCGTACGGCCTTCATATCCATCGGATCGACCGTGCGGACGTCTTCGACGCCGAGCGCGCGCACGAGCATGGGAAGGTCGAGTTCGCGACTCGGACGGTTCTGAAGCGTGATGCCGTTGACGGGATTTCCCTGATGGCCCGTCATGGCCGTCGTGCGATTATCGAGGATGCACACCGTTCCCGTTCCGCAGTTGTATACCGTGTTCAGAAGAGATGTGATGCCCGAATGGGCGAACGTCGAGTCTCCGATGACGGCGACGACAGGACGATGTTCCTCGCCTTCGAGGCCCAGTTCGAATCCGTGGGCCATGGAGATGGACGCCCCCATGTCGACGCACGTATCGACGGCGGAAAGCGGCGCGAGGGCGCCGAGCGTGTAACATCCGATATCGCCCGTGACGATCGCCTTCATGCGCGCAAGCTCGCGAAACACCAGTCGGTGCGGGCATCCCGGGCACAACGCGGGCGGACGCGGCGGAATATCTTGAGGCGCGACGGCATGGGCGGCTTCATCCGCGCCGAAGGCGATAGCGATGGCCGCCGGGGTCAGCTCTCCGGCGGCGCTCAAAGGCCGCAACGGCTCATCGAGTGCGATACCGAGGGATTTCACCTGGTCGGAAAGGTAGGTCGAGGCCTCTTCCACGACATAGACCCTTTCGACGCTTTCTGCGAAATCGGCCAGAGCGCGGGCGGGCAGAGGCCACGACATGCCCAATTTGAAAACGCTGGCATCGGGCAGCGCTTCGACGACGTGCTGATACGTGGCGCCGGTGCAGATGACGCCGATCGCATCGTTTTTGCGCTCGATACGGTTGAACGGGCATTCTTCCGCATAGGCGCGCAAGGCTTCGATGCGCCTGTCAAGATCGAGCCTGCGCGGCTTCGCATAAAGCGGCATCATGATCCATTTAGGCTGGTTCTTCTCATAGGGAATGCGCTCGCGCTCGCAGCGATTCCCCACTTCGACCGCGCATTTTGTATGGGAAACGCGCACGGTCGATCGAATGAAAACGGGAATGTCGAAGCGCTCGGACACATCGAAGGCCGCCTTGGTGTATGCAAGCGCTTCACCGCTGTCTGCAGGGTCGAGCATCGGGATATGAGCTGCGGCAGCGTAATAGCGGGAATCCTGCTCGTTTTGGGACGAATGCATGCCCGGGTCGTCGGCAGCGAGAATGACGAATCCCCCGCCGACGCCGGTGTAGGCAGCCGTGAACAAGGGGTCCGCTGCAACGTTGACGCCGACATGCTTCATCGTGGCGAGGACGCGCTTCCCTGCGGCGGAAGCGCCCAGTCCCACCTCGACGGCGACTTTCTCGTTCGGACACCACTCGGCATAAACGCCCGGCAGCTTCGAGAACGCCTCCATCGTCTCGGTCGAAGGCGTTCCCGGATATGCCACGCCGATCCCGGCGCCTGCTTCCCATGCGCCGCGCGCGATGGCCTCGTTTCCAGATATCAACTCCATATGCTCACATCCTATCCCGCGGATATTCCGCAAATGTTCGTGCTACATGCTCGGCATGGATTGATAGACCAGGCAGAATGTGCCGATCTGAACCACGTCGCCATCGCCGAGAACGGCCTCTTTCACGTTGAGGTTGTTCACCCAAAGGCCGTTGAAAGAGTCGGCGTCTACGATTTCATAACCTCCCGGGATGCGCTTCAGCGTGGCATGCATGCGCGAGACGGTCATATCGTTGAGGAATATGTCGCACTGAGGGCTGCGTCCTATCGTGATGGCATCGGCCGAAAGGCGGAAGACATTGCCCACCTGGGGACCCTTCACGATTTTCAGCGTGCACTCTTCGAGAATCGACGCCGGCGCGGTATTGGCGTTCGGCTGCATGGCGATGGGCGAAAAGGCCTCGGTACGGCCGAGGAGCTTGAATCCGCACGTCGGGCATGCGGTGTCTTGCTCGGACAAAGGCGCATTGCAAACAGGGCATACGGTTGCCATAGCGTTTCCTTTCTCAAATGAAAGGCGAACCTTTCGTTTCTTCGTTTCGCAGACGCATTTCGCGTCTGCCGTTATTTGTCGGACAAGGCCGCCGGGTCGTTCAGGCACGTCGAGGACGCGGATTCGGGCTGTCCCTGCATTTCGCGAATGAGACGGTCGAACCATACCCCTATCCTCTGGAAGAAGTCGGGGGCCGGCTGGTCGTGCGCCGCGATCAGATCGCACGAGGCGATCGTTTCGCCCGCTTGGGTGAAAACGATTTCGCCGATGACATCGCCCTGGGCGATATCTCCTTGCAGATCATGGTACGACACTTCCTGCTCTATGTCGCCTTTAAGCGCGAACACCTCGGCGGACAGGTCAGAATCGGCCACGGTCGCATCGACCGTACAATCCGGCCACTGCGTATGGGCGACGCGGGCGACCAGCGGGCTTTTCACCCCGTCGATTTCCACGTATTCGCCCGTGTTGATTAAGCGGCGTTGCACGATATTCCCATACACCCAATCGAACAGCGCCGTCGTATCGGCGAATCGGGCATCGGAATCGGGGCTTGCCAGCACGACGCTGTAGAACTCGCCTTCGTCGCGCGATACGGCGCCGGCGAAGCAATAGCCCGCCGCTTCGGTCGTGCCGGTCTTCACGCCGCAAATTCCCTCATAGACGCCGATGAGCTCATCGGTCGAGACAAGCGGGAGAAAACGTGCGGACCCATCGGCGGAAACGACCTCGATCGTCGTATCTCCCGCATCGACCAGCGAACGGAACGTCTCGTTTTCCATGGCGTAGGAAACCACGATTCCCACATCGGAAGCGGTGGAGCGGCTGTCGCTTTCGAACGCGCCCGCATCGAGGCCATGGGGATTGGTGTAAACGGTGTCCTCGCAACCGAGTTGCGCAGCCTTCGCGTTCATGGCATCGACGAACGCCGCTTGGGCATTTTGGCCGTCGAATCCGGGGAGCATCGCTCCTACGGTTTTGGCGATGGCGATCGCGGCATCGTTTCCCGAAGGCACCATCAAAGCGTAGAGGGCCGTCTCCAAATCCATAGAGTCGCCTTCGCGAAGCCCCGCCGAAGACTCCCCGACTCCGGCGGCTTGCGCATCGACGACGACAGGCGTATCGAGCGGCGCATTCTCAAGGGCGACAAGCGCGGTCATCACCTTGGTTATCGACGCGATTTTGACCGGCTCATGGGCATCGCGGGCGAAATAGACCGTGCCGTCGGAAGATACCAGCAAGGCGTTTTCCGCCTGGATATCGGGACATGCCGCCGGGGCGATGCCTTGCGCGGCGATGCTTTGCGACAAAATCTCGTCGTCCGGACGCACGTCGCCGAACGCCGGTTGCGCAAGGCCGCACCATGCCGCCAAGACGAACATCGCGCACGGTATCGCCCTGCGCGCGGACGGAGCAAGACGGCGAAAACGAGTGCCGCCCTGCTCCTTGTAGAGAACGTTCTGCCGAATCGATGCACGAGCGCTATTCATCGAGTCTGTAAACCTCCTCGGCTTTCACAATGTCGAAACCTGCTTCGAACAGTGTAGCCTCGATGGATTCGTCGGCGACTTTCAAGACGTCGATCGCCGTGTCTTCGCCGCGAGAAAAACAGTAACCGTACTCGATGTTGTTTCCCGTGCCCTCGATGGTTTCGAGCAAACCCGCCAGACCGCCGGGTTCGTTGGGCACGCGCACGGCAAGCACATCGACGACACGGGCGCGATATCCGTTCGCATCGAGCACGGATGCGGCCTTGCGCGGGGTATCGCAGAAAATACGCACGATACCGAAATCCGACGTGTCCGCCACGAAAAGATCGTGCATGTTGATGCCGGCATCCGCCAAATCGCGGCATAGCTGCGAAAGACGGCCTTTCTCATTTTGCAGCAAAACGGTGAGCTGTTCGATCATGATGCCTCCTTATCCGGCGCTATTTGCGACATCGGGATTTCAGTTCTTCTCACGCAGGTCGAGCACGCGTTTCGCCTTGCCCTCGCTTCGTTCGATCGTCTTAGGCTCGACGAACTTGATGTCGACGGCGATCTGCAAGTTGCTCTTGAGCTCGGCCGACAGGCGACGACGCAGATTTTCGAGCGCGCGGATCTCGTCGAACGGGAAGTCGGGAGCGGTTTCGACGCGAAGCTCCACATGGTCGAGCGTCCCTTTGGTGGTAAGCACGATCTGATAATGAGGAACGACCTCGGGAAATGCCGTGATGACCTGCTCGATTTGAGAGGGGAACACATTCACGCCGCGAATGATGAGCATATCGTCGGTGCGGCCGAGAATGCGATCGATTTTGCGATGGGTGCGACCGCACGCGCACGGCTCGGAAATGATGCGCGTCAAATCGCGCGTGCGATAGCGGATCAAAGGGCTGCATTCGCGCGTCAGCGTGGTGATCACGAGCTCGCCGAGCTCGCCATCGGGAAGAGGCTCGAGCGTTTCGGGATCGACGATTTCCACAAGGAATTGGTCTTCGGCGACGTGCAGGCCGCAACCTTCGGAGCACTCCATCGCCACGCCCGGACCCATGATTTCGGACAGTCCGTACACGTCGCAGTACTGCACGCCCAGTTTGCGACGAATCTCTTCACGCATGTTCTCGGACGCGGGCTCCGCGCCGAGAATGGCTCCGGAGAGCTTGAAATCCTTTGCCGGGTCGTAGCCCATCTCGATTGCCGTATCGGCGATAAGCAGGGCATACGACGGCGTCGCGCACAAAATGTCGACGTCGAAGTCCTGCATGACCTGAATCTGGCGCTTGGTGTTGCCGGTCGAGGTGGGAACAACCGTGCACCCTGCGGTCTCGCCGCCGAAATGCGCGCCCAACCCGCCCGTGAACAGGCCGTAGCCGTAAGAGACCTGCATCGTCGAGTCGGCATTTCCGCCCACCATGGCGATGCCGCGCGCAAAGCACTCGCCCCAGTTCTTCAGGTCGCGTTCGGTGTAGCCGACCACGGTGGCCTGCCCCGTCGTTCCCGAAGAGGCGTGCAGGCGCTTCACCTCTTTGCGGTCGACCGCGAAAAGCCCGAAGGGATAGGCGTCGCGCATGTCCTGCTTCACGACGAAAGGAAAGCGCGCGATATCTTCAAGAGATTCGATTTCGTAAGGATCGATGCCCGCTGCGTCGAATCGCTCTTTGTAGAGAGGGACGTTTTCGTAGGCGTGCACAACAGCCCAGCGCAGGCGTTCAAGTTGCAATGCCTCAAGATCGGCACGAGGCATGCACTCGATTTCCTCCTGATAATACATCGGCGGTTCCTTTCTCTTCGCGCAGTGAACGCGACGTGTGTCGTGTCGCTTTCATACTCTAGTCTAGTAAAGTGAATTCGTGAAGAGAAAAGTTTCAAGAAATACCCGGTATTGAAAATTCGAGTAAAGCGCTGGATGAAAGGTTGCCTACTTGCGCTCTTTCAGGGCCTCCTGCAATGCGCGCCATCCGCGATAGATATACACCGCCGTCGTTGCCAGGGCGAGAGCAAGACCCGCATAGACGAACCAGATGCCCCACGAAACCTGCTCTGCGTTGAAGCCGGGAAGCCAGGCCGCGTCGCAAAGACCCAGGCCATTAATAATCGGGAAATTCAGCAGCAATCCTGCAAAGCCCACGAACAGAAGCGTCGTGGCGACTTTGCCGGGAAATACCACGGCGATGCGTTTCTTATAACGCAGCAAAAACGCCGCGCCGCACAGCAGAAGCAGATCGCGCGCAATGACCACGACGATGATCCACAGCGGCAGTCGGCCGACCAGCAAAAGGCCGACGACGCCCGCGATCATGAGGATGCGGTCGACCGCAGGATCGAGCAGCTGGCCGAGGCGCGATACCGTATGGGTGCGACGAGCGAGCTGCCCGTCGACGAAGTCGGTGGATGCCGCCAAGGCGAACATGAATGCGGCAAGGATATCATGACCTTCAAGCAGGAACACGAGGTAGGCAGGAACCATGCACAGTCGAATGAACGATACGATATTCGCAAGCGTGAAGATTCTATTGGTGACCTGTTCCTGCTGATCCATGGACCGTCTCTTTCCAAAGGGAGTCGAACATACCCGCCGTATCGGCAAACGGCTGTCGATTGTACCGGGCTTTACGAACGAGCGAAAACGACGACCGCCGTTTTCGCCATACCGTCACGGACTCGTTGAGAAAAATAGAGAAACGGACCCGAATGCTTCGAGGCCGTCGGCAGGCGGCGCCATTCGACGGAGGAATGGGCGATACGCAGGAAGACTTCATCGGCGATGTCCGCATGCAGCGAAGCGGCTTGGAAGCGGAAACGAAAACCCGCGACAAGCGTTTCGAAAACCGATCGCGCCTGCCGCGGGTCATCATGCGGTTTCGGATGCCCTACTCAGCTGCAGCATTTCCCTGCTGGGCTTCACGGGCCGCCTTCGCGGCGAGCGCCGCCTTGATGCGCTCCGCTTTGGCTGCTTCCTTAGCGGCGGCTGCAGCCTTCTCCTCTTCGGTAGGCTCAGGCTTGCGCAGCACCTCGACGCTTTTCTTCGATGCGGGCGCCGGATAATCGGGATCCATCGAGAGCGAATCTTTGGGGCATTCGCGCACGCATGTGCCACATTGCACGCAGCGGAAACGGTCGATCGTCCAAGATCCGTCCTTTTTCGCAACCGAAATGGCATCGGTCGGGCAGCGCTTCTCGCAAATGCCGCAAAGAATGCATGTATCGATGTCGTTGAGAATATGTCCCTTCAAACCTTCCGGCTGATAGCGTTTCTGAACCGGATACATGACGGTTTCGGGCTTTTTGAACAACGAACGCAGGGTCATCTTCCCCAGTTTGAAGCTTCCCATCGAGCCCCTACCTTTCAGAACAGCTGATGCACGGATCGATGGTCAGAATGACCATCGGCACATCGGCCAAATCGCAACCTTCGAGAGCCTTCACCATGCCGGCGAGGTTTTGGCTGGTGGGCGTGCGCATACGCATGCGATCGAGGTTCTTCGACCCGTTGCCGCGAGCATAGTAGTAGCACTCGCCGCGCGGCTGTTCGAGCACGCTTGCCGCCTGCGAACCCGCGGCGGGCGTCAACTTGCTTTTCTCGCCGATGCCGTCATGGGGCATTTTCGCGGCGAGCTCTTTGATGATGTCGATCGACTGGTTCACTTCGAGGGCGCGGACTTTGCAGCGCGCATAGCAATCGCCTTCGTCGGAAAGAATAGGCTCAAATCCTTCCAGATCGCCGTAGGCTCCCCGACCGAGCATGCGGCAGTCGTATGCCACATTGGAAGCGCGGCCGAACGGCCCCACCATGCAAAGCGCTTCGGCCTCCTCCTTCGTGATGTGCCCGACGCCGACAAGCCTGCTTTTGACCGAAGAGTCCTTCAGGAACGTATCGACGATTTCCTTATAGTCGGATTCGATGCTGTCGAGCTTGTCGACGATCGCCTTCATCATGCTGTCGTCGATATCGCGATTCACGCCTCCGATGCAGACCGCAGACAGAATCACGCGGCCTCCCGTCGTTGCCTCGAAGATGTCGAGAACGCGTTCGCGCAAACGCCAGCAATGCATGAACAGGCTTTCAAAGCCGAATGCGTCGGCGGCAAGGCCCATCCACAGCAGATGCGAATGAATTCGAGAGAGCTCATGCAGGATCACGCGAATGAACTGCGCCCTTTTGGGAACCTCGACGCCCATCAGCTCTTCTACCGTTTCGGCATAGCCGAGCGAATGACCGAAGCTGCAGATGCCGCAAATACGCTCCGCCACATAGATGAACTGGTGGATATCGCGCGTTTCGACGAGCTTTTCGAGGCCGCGATGAATGAATCCGATCTGCGGAATGGCTTCGATGACTCGCTCGTCTTCCACCACGAGATCGAGATGGAGCGGCTCGGGCAGCACCGGATGCTGAGGACCGAAGGGAATGACCGTTGCTTTGCCCATGCTATTCGCCGCCTTTCTTCTGAGCGGCATCGCGCGCCGCTTTCGCCTCCATCGCCGCACGCACCTTGGCGGCCTTTTCGGGATCCATGCCGGAGAGTTTCTCTTCGAGCGCATCGGCTTTCGCACGCTCGGCGGCCGCCTTCTCTTTCGCGGCCTTCGCCGCCATGGCGGCGCGTACTTTCGCGGCCTTGTCGGGGTCCATATTCGCCAGTTTTGCTTCGAGGTCGTCCTCCTGTTTGGCGCCTCCCGCCTGTTTCGCGGCTTTCGCTGCGGCGATCTTCGCCGCTTTTTCGCGCGCGGCTTTCTGGGCGGGAGAAATGACCGTCATGGGCTTATCCATGGCCACTCGGTAGAAATTGCCCGCGAAATCGATCGCGATATCGGTGACGTTCAAGCCGAACAGGTCATGCGCTTCGTTCTCGAACGGAAACGCCGAAAGGAAAAACTCCGTCACCGAAGGAACGGTTTGGGTTTCGGCGTCGATTCCGCAGATGGTGTAGTTTTCGAGACGGTCGCCCTTCATGAACGTGTAGAGCGCATCCAGCCCCTGTTCGGTGTTCACGCAAAGCATTTGCACGAATCGATAGCCCGCATCGCGCTTTTCCTGCGCAAGCGCAGGCAAGTCATTCGTTTCGATGGTTTCGAATATCGTCTGCAAGGCCATAGCGCTACTCCCCTTTCTTCTTCGAGGCCGCAAGCGCCTTCGACTTCTCTTCAAGGATGGCAAGCCCTTGGACTACGCCGTCGATGATCGCTTCGGGACGAACGGCGCATCCGGGCACGTAGACGTCGACCGGAATGGCTTTGTCCACGCCTCCGATGATGTTGTAGCAATCATGGAAAATGCCCGCCGAGCACGCGCAGATTCCGCATGCCACCACCACTTTCGGTTCGACCATCTGCTCGTAGATTTCCTTGACGACGCCGATGTTCTGCTCATTGACCGAGCCGGTGACAAGGAAGATATCCGCGTGTTTGG
>JAUNDR010000013.1:21317-25986 GCA_030525985.1 Slackia sp. | reverse complement strand
TTCCCGTGTTGATGATGCCGAAGCGTTCCACGTCGTACAGCGGCGTCAACGCGGCGAGCACTTCGATGTCGCAGCCGTTGCAGCTGCTGCCGTCGTAATGGATGACCCAAGGAGATTTGGAAACACTGCTCATGATGCTCTCCTACATGAAAACGATGTACAGCACAAGACCGGCGATGTTGACAAGTCCCGCCGCGAACGAGACGATCCACGCCCACTTCAGGCAAGATTGCCACTTCACGCGTGCGAAGTTGTTGTCAATCCAGATCTCGAGGAAATAGACCGCCAATGCCACCGCGATGGCGAGCAGAATCGAAAACGGATTGCTCCAAACGAAGAACAGGGCAACCCATGCGATGAACAGCACGTTCTCGCACCAGTGCATGATTTCGACCTTCGCAAGCGTGCGACCGCTCATCTCGGTGGTGACGCCTTTGACGAGTTCTTGGTGGGCATGGTGCGAATAGGACAGATCGAAGGGCGATTTGCGCAGCTTGATGGTGAGCACGAACAGCAAACCGATGAAGATCGGCCATGCCGCCACGATCATCGGAGCGGTGCTCGAGAAGGCGCCTGCCACATCGAAGGTGCCCAGCGTGAGCAGCATGCCCACCGCCACGAACAAAATCATCGGTTCATACGACATGACCTGCAAAATCTCGCGGTCGGCGCCGATTTCGGCATAGGGAGAACGGGACGAATACGCCGCCAAGATGAAAAACAGGGCGGAAAGCGTCACGAGGAATACGCACATCAAGAAATTACCGCCGCCGAAGAACACGCCGCCCGCGATCAAAGTGAAGACCAAAGCGCAGGTGATATAGGTGCCCTCCACCGTGTTAACGCTCACGTCGTCTTTTGCGATGAGCTTGCGCACGTCGTAATACGGCTGAAGCAGCGGAGGACCGACGCGTCCCTGCATGCGGGCGCTGATGATGCGGTCGAGGCCTGCGAGCAGGCAGCCGATCACAGGACCCAACACGAGAAACGCCACGATGCCGATCAACGTAGAGAAAACGCTTTCGTTCAGCGGGGTCGTCTGCAGATACATCGGCAGCGAGACCGCGCCGAAGCCTGCGGAAAGCCAGCACGCCGCCACGCTTGCGCACACGAACACGATGATGATCGCGGCCGTCAGAACGGTGGCAGGCTTATCGAGGCGCTTTTCACCGAAGATATTCTCGAGATACCAATTGCGCGAAGACGCTTCGCGTTCACCGCCGAGCGAACCGCGGAACACGCGCTTCGCGGAATCGATCGTGATACCCGCCATGTAGACAGGAACGGTCTTTTTCCGGGAATGGCCGAGCGTGCCGAAAAGCACCACGACGATGAATGCGACGATAATGGCCATGATCGCCATATTGTCGAAACCGATGGCGAAAACGGGCGCGTTGTAAACGCCGAGGATGTAAGGCTCGACGCATGCGAGCGAGATGGCGGGCATGCCGACGCAGCAGAGCACGACCAGCACCGCCATAAGAACGATCGCCGCCCACTCGCTTTTATGCACGGTGGTTTCGATATTGTCGCGGTGCGCAGCGATGCCCGCGAGCTTTCCGAGCCACTTGCCCCAGAACATGAAGGTGGCAGCGCTGCCGAATGCGAGAAGGACGAGAAGGACCACTTGGCCCGTGGTGGCAAACGATACAAGCGTCGCCCACTTGGATACCAGCATGCCGAACGGGGCGATGAACATGCACATAATGCCGAGCATCATGAAGCGGGCAAGACGGGGCATGCGTTCGAACAGCTCGTCCATGTCTTCGATATTGCGGCTGCCGATGTGGTGCTCGGCCGTGCCGACGCACAGGAACAGAAGGCTTTTGGCGACGGCGTGGAAGACCACCAGGAAGATCGCCGCCCAAACGGCTTCGGGCGTGCCGACGCCTGCGCATGCCGTGATTAGGCCGAGATTGGCGATGGTGGAATATGCGAGCACGCGTTTGGCGTTGCTTTGCGAAATGGCGAGCAGCGAGCAGAACAGGAACGTGAATCCGCCGACGAGAACGACCATCGCCGAGGCGGCAGGAAACACCAAGAACAGCGGCGAAAGCTTTATCAGAAGGAAGACGCCGGCTTTCACCATGGTGGAAGAATGCAGCAGCGCGCTTGTGGGAGTGGGAGCCACCATGGCGCCGAGCAGCCACGTATGAAACGGCATCTGCGCGGCTTTCGTCATGCCCGCGAATGCGAGCAACACGACGGGAATGGCGAACAAGGCCGCTGCCGCAGTTCCTGCCGACATGGCACCTGCCATGAGGAACTCGCTGAACACGAGGGGCAGGCCGTTGATAGCGGCGAATGCGATGGCCACCTGGAAGGCGATTCCGCCGAGCATGTTCATCACGATCTGGCGGAAGGCGTTGCCGATCGCCTCATCGGTTTTCGTGAAGCCGATGAGCAGGAACGAGCACAGCGTGGTGACTTCCCATGCGGTATAAATCCAGGCCATGTTGTCGGAAAACACGATGTTGAACATGGCCGCCAAAAACGCGAACATGAGCGCGAAAAACCATGGACGGCGATCTTTGCCATCGGCATGATGGCTTTGGAAATCTTTCATGTAGCCGAGCGCATACACGCAGATGCCCGAACCCACGATGCCGATGATCAGCGTCATGATGACGGTAAGCTCGTCGATGCGCATTTGGGTGGAGAACTCATGCCCGGCAAGAACGGAAACCTCGATCCAGACGGCCATGACGAGCTGGATGAGGGCGAGCGCCAAAGCGAGCATGCGCTTGTAGCGAACCGCATAAGCAAGGATGAAGGCTCCGACGGCGATTTCGATAAGGAAGTTGACGATGCCGAGCGCAGGAGCGAACGATTCGGGGAGAGCAAGATAGGTCGTACCTGCGCCCAGATAGACGATCGCAAATACGACGGACAGCACTCCGATAACTATGGCGGTCGTCACGGCCACCACGTCTCGAGCCTTGTTGCCGCGGATGACAAGCATCAGCAGCGCAGCGATGCAAGGCAAGCCCACGAGGGCGACAATCAATTCCATCGCTTCCTCCTTCGCACGGTCGATGCAGTAAAAAAGCGGCGAGTTCTCTCGCCGCTTCGTACTTTATCAGAGCGGATCGAACGCATTTCCAATTGCCACCGATTCGCTTGCCTTTCGTGGCGCACGGTTCGGTGAATGGGCTCTCGTATATCGAAACGCGCGCTCGAATGCGAAAGAAAACCGCTTATCGAATCCGTTTCGTATACGTGGTCAGCTGGGAGACGTTGAACAGCTCCCCGTCGCTTTCTCGATACTGCTCCACTTTCCATACCTGGATACGCCCGCCACGGCGAACGGGCGTGGCGACGCTTCGTATGGTATCGCCCAAGGCGACGGGCAGAAGATGGGTGCTTGTCAAATCGAGTCCCACGACGTGCTCTTTTTTCGCGTCAAGCGTCAGGTTGCCTGCTTCGCTTGCCACGCTTTCGGCGAGATAGGCGCTCATTCCTCCATGCAAAATCCCCTGGGGCTGCAGCATCTCTTCGACGACCGGCGTGACCATGACGACGCGATCTTCTTCCCGTTCGACGAAACGACCTCCGATACGTTCGAAAAACATCATGGATTCCATCCCTTCATCTGCGTTTTTCCTCAGGACGCAACGCTATCCCGGCGAAGGAGCGTTGTCGATGGTCAAATAGCTCAACGCGTATGGGCGGGCTTGCCGCCCCAGTAAAATTGCGCGAAATGTTTTTTCGGTTCGGGAATCGACCCCATCAAATCGAGAGACGATGCAGCGATGTCGTAAGCAGCGTCGGGACGTCGCAAGATCTCTCCGTTGACAAGCATTGCCTTCAAGCTGGACGGGTTCGCGTGGAGATGACGCAAGGCGCCGAGCAATTCGCGCGCCGTGGTGACATGCATGCCGACACCGAGCGAGGTCAGCATGCGCGTATTCGCCTTCTCCTGGCCATAGGAGCGCCCCAGCAAAACCATGGGAAGTCGCGCGCAGAGGCATTCGGTCACCGTGAGTCCGCCCGATTTGCAGATGGCAAGATCGCTTGCGGCCATAAGAGCGGGCATCTTATCGACATACCCCATGACCGTCATATTCTCGATCGACATGGCCTCTTGCTGGCGACACAGATGAAGGGAATATTCCTCATCGCGGCCGGGTAGAAATACGAAATGCATCTTCGGCAGGCCGTTCATATACGGCAGCGCCTCATCCATCGTGGCGCGAAAGCGCACATACGGCTGGGGCAGATGCGCGCCCGCCATGATGAGCACGATGGTTTTATCGAGGGGAAGCCCCAGGCTCTCGCGAATCTCGGCGACGTCGAACGCATCGCCCAATCCGCCGCGCACAGGGATTCCCGTTATCTTCATTTTTCGCTCGGCGACTTTGCGCGGACGCAGGGTTTCCGCCATGGCCTCGGTCGCGACGCAGAACAAATCGGTTTCCTTATGGGGCCACCAACCCTCTATTTCGTAATCGGTGGGAACGCAAACCACGGGAAAACGCTGCCCCGAAAGCATGCGAGCTCCGACTATGGCATTCGCCGCCGTGATGTGCGTACAAATGACAAGCGCAGGTTTTCGCTTTTCCACGTAATCGGTCAATGCGGGAAACATCACATGCGACCAGGCCGTTCCCCCGCCCCATAACAGTCTGCCGGTAAGAGTGTAGCGCCATGTGATGTCGTAAACGGGACG
>JAUNDR010000013.1:3531-21307 GCA_030525985.1 Slackia sp. | reverse complement strand
TCTTGTCGCCATCTATGGAAACGCGCGCGAAATCGAGGATGTCAAGCACTTCGACCTCGGCATTCGCAGGTA
This sequence comes from Slackia sp., assembly GCA_030525985.1. Taxonomy (GTDB): domain Bacteria; phylum Actinomycetota; class Coriobacteriia; order Coriobacteriales; family Eggerthellaceae; genus Slackia. The sequence continues at coordinate 21,235 of JAUNDR010000013.1, read as the reverse complement.
CGCGGGAATCGCCGTTTTCCCTCATGGATTCGAGGGCCTGGGCAACGGCGAGCGCGGCGCTTCTGTGGCCCGAGCCCACCGAGGCGTGCATGACGAACACGACGAAGTCTTTTTCGTGCCGTCCGCAATGCGATCCGGGTGCGGCGCAAGATTCGTCGCCATCGGAAAAGCCATCCGTCAAAACGCGCTTTTCTTCGGACGCGTTTCGCTTCTCGTCGTATGCACAAGCATGTCCGCTCACCGGCTTCCCCCTATCACTTCGCCCATCCGCGCGCTTGCGCAAGCGCGGCAAGCGGCCAGACAAGCATAGCCTATATTCGAAAATGCATGATGCGGTCGGTCGTACCGATACCGACCCGTTGAACGATAGGAGTTTCCATGATCGAGCCCGGCAAAGCCGCAGTCGTGATAATCGACATGCAGAACGGATTTCTCAACGAGCGATCCTCTTTGTGCATAGCAGGAGCGCAAGCGACCATTCCCGCTTGCGCTCGCGTTTTACAGGCAGCGAGAAAAGCAGGCATGACGATCGTGCACGCCGTGCGCTCCTACGCTGACGACGGTTCGAACGTCGAACCGTGCCGCTACGACACCTGGATGCGCGGTAGGCCCCTCTCGCAGGTATGCGAATCCGCGATAGGAACGGCGGAACCCGCCGAGTTGGCTCCCGCCCTCGAAGATTTGATCGTCGTGAAACCGAGCTTTTCCGCATTCTTCGGAACGGATCTGCACGAAATCCTACGCGAACGCGGCATCGGGACCGTTGTTTTACTGGGGACCACCACGCCGAACTGCATTCGAAGCAGCTGCTACGACGCCTTATCCCTCGGATACAACGTCGCCGTTATCGAAGACGCCACTTCGTCTCGCACACAAGCGGTGCAAGAATCGAACATAGCCGACATGGCCTTCATAGGCGCCTATGTGCTTTCAAGCGATGAGTTTTCAAAGAGCCTTCTTGCCGATATGGACGATGTGGCCGAACGGGTACGACGCTCTATCGATGCGAATCGGTAGCTCTGAATACCGCCCATCCTTCGTCATTGGTCAACGATGCCCGCAAATCGCAGATTTCGCAGGCGATTGCAATACGCGCGATACCCGCACCCTGCCCGTCGACGACACCGAACCGATAAAGGGCCTGGGCAAGCAGTGCGTTGCGCAAGCCGAAACGAGAACCGAGCGCCCGTTCGACAAACTCCTGCGGATCGCGAAGGTAGGGGCCTTCGCCCATCGCAAAGCATGCCGAATCCGGCGCATATCCCGGATTCGCAACCTCTATGCACCCGGGCCATACGGTAAGGCGCACGGGCGCGAAACGGAAATAGTCGCGATGCTGCATCGCATTCATCAGGACTTCGCGAATAATCCCTGCGAGAATCCCCATCTTCGAGTCATCGCATTCGCAGCCGTTTCCGCATACGAAAGATATATTCCGGGAAAAGAACGCGCAGGCCCGATCGAAGGCCTCGTCGAAAGGCCCATAGCAATCGCAGCCGTCCCTTAAGACGCTTCGATATGCGGAATCATACGCGCGGCACGCGACGAGAGGAACCTCGCTCGGCGCAAAAAGCAACGCTGCGGCATTCGTGAGCACGCCGCCGCAGGCAAGCCCGAGATTATGCAGGACATCGCGGGAGCCTTTGCATGAAACCGGCAGGCGATTCGTTGATATGCCCCCTTCGACCGCCCGTTCGATACGGGAGGGATCGATAGAGAGAACGTCCACGCGGCTCAAGCGCATATCCCAAGGCAATGCGCCATGCGAAAGCGACGAGGCGGCGAAAGCGGAATCGGACGGATAATCGTGTGGGCGGTCGGCGAAAACGGCCATGGCAGCCTCCTTGCAAGAAGCGGCTGTCCTTCTTTTCGAAGTTAGGTCGAACCAACCATTACGAACATTTGTTTGTGTACCTGATATTAGCGAATATTTGTTCGTAAATCAAGAGAAAGCCGTGCCGGAATCGAACGGCGATGACAAATCCGACGCGCTGCCGCTCCTTCGAACCCGCGAATCAGCTCTCCGAATCTTCGGAGATTCGGCGGCAGGCTTCGACGAAGTGTTTTTCGTCGGCGACATGGATTCCATGTTCCTTCAGCAAACGAGCCGTGATTCCATCGCCGCGAACGAGATGTCCGGAAAAGGACCCGTCATATATCGCGCCGCAGCCGCATGAAGGGCTTTTGGCCTTGAGCACCGCATCGGTGCAGCCGTATGCCTGCGCGATTCCGAGTGCGCAGGCGGCACCGCGCTCGAATGCCGCAGTGATGTCTCGCCCCTTCTTGTCGATCACGCTTCGCCCGTCGGAGGCTATTTCGCCGGCAAGGCGCGGACACGGCAACCCGCCTTGCATTTCGGGGCAAATAGGCACGATAACGCAGCCCGAAAGGGCGTCGACAAGCGCGCCGTCATATCGCGCCGACGCGTCGTAACGACAACGAACCCCCAGAAGACAAGCGCTGACGAGGACTTTCATGAACATGCTCCCTTCGGACGAGCCCGTTTTCGCGCACATGCGTTTCGCGCCATGATATCCCGGATGCGCCCGCCCGAGCGAGCGGATCCGACCGGTACGCCGCAAGGCCGCACGAGGGCGAATCGGCACAGAGCATGTCATGCAAGCAGGGGCAGCCGCCTGGACGGCACGTGCACGAAGGGGCTGTTCGACCATATGAGAGACGGATTCTTCCGCAACGGCTCCGAGTCGTTCGGAGCCGTTGCGGAAACCTGGATCATGCACTGGCACATGCGCAGGCGCCGGGCAAAACCGAAAGGACTGACCCCGGAGGAGTTCCGGAGCCAGTCCTTCGCGGCGTAGTCTCTATTTAAGCCGTCCAAGTTTTGAGAGGCAGTTCAATTCAGGAACCGGCCCTTGAAAGCGATCGGGCGAACGTTCGATCGAGACGCGATTCGAAAGCCGGCAGGGCCTCGACGATAGATGCGCTGCCGGCTTTTCCGCCAAGCCTTCGCTTGAAAATGCGCCCGTCGTTAATGCGCGGGATAGAACCCCGAAGGCTCCTCGCCCAAGTTCACCATGATGTTTTTCGTCTGGCAGTAGTGCTCGAGCATCGCCTTGTGCGTCTCACGGCCGATGCCCGATTCCTTGTAGCCGCCGAATGGCGCGCCCGCAGGAATCCGGTTATACGTGTTCACCCACATGCGTCCCGTTTTCACGCCCTGCGCTACGCGGAATGCGCGGTTGATGTCGCGCGTCCACACGGCTCCGCCCAGACCGTAGACCGAATCGTTCGCCAGGTCGATGACTTCCTGCTCGTCTTTGAATTTCATGACCGCGGCCACCGGGCCGAAGATTTCTTCCTGGGCGATGCGGCACGAATTGCTTGCGACCTCGATCAAAGTGGGCTCGATGAAGGCGCCTTGGGCAAGCGGTCCTTCCGTCGCGCGCTTGCCGCCGACGAGGATGCGGCCTCCCTCTTTTTCCGCGAGCTCGATATATTCCATGATCTTTTGCGCCTGGCGCTCATCGATCTGGCTTCCCATCTGGGTATCCTCTTCCCATGGAAGACCGACTTTCACTTTTTTGAAGGCTTCGACGGCTTCGGCGACGAAATCGTCGTAAATATCCTCGTGAACGAAGATGCGGCTGCCGGCACAGCATACCTGCCCCTGGTTGAACAGGATTCCAAGCTGGATGCCGTCGATGGCCATATCGCGCTTCGCATCGGGGAAGATGATATTCGCCGATTTGCCGCCGAGCTCGAGCGTTGCGGGAATCAGCCGCTCGGCAGCAGCATGGGCGACGGTGCGGCCCACTTCGGTCGAGCCGGTGAAAGCAAGCTTGGCGAGACGTTCGTTCTCGATCAGATATGTCCCCGATTTCGAACCGCGCCCCGTGATGACGTTGAACACGCCCGCGGGAATGACGTTCTGGGTCAGACGAGCCAGTTCGAGCACGGAAAGCGACGTGGACGAAGAAGGCTTGAGCACGGTGCAATCGCCTGCGGCAAGCACCGGGGCGAGCTTCCAAGCGGCCATGAGCAGCGGAAAATTCCAAGGCACGATCTGGCCGACGACGCCGATCGGCTCGCGCAATACGATCGACATCGTATCGGGCGCCACCATCGTCGCCTCCCCCGTCTCAGCCAAGACCGCACCTGCGAAATAGCGGAAATGCTCGGCGGAGTAAGCGACGTCGATGGCGCGCGTCTCGCGGATGGGCTTGCCGTTGTCGATGGATTCGACCAAGGCGAGATGCTCGGCGTTGGCTTCGATGATATCCGCCACCGCGTTGAGAATGCGGGCGCGCTCGGCTTTGTCGGTCTTCCCCCACGACGCGAACGCTTCATGGGCGGCATCGACCGCCGCATCGACATCTTCTCGAGTCGCATCGGCGATGCTCGCAATACGCTCGCCGTTGGCGGGGCAGTACGTATCGATCGAAGATCCGTCGGACGCATCGACCCAGCGGCCGCCGATGAAAAGCTTGTAAGAATCGGAAACGGGATACTGCATGGTATCGCTCCTTTCTGTCGAGGAACAATCCTCTCTTGAGTACGCCGTCAGAATACCTACTATTTTTGTAGGATATATGGCAGTTCTGTTACAGGAGCGAAAACACGACGGCATCCGATCCGCTTTCAGGCATGCAGCGAAACGAATCGGATCCGATTTGCAAAACGACGCGAAAAGGCCCCTTCGGCGGAAATGGAACATCGCATTTCCGCCTTCCGGGGCCTTTCATGCTGTGACGGACGATTCGGTCGCAGGGCATCCTTTTCTGCGGAGACGAATCGATGTCGAGAATACGGGCTAATCGACGCGCACGAGCGAGAACACTTCCGCATCCGTGGCCTGCGCGATCGCCGTGCGCGGATCGAGGAATGCGAGCTCCATCAAAAAGCCCATGCCCGCCAAGCGCGCGCCGAGACGTTCGACCAGACGGGCTTGCGCGACGGCGGTTCCGCCCGTCGCCACCAGGTCGTCGACAAGCAGCACGACGTCATCCGGCCCGATCGCGTCGGCGTGGACCTCAAGGGCATCGGTGCCGTACTCGAGCGCATAGCTCTCGCTCACCGTTTCACGCGGCAGCTTGCCCGGCTTGCGCGCGGGCACGAATCCCGCGCCGAGACGATGCGCTACCGGAGCGCCGACCATGAATCCGCGCGCTTCCGCGCCGATCACCTTCGTGATGCCCGCATTCTCGAAATGTCCGGCGATCGCTTCGATCACGGCGGAAAATCCTTCGGCATCGGCGATCAGCGGCGTGATGTCTTTGAAAACGACGCCGGGTTCGGGATAATCGGGAATATCGACGATCGAACGCTCGAAATCATATGCGGTCATGGCTTTCCTTTCTGCGCGCCCTCGAAAGCGCGATGCGACCTTTTCATGCCCGAAGCATTGTACTACGCTCGCGCGCGTTCTTGACGGCGTCGGCACGCTCGTATAAAGTCCCGCCGATATCGCAATGCACATTTCGCATCATATACGGGGAGGAACCATGGCAAAATCGGTCAATGATAGAAAAGTCGCCATCATCGGATGCGGATTCGTCGGGTCGTCTTCCGCATTCGCCCTGATGCAAAGCGGGCTTTTCAGCGAGATGGTGCTCATCGACGTCGACCGCGACCGCGCCGAGGGCGAGGCGCTCGACATCAGCCACGGACTTCCTTTCGCGCGCCCCATGAATATCTATGCGGGCGATTACGACGACATGGCCGACGCCGCCATCACGGTGATCACCGCAGGGGCGAACCAGCGGCCGGGCGAAACCCGGCTCGACCTGGTGAAGAAGAACGTGGCCATCTTCAAGACCATCATCCCCGAGATAAAGAAGCGCGACTACCAGGGCATCGTGCTCGTGGTGTCGAATCCGGTCGACGTGCTCACCTATGCGACCATCAAGCTTTCCGGCCTGCCGCTCGGGCGCGTGCTCGGATCGGGCACGGTGCTCGACACGGCTCGATTCAAATACGTTCTCGGCCAGCATCTCGGCGTCGACCCGCGCACGGTGCATGCGCGCATCGTCGGCGAACATGGCGACAGCGAAATCGCCGTATGGAGCACGGCCAACGTCGGAGGCGTGCCGATCAGCGATTTCTGCGAACTGCGCGGCTTTTTCGAGCACGACGCTTCGATGAAGCGGCTCGCCGAAAGCGTGAAGAACAGCGCCTACGAGATCATCGAGAAGAAAAACGCCACCTATTACGGCATCGCCATGACGGTCAAGCGCCTGTGCGAGGCCATCGTGCGCGACGAGAAATCGGTCCTTCCCGTATCGAATCTCATGCAGGGCGATTACGGGCTCGAAGACGTGGTGCTGAGCATGCCGGCCATCATCGGGCGCGGCGGCATCGAGCAGAAAGTCCCCATCAGCCTCAGCGATGCCGAGCACGAAAAACTCGAGGCATCGGCGGCGGCCCTGCGCGCCGTGATCGACGAGCTCGACCTTTCCGAATGATCTTTGCCGCATATTCCGCGGCACATGGAATTCTTGCGCCCATCGCGCCCTGCGACGCGATGGGCGCAAGGCGCGCACTACCATAGCGAATGATTCGCAAACGATTCGATTCCGCAGAAAGACCCATGAGCCCTCGCAAAGAAAACCTCTCGCTCGACTCGGCATATTTCGTCGCCTTCGAAATGACCCACCATGCCCTCAAACGCGCCCTGAAAGAGGCGAGCTCCTTGAGCATCACGCAGTACCGTATGCTCGTGAAGCTCGCCTCGTCGGACGACCCCATCGGCCAATCGTCTCTCGCCTCCATGCTCGAGTTGCGGCCGAACGTCGTCACGCAGTGCATCAATGCGCTCGAAGAACAACGGTTCGCCCGTCGCGGCGGTTTCGAGGCGGACGGCAGGGCGAAAAGCGTCGAAGCCACCAAGGAAGGAATCGCGCACGTCGCGACGGTCAACGAATCGATCGTCGCGCAGCTTTATACGCTTTTCCCCACCCAGGATGCCGCGTGGCGCGCCATTCTGGAAACCTCCATCGCCGCGGGCGCCTTCATCGATCCGCCCATATCGGAACGTGAAACCTCGTGCTACCCCGCTTCGCGTGCGCTGGCTTCGCTCGAGCGTTTTCGCTCCGCCATCGAAGCGGGTCTGCGCGAAGCATGCGGGGCATCGTATAGCGAATGCCGCGTGATGCAGCTTCTCGGCGAACAGGGCCGCCCCCTGCGCATCGGCGACATCGCCGCGCAGCTGCGTCTCTCGCCTGTCAACGTGGCACGCGCCGTCGATAGGCTCGTCGCGCGCTCCTGGGCCAGACGCATGGGATCGCCCCGCGACCGCAAGGCCGTGTTCGTCGATGCCACCGATTGCGGACGCGCGCAACAGGCCGTCATCGCCCGTACCGTCGATACGCTCGGTCGCGACCTTTTATGGAAACATCTGCGCCGAACGCAACGCGATGCCATCCGCGCCGTGACCCGAACCGTCATCGAAGGATTGCGCGAAAGCGAGCAAGCCGAAAAGCATATCGAACCGGACGAGCTCATCGCCCTTCCTTAAGCCGGGAAAACCCCGCGCTTCCGCTTTCCGCAAACGGCGGCCGGAGTGCGAAGTTCGCCCGAGCGCAGAAAAAAGCCGCTTGCCGCGATGGATGAGAAACGACGGCGAAGCGGCTTTTCGGAGAGTCCTGCACGTTTTCGAGCGAAAGAGAGCGCTTCTTACGAAGGCATCTTGGCGGCGCGCCATGCGAGGGCCATCATGGCGATATTGGCCGCCGTATCGCCGGCGACCCAGCCTCCCGCATAAAGAGGATCGATCGAAGCCGTGTTCACGGCGGAAAACGTCCCCACGCTTAAAAGCATCGTCGCCGCGCCGCAGACGACGACGGCCGCGATAAGCCTTTTCGCCAAATCGCACGAAGATTCGGCTCGCACGCAGCAAGCATGCACGACCAAAGATGCGGCGGCGAGCAGCGTGCCGATGAACGCCGAAAACGCCACGACGGCGACGAGAAGCACGGCCGGATCGGGCAGTTTCGAGCTCATCGATGCCACCTGCACTCCGCTGAGGATGCCGCTTGCCACGATCGCCAGGCATACGATGGCCACGAAGGCGGTCGCCCATCCCCAAAGAAACGCCGTGGCGGGATGGGCCCGAAGGCCGCCCTTGCGCGTAAGGTATCCGTACAAAACGACCCCTGCCGTCGAAAGCGTCAGCGCCAACGAGCCGGCGAAAATAAACGCGACGAACGCCGATCCTGTGAGAATCGAACACACCACGTCGAGAATCGCCACGCCCGATGCGGAAATATAATCGTAAGAGAGGATTCCCGTCATATCCATGATCAGCAATCCCGCCCGGGCAAGAAGCGCCGTCGCGAGCGCTATGGCGAACAGCGTCGCATACGGGCGTGCCGTATCTTTCATGAACTTCATCATGTCAACCTCCCGACCATGCGCCTAGGCGCAATCGATTTCGTGCTCGACGGCCGACGTGCCGCACAGATATCCGCCGCAAAACGCCAGTCCCACATCTCCCATGAGCGATCCGAGGATGGGGTCTCCCACGTAGCTGTTCTCGCCGCAGGCGCCGCCCGCCGTGTGCCAACCGGCATACAGCCCCGCGATGGGCAGGCCGTTTGTGCCCATGACCTGCATGTGCTCGTTGATAGCAAGGCCCGCCTTGGTTCCGTACAGATTGCCGCCGATGCGGCAGCCGTAAAACGGAGGCTCGGATATCGCATGCAGCCATTCTTTCGGCATGGGATAGATGAAGTCGTCCTCGCCCCGTTCGCACGCCTCGTTCCATTTCGTCACGGCATCCACCAACACGCCGGGAGCGAAACCGAGATCGGCCTCGAGCTCTTCCAGCGTATCGCGCCGCTTGAGCACGTCGGCGTCGATGGCATCCTGCACGCCGTGGTGCCAATCGCGATAATGCGGCGGCACCTTCTCGATCTGCTCCAGATCGGGCGTGATGAGCTTGCGGCAGTGCTCCTGCGCAAAGCCCGCCAAATGCTTTTCGTAGTTCGCGTCGAAGACGATATAGGAGCGATGCCCCGGAGGCGTCATCTGGATCGTGGCCAGATCGCCCAATGCATAGATGGCGTTGGCGCCGTCCTCGCCGACGCGGCTGTCCATGTATCGCAAGCGATTGCCGCAGCGGTCGATCGTAAGCCACGGCTGACGCGAAAGCTGGGTCATGCCGTCGTAGAGGAAACGCGCCCATTGCCCGCCTTCGGCCTCCCAATCGACGCCGCCATCGAAACTCGCGGAGCTGTTGAAGCCCGACACGTCCGCCCCTACGCCAAGACCCATGCGGAAACACTCGCCCGTCTCCCCCAGCGTGAGATAGCTCGATGCGCAGCCCATCGCCGCCGTAGGGATATAGCGGTCGAGCAACGCCTTGTTGTTGCAGAATCCGCCCGCGGTCAGGATGACGGCCGCCGTCGCATGGATGAACACCTCGCGCCGGTATTCCTCTTTGCATACCACGCCCACGATACGCCCGTCATCGTTTTGCACGAGCGCTACGGCCGGGCACTGGAAACGATAATCGACCCCTTTGCGCTGCCCATAGTTGAACATGGCGTCGGTGGCGTCTTTCATTTTGAGCACATGGTGGTCGAGCGTCGAATTCTTCGGCGCCACATATACGGGCACCTCGCCCAAACGCCACTGAACGCCGCATTCCGCCATCCAATCGAGGCTCGGGCCTCCCTGTTCGGCGATTTTATAAATCAGCTTGGGATCGGCGGCGTAATGGTATTCATCCATCGCCCAATCGGTCAGCGCCTTGGCGTCGAAGGGATAGGACGGGAATGCGAAGCGTTTCGACTCCTGCATCTTCGAACCGCCCAGGATGCCGCACATGCCCGCTTCCTGGGCGTTTCCACCATGAAGGCCCGCCGCCTCGACGCAGATCACCGATGCTCCCAGCTCGGCCGCGCGCGCAGCAGCGTTCAAGCCGCCGCCGCCCGCTCCCACCACGCAGATATCGCATTCGTAGTCCCAGGTCGTGGGAACCTCGCGCGGTGCGATGGGCGTCGCATCGTCGGCGGGAAACGAAGCGGCGTTATGCACGCGATACGTGCCATCCGCCGCCGAAGCGTTCGTTTCCGCGCTCGCAGGTATCGAAACCTCGCGCGATCCGTCGGCAGACCAATCGCCTTTGAAGCCCGCCTCGACCGCCTGGGCGGGCCTCGCCGCGAAAGCTCCCGCCCAGGCGGCGCCCGCTCCTACGGCCGCCGCACGCGCGATGAAGCTGCGGCGCGAGATGCCTTCGTTCGTGTAATCGTTCATCATGTCCCCCTATTCGCCCGCAGCGTTCGACTCGTCGCTTGCCGCCTCGGCTTGCACCAACGCGTCGTCGACGGCCATCTTCACGCCGGCCGTCGTGATGGTCGCCCCGCTGATCGCGTCGATATCGGACCCTTGCGCCGCTTCGATCATGGCGGCGAAGGTCCCGTCGCGCACGGCCTCGTAGCCGCCGCGGCTTTGGCTTTCGCCCTCCTGCGTCACTTCGAGACACGAAATGCGGCCGTCGTCCACCAAAAGCGTGACCGTTATCAGGCCTTCCATGCCCGTTCCCGTTCCTGCATAAACGCCGTCGGCATACGTTCCTTCGGCAAGCGGGCGCCCTTCGGCGACCTGCTCCGCGGCCCACGGATCGTCCGTGCGCATGGCAAGCTGCTCGGCGCTTGCCGCATCCTTCGAACCGGAGCCCTCGAACGATGCGCCGCATCCTGTCAAACCCGCCATAAGCACGGCCGCGGCGCCCACGGCCATCTGCGTCTTCCCTTTCATGAAAAACCTCCCCTCGAAATGCGGGCCGCACGAAGCCCGCATTCAGCCGATTCCTGCAAGCAAGCGGATACGCGCTAGGCAGGATTCGTCCATCCGTCAGGCGTCCGATAATCGTGGCACGCATTGCAATACATATTCGACGCTTTATGCACGCCGTGGCAGTTGCTGCAATCGATCGGGGAGCCTTGGTGCGACTCGTGCGGATTGACGCCGCTTTCACCGCCCCAATCGGCAGTGGCATCGATTGCCTCCTGCATGTCGTGACATCCGCTTTTCGCGCACATCTTCTCGTCGGCGGTCACGCCGACCGTGGCGATATCGCCCGAGGAATCGACCGTGAAATCACCGCGAATCCAAGCGACGCCTTCGGCGATCTGCTCGTCGAGGACGGGTTCGTGGCAATCGAGGCACGAGACGTCCGCCCGGAAATGCTCGTTGGCGCACAAGGCCGCATCTTCGTAGTAGCCGTGCACGTAGTTGTCCATCGGCACATGGCATATCGCATTGCAGAAGCTCGGCTGCTGATGCCACACGAAAAAGCCCGCCCCCGCAAGCACGATTATCAGCGCCGCGCAGCCGGCGACGATCGGCCATTTCCTCTTCACACGCCTTGTCGGACCCTCGGTCCGCGCGGGAGCTTCCCTGCGCGTCGCCGATGCGCCGTCCGGGCCTTCCCCTGCCCGGCATTCCGCGGAAAAGCCTTCCCGCTTTTTCTCTTCCATCGCTTCCCCCTCTCGAAAATTTACTTCATTGAAGTTTTCAATTCATTACATCAATGAATTTTATGGCGCGAACTATAGCACGCCTGAAACAATGTTGAAATAGCCTTTGTACTGGTTTTTTACACATTGACGGATTGTCAAAACTGTACATTGACGCAATGTCAAAAGGGGGCGTATGCTGCAGCAATCAAAGGGATTCGCGACGAAGACGCGCATGCAAGGGGAGCTATGCGCGCCGCTTTTCCGTCGCGCAACGAAGGCCGGGAAAAGCCCGTATCCGCATGACGGAAACGCCGCGCCCGCGCCGAAGGAGGAGCCATGGGCCGCCGAGAGCAGATCATCGCCTGCACGCGCGAGCTTTACGAGGAAAAAGGCCTCGCCAAGACGTCCGTGCAAGACATCGCCGACAGGATCGGCGTGGCGCGTAGCCTTTTCTACCACTATTTCACCGACAAAGACGCCGTCACTTCGGCCGTGCTCGATTCCTATATCGAAGACTTCCTCGCCATGCTCAAGATATGGAACGACCGGCGCGTCGAAGGAGACGTCGACGGCGCGCTCGATACGCTGGTGCCCGTGCTGCGCCAAGCGCTTTTCGACCGGGGCTCGTTCCGACGCGCCCTCGCATCCCGCGAGAACGCCGCGCTTTATATCGATTTCATCAACCGCGTAGCCGACCAGGCGGCGCGCTACATCGTGACCACCACCGTCCAAGATTACGGACGCTTGCATGAAATCCGCATCGACCACGTCTATGAATCCTTCTACGTGCTGATTCTCGGCGTCGTAGGTTATCTGAGAACACACCCCGATGCGCCCGATGCGGTCATCGAAGACATCATTGCCCAGTCTCTCCACCTCGACCGGAAAAGACCGAAGGCATAGACCAAGGCGGCGCATGCCGCATCCGCATAAAAGAGAAGCCGCGATGCGGCATTCGACCGAAACGCCCCGTCACATCGGGGTGCGAGGCATCGTTTGCCCGAAACGCGCATGACGGCCGGGAAAGGACGGCGACGAAATCACGGCGCAGCCGATTCAGCCATTACGACATAAGGAGTCCTCATGCTATTCGACGTATACGGCGATACTGCCGCCTTCCAATGGATCGGATGGGTCATCGTCTTCGTAGGCCTGATTCTGATGAACGAATTCGCCCGCCGCACCAAGGCGGGAGGCATCATATGTTTTCTCGTCGTGCCCGCCATCCTGACCGTATACTTCATCGCCATCAGCGTAAGCGCGGCGGCAGGGGCGCAATGGGCCCTGAACAACCCCACGTACACCGATATGAACAGCTGGTTCCACTACGCGAAGCTCTACGCCGCGACCATCGGATGCATCGGCTTCATGGCCCTGAAATATCGCTGGGGAAAAATAGGCAAGAGCCATTGGTTCAAGGCGTTTCCGTTCGCGATCGTGGCCATCAACATCCTGATCGCGGTCGTAAGCGACTTCGAAAGCGCCGTGCGCGCCTTCGGGACCACCTGGGTATCCAGCGAAGGCGTCACGCTTTACGGCGGATGGCATAACGTGTTCAACGGCATCGCCGGCATCATCAACATCCTCTGCATGACGGGCTGGTGGGGCATCTACGTGTCCAAGAAGAAGCAGGACATGCTGTGGCCCGACATGACGTGGGTGTTCATCATCGCCTACGACCTGTGGAATTTCTGCTACACCTACAATTGCCTGCCGACGCATGCCTGGTATTGCGGCTTGGCGCTGCTGTTGGCGCCCACGGTTGCCAATGCGCTTTGGAACAAGGGCGGCTGGATTCAGAACCGCGCCTATACGCTGGCCATCTGGTGCATGTTCTGCCAGGTATGCCCGATGTTTGCAAACGATAGCATCTTCGCGGCGAACTCGGTCAACGACCCCGGCATCAACCTGATTGTTTCCGTGATCGCCCTGGCGGCCAACATCGCCGCGCTCGGCTACATCGTCTACCGCGCCAAAAAGCTCGGCGTGAACCCCTACACCCACGAAGTGTTCACGGGCACGCGCGACTTCGTCAAGGCGATGGACCGCCGCGAGCAGGAAGGCCTCGACGCATAAGGAGACATGCGCGCAATCAGGCGCAAACCGAAAACGCCGCCGGCGAGCCCCGATCGATCGAACTGCCCCCCTTTCTCGGACACGAGAAAGGGGAGGCTTTCTCTATGGCTGGAAACGCTCTTTACGGTGTCGGGACGAGAATACGCGCCGTCGATGCGCCCTTGCTCGAATACGCATCTTCGCAGGCTTGCGTCGAATGCTACCATGGAAAGAATTGCAAGCCATCGCAACGAAGGAGTCCGCCATGATGATATCGACGAAGGGCCGCTATGCGATGCGTCTCATGGTAGATATCGCCGTGAACGCCCGGCAGGAACCCGTTTCGCTGAAAGACGTCGCCCGCCGCGAAGAGATGCCCCTCAAATACCTCGAGCAGCTCGTCCGCCCTCTGGCTCGGGAGGGCCTGCTCAAAAGCGTGCGCGGACAGCGAGGCGGCTATCTTCTCGCCCGCGACGCTTCCGATATCTCGGCAGGCGACATCCTGCGCGCCGCCGAAGGCACCTGCGCGCCGATCGCATGCCTCGAAGGCGACGAGGTTTCCTGTCCGCGCGCGCGAAGCTGCTCTACCCTTTCGTTCTGGAAAGGCCTCGACGACGCCATCGAAGCATACGTTGACAGCGTCATGGTGTCCGACCTGGCATCGGGGCATATCTGCATGGAAGAGAAGCCCTCCTCCTGACTTCCCTGAGAAGTCGGAAACCCCCGCCTCCCTATGACGTTTGAACGTAATTGCTACCTATTTAGTAGTAATTACTTGACTCGGTCCTTCTATGGCGTATTTTATTCATATCATTTAAGTATGAATAGAAAGGCGGGCCATGAGCACCGACATTCTGCTTTCCATACAGGGACTGAGCGTTTCCGCCGACGGGAAACGCATCCTTGACGATATATCCCTCGATATCCCCGCAGGCGAAACGCACATCGTCATGGGTCCGAACGGCGCTGGCAAATCGACGCTCGGACATGCGGTCATGGGCGATCCCTCCTATGCCGTCGATGCGGGACGGATCGTCTTCGACGGGCGCGATATCACGCACCTCTCCCCTGACAAGCGCTCGCACGCCGGCGTGTTTTTGAGCTTTCAGGCCCCCGTCGAAATCCCGGGCGTGCCGCTGACGAGCTTCCTGCGCGCTCAGATCGCAGGACGGCAAGGAATCGACATGAAGGGCAGGCGCTTCAAGCAGCGCATCGCCGAGCTTGCCGAACAGCTCGAAATCGATTCGTCCTATCTCGACCGCGAGCTCGGCGTGGGCTTTTCGGGCGGAGAGAAAAAGAAGCTCGAAATGCTGCAGTTGCTGCTGCTTAAACCGCGCCTCGCCATTCTGGACGAAACCGATTCCGGCCTCGACGTCGATGCGCTCGGCGTGGTTTCGCGCGGCATCGAGGCATATCGGCGCAGCTGCGAGGGAACGCTCGTCGTCATCACCCACAATACGCGCATCCTTGAAAATCTCCCGATCGACGCGGTTCACGTGATCTCCGACGGACGTCTGGTCGAAAGCGGGCCGGCAGCGCTTGCCGACGAGATCGACGCACGCGGGTTCGAACGTTTCGAGTCCGGGAAAAACCTTGCCGCCGCTTCGGCGGACGTGCGCGATTCGCTGCATTGCGACCATGCCGAAGACGGATTGCTCGGCGAGAAGCGTGCGGGAGACTGCACGCCGGCGGACATTCGTTAAGGCGGCGATCGCTATGACAAGAAAACGCACCGAAGTGGCGGACATCGACCGCAGCATGTACGACTTTCGCTTCGATAACGCCTGCGAGCGCGTCGATGCCGGTCTGACTCCCGCCATCGTCGAAGAGATTTCGCGCAGAAAGAACGAGCCCGCCTGGATGCGGGCGTTCCGCCTGGAATCGCTTGAAGCCTACCATGCCGCCGCGACGCCCGATTGGGGCCCCGCCCTCGACGGACTCGACATGGAGAACATCGTGACCTACGTCAAGCCCGACACCGAGCAGAAAAGCGACTGGGAAAGCGTGCCCGACGATATCAAAACCACGTTCGACCGCCTGGGAATCCCCGAAGCCGAGCGCTCGTATCTGGCGGGCGTGGGCGCGCAATACGACTCCGAGCTGGTCTATCACAGCATGCAGGAATCGGCCGCGAACATGGGCATCGTGTACTCGGGCATCGAAGAGGCGCTGACAGGCGAATACGCCGATCTCATCCGGAGCAGGTTCATGACGCTCGTGCCGCCTTCCGACCATAAATTCGCCGCATTGCACGGCGCCGTCTGGTCGGGCGGAAGCTTCGTCTATGTACCCGCCGGCGCCAAGCTCGATTTCCCGCTGCAAAGCTATTTCCGCCTCAATGCGAAAGGCGCGGGCCAATTCGAGCATACGCTGATCATCGTGGAAGACGATGCCGATCTGCACTTCATCGAAGGATGCTCCGCCCCTCGATACAACGTAGCCAACCTGCATGCGGGCTGCGTGGAGCTGTTCGTGGGAAAGCGCGCCCGCCTTCGCTACTCGACGATCGAGAACTGGTCGAAGAACATGTACAACCTCAATACCAAACGCGCCGTCGTAGACGAGGAGGGGTCGGTCGAATGGGTAAGCGGGTCGTTCGGCAGCCACGTGGGATACCTCTACCCCATGTCGGTGCTTGCGGGAGCGAAGAGCAGCTGCACCTTCACGGGTATCACCTTCGCAGGAACTGCGCAAAACCTCGACACCGGTTGCAAGGTGGTGCTTGCCGCGCCCGAAACCTCGGCGGCGATCCAGACCAAATCCATCTCGAAAGGCGGAGGCATCTCGACGTTTCGCTCGTCGGTCGTGGCGACCGAAGCGGCGCACGGCGCGAGCGCGAGCGTGTCGTGCCAATCGCTCATGCTCGACGACGCAAGCCGCGCCGACACCATCCCCGCCATGGACATCCGTTGCAAGCATGTCGACATCGGCCATGAGGCCACGATCGGCCGCATCGGAGACGACGCCGTGTTCTACCTGATGAGCCGCGGCCTTTCCGAAGAGGCGGCGCGCACCATGGTAGTCAACGGATTCGCCGACCCCGTCGGCAAGGAGCTGCCGCTCGAATACGCGGTGGAAATGAACAACCTCATCAAACTCGAAATGGAAGGGGCCATTGGATGATGCTCGACACTGCCGCATACCGGGTGAACACGCCGCCCGCCCCCACCTGGCACCGTCTGCGCATGAACGGGACCGTCCTGCGCGAAGACCTCCCCGCCCACGCGCAACCCGCCACGATAGAATCGAGCGGATTTATCGCGCATGCCCCCGCAGACGCATTCGAGCGCGCGATCGCGCACTTGCAAGCGCGCATCGGAGATTCGCGCAACGCCGCCTGCGATGCGCCGGCGGATGAAAAGAGCCTCGACGCGCCCGCGCTTTCCTCCTATCAGCGACACGTCGCGCATCGCGAAGCGCGCGGCGATATCGCCGAGGCGTTTCGAACGGGAGCGGGCCCCGAGGCACGCTCCCTTGCCGAAAACCTTGCAGGGGCGCGACGGGTTTTGGCAACGGCGCCCCATACGCACGACGCGACCGCCTTCGTGCATTTGGAATCACGCGACGGACGATCGTGCGCCTGCGCGCTCGACATCGTCGTGGCGCACGATTGCACCGCCCGGGTGACGCTTCTTTTCGACGGCGCATCCGAAAGCGAAGAACTCCTCGGATCGTCGATCCGCATCTTCTGCGGCGCACGCTCGCAAGTCGTTGTGACCGTCATTCAGGCATGCGAGCACGCAAGCATGCTTCTCGACGACTCCGGGTGCATACTCGACGACGATGCACGCATCGACGTGGAGCATTACGCCCTTTCCGCGGGAGAGAGCTTCACGGGCTTCGCATGCGACCTCAGGGGATCGCGCAGCGAGGCGCGCACGCAGCTGCACTATCTCGCAACGGGCGAAGCCGACCTCGATTTCAATTACGAATTCGATCACCACGGAACCGAAAGCACAAGCGATTTGAATGCCGACGGCGTGCTGGCAGACGAAGGCACGAAGACCCTCAAAGCCACGATCGACTTCGTTCGCGGATGCAAGGGCGCGCGCGGCCACGAGCAGGAGACGGCGCTGATTTCGGGCGAGCGCGCGCACAACCGCAGCTGCCCCGTGATCCTATGCGGCGAAGACGATGTCTCCGGCGACCACGGAGCGACGATCGGCCACGTCAACGCCGACCAGATGTTCTATCTCGCCTGCCGGGGGCTTGACGCCGAGGCCGCC
>JAUNDR010000013.1:0-3521 GCA_030525985.1 Slackia sp. | reverse complement strand
CGAAGCGCTTTTCGCACAATCGATTTGCGAAGCCGCCATGTTCGCATCGTGCGACGAACGCATCCGCCGCGCCGTCGCGCGCAGGACAGGCCTGCGAAACGACGACGTCCGAACGAGCGAAGGAAAGGACGCCTCATGCAGCGCATAACGCCCGAAGCGGCGCGCGATATCGCCGCGAACCCGTTCAAAAGCAGCTTCCCCCTGCTTGCCGCAAACCCCGACCTGGCATTCCTCGACAGCGCCGCCACCGCTCAGCGACCGCGATGCGTCATCGACGAGCAGGCGCGCTTCTACGAAACGCTCAACGCCAACGCCTTGCGCGGGCTTTACGACCTGTCGGTTCGCGCAACCGAGGCCATCGAGGCCGCCCGCGCGAAGGTGGCGCGCCACATCGGCGCCCCCGACAGCCGCGAAGTCGTCGTCTGCCGCAATGCCAGCGAAGCGCTCAATATAGCGGCCCGTTCTTTCGCGGGCGAAATCCTTCGCGCGGGCGACGAAGTCTGCGTTACGACGATGGAGCACCACAGCAATCTCGTTCCCTGGCAGCGCATTTGCCGAGAAACGGGCGCGAAGCTCGTCTTTTTGAACTGCGACGCCGAAGGCCGCATAACGTCGGAGGAGATGGATGCGAAAATCGGTCCTGCGACGCGTATCGTCGCCGCGGCGCACGTCTCCAACGTCCTCGGCGTGGAAAACCCGGTCGCCGAGATGGCGAAGCGCGTCCACGAATACGGCGGCTACATGATCGTGGACGGGGCGCAATCCGTCCCGCATCTCGACATCGACGTCGAAGCGCTCGGCTGCGACTTCTTCGCCTTTTCGGCGCATAAGGCCTACGGTCCTTTCGGCATCGGCTTTCTTTGGGGCAAAATGGCGCTGCTTGAAAGCGCCGCCCCGTTTCTGACCGGTGGCGAAATGGTGGAATCGGTCGCATTCGATAGCGCCGTCTGGGCGCCTGTTCCCGAAAAATTCGAAGCGGGAACGCAAGACGGGGCGGGCATCCACGCCGCGGGCATCGCGATCGACTATCTCGAATCGATCGGGTCGGCCGCCGTGCGATCGCGCGAAAGCGCCCTCGTATCGGCCGCCGCCGACATGCTCTCGCAGCTCGGCTTCGTCGACATCGTCGGCCCCGCCGACGCCCGATGCCGCCACGGCTTGATTTCGTTCAACGTGCGCGGCGTGCATCCCCATGATGTGGCGAGCATCCTCGATGCGCACCATGTGGCGATCCGCGCGGGATACCATTGCGCGCAGCCGCTCCTCGACTCGCTCGGCATAGGGGCATGCTGTCGCGCATCGTTTTCCTTCTACAACGACGAAAGCGATATCGCCGCGCTCGAGCGGGGGCTTGCGGCGGTGGAAAGGATGTTTCATGGCTAGCATCTACACGACGGCCCTTATGGAGCACAACGCCCACCCCGACTTCAAATACGTCATGGACGACGCCACGCACGTTCGAGAGGGCGTCAATCCCAGCTGCGGGGACAAGCTGACGCTTTCGCTGCGCATCGAAGGAGACACGATAGAAGAAGCGGCGTTCGTCGGTTGCGGCTGCGCGGTGTCCCAAGCGTCCGCCGATATCATGGCCGATTCGATCACCGGCACAAGCGTCGAGGAAGCGCGGCGTCTTTGCGAGTCGTTTTTCGACATGGTGCGCGGCACCGCGCTTTCGGAAAGCGCGCTTTCCGATCTCGGCGAAGCCGCCGAGCTGGCATCCATCGCGCATATGCCCGCCCGCGTGAAGTGCGCCGAGCTTGGCTGGCGCACGCTCGAGGCGCTGCTCGACGAGTCGGAGAGGCCCTAGGCGCTCCGAAAACCGCAACGCCCTTGAAGCGTCGGCCGCTTGTGCGCGGTCGGCGCTTTTCGTATCATAAAATTTTTTGGCGAAAGGGGCGTTTGTGGCAGCAGAAGAAAAACTCGAGCATCTTTGCACGCCGAAAACGCTCCAACGAGCGCGCCAGATAGCTTCCAGCGCGCAGGATATCACGGCGCGCACGTGCCGATTCGAACGCAACGTCACGCGTCTCGACGCCTTCGTCGCATCGAGCCACGGCTGGAACGATCGCTATCGGACGTCTTTGTCCGTCGAAGAGGATTCAGGACGCATTATCGACCATTTCTGCACTTGCCCCGCCCATCTTCGCTACGACGGCCCCTGCAAGCACTGCGCGGCGCTTGCCCTCGCCTACCGCGACGACCCCGCATCGTTTGCGGGGTATAAGGAGCATCGCAGACCCGAAACCACGGCATGCCTGGCAGACCTGATGCGCCGCACCGCCGCAGTGCAAACATCCGAAGAAGAGGCGACGATAGATATCGTTCCCGCCTTCTCCTATGCCTATCATTCCTGGTCGGTGCGGTTCAGGATAATCGGTGCGCATGGCGCCTACGTGATGAAAGACATCGCCGCCTTCGTCGACGACCTGCATCGCTGCGCATGGCACTCGTACGGCAAAAATCTCGCGTTCGTCCATTCCTTCGAAGCGTTCTGCCCGCATGGAAGATCCGTCGCCGAGGCGATCGACCGCATCGTATCCACCCGTAGCATGGCATCCCGCCCGAAAAGCATCCGTGAAATCGACCTCGAAGAATTCGAGCTCATCGACCTGCTCGATATCGAAGATGACGCCGCTTTCCTCATCGAAGGGGGCGATTGCAGCGTGCGCGCCCGCACGATGGCGCGCATCGTCGAGGGCGATCCTCCGCTCGACATACGCATCGCATCCGAAGCCGACGGCGGCGCGAGCGTGACGTGCGGGCGGCGCATGGTGACGATATCCCACGCGAACCGTCTCTATCTTTGGGAAGACGAAAAGATGTACCGCTGCTCGGCATCGTATGCCGCATCGGCGGCGTTGCTGCGCATGCTCTGCGCTCCCGAAAACGACGAGCTCTATATCGGAGAAGACGACCTTCCCTCGTTTTGCGCGCACCTGCTTCCCCGCATCGAAAAGACGTTCGCACCCGATGTCGCGGCGGAACTCGACGCATACCGCCCCGTACCCGCCACGCTCGAATTCTATTTCGATAAAACGAATGCGGAGATAGAATGCGTCGCCTTCGCGCGTTACGGATCGGCCCGACGCCGCCTCGCGCGCGCGGGTGGGCGATGGGAGCAGAAGGAATCGCGCATGCCTCTTCCCGACGAAGCGGCGGAACGGCGGGCATTGCGCCTTGTCGGCGAATACTTCGATTCGAACGCCGACGCGCGCCATACGCTGTCTCTCGAGCAGTCCCGACGCGTCGCCGAGCTGCTTTTCGGCGGGCTTTCCCGTTTCGCCGAGCTGGGAGCCGTTTTCACCACGGCGGCATTCGACCGGCTCATCTCGGATAAAAAGCCCCGCGTCAGCATAGGCGTTTCGCTCGCCGGCGACCTGATCGAACTCGACGTGCGCTCGGACGACCTCGAGTCGGACGAGCTTGCCGCCGTGCTCGCAAGCTATCGTTCCCGCAAACGCTACCATCGTTTGAAAAACGGAATCTATCTCGATATCGCTGAACTCGACATGGAGCAGCTA
>JAUNDR010000012.1:31703-41913 GCA_030525985.1 Slackia sp. | reverse complement strand
TATTCCGCTTCGTCGAAGATGCATTCGGAGAAGGTCAGGAAATGCTGCTGCTGATCACCGATCTGTCGGTCAACCGCCACAGCATGGCGTTCATCAACGACCACGGCTGCGAGCGCTATTTCGCCCACAACGAGAAGCTGCTGTTCCATGAACGTGGCGACGATTTGGCCGAGCGCATCGGCAGGCTGAACCTGGAAGAGGAGTAGCTGGGAAGCCCGCCGCCGCACGTACAGGGGCATCTGACGGATGCCCCCCTGAGTCGATCGCCCGCAAACCGATCGACACGAACATGCCCCGTACGGGGCATGTTCTTTCGGCTATGGCACGAAATCGGCAGCACCGCGCCTCCTTGTGTTTTCGCCACCTGGGAAAACGCTCGTCCGTCTAAGCGGGCGGGCGTCTCTTCGACCCGGACCTGCGCCATGGCCGCAAAAAAAATGCCGGCCCCGCCTCCTTCTTCGACACGGAGACGGGGCCGGGCAGAAACGGCGTTTCAGTTTCCCTGGCTAAACGCTAGGCGCGATCGATGTTGTAGAACGCGTCCATACCGGCATAGCGGCCGGACTCGCGCAGCTCCTCCTCGATACGGATGAGCTGGTTGTACTTGGCGATGCGGTCGGAGCGGCACGGGGCGCCGGTCTTGATCTGGCCCGCATTGCATGCCACGGACAGATCGGCGATCGTGGTGTCTTCCGACTCGCCGGAGCGGTGGCTCATGACGCACGCATAGCCCGCCTGCTTCGCCATCTCGATGGCCTCCATGGCCTCGGTCAGGCTGCCGATCTGGTTCACCTTCACCAGGATGGCGTTCGCCACGCCCAGCTCGATACCCTTCTTCAGGCGCTCGGAGTTGGTGACGAACAAGTCGTCGCCCACCAGCTGCACGCGGTCGCCGATGCGGTCGGTCAGAAGCTTCCAGCCGTCCCAGTCCTCTTCGGCCATGCCGTCTTCGATCGAGATGATCGGATACGTGTCGACGAGCTTCTCCCAATAGTCCACCATCTGCTCGCTGGTGTATTCCACGCCCTCGCCCGCGAGCACATACACGCCGCGCTCGGCGTCGTAGTACTCGGTGGAAGCGGGGTCCATTGCGAACATGATGTCGGAACCGGGCTTGTAGCCGGCCTTCTCGCATGCCTCGACGATGTATTTCAGAGGCTCCTCGTTGGTTTTGAGATTGGGAGCGAAGCCGCCTTCGTCGCCCACGCCGCCGCCGAGGCCCGCATCGTGAAGGACCTTCTTCAGCGTGTGGTAGATTTCAGCGCACCAGCGAAGACCCTCGGCGAACGACGGAGCGCCCACGGGCATGATCATGAACTCCTGGAAATCCACGTTGTTATCGGCATGCACGCCGCCGTTGAGGATGTTCATCATAGGAGTAGGCAGCAGGTTGGCATTCACGCCGCCCACGTAGCGATACAAAGGCATTTCGAGCGACTCGGCCGCGGCGCGGGCGGCGGCAAGCGACACGCCCAGGATGGCGTTGGCGCCCAGGCGGCCCTTGTTCGGCGTGCCGTCGAGATCGATCATCTCGGCATCGAGGCCGCGCTGGTCGAGCACGTTCATGCCGATCACGGCGTCGGCGATTTCCTCGTTCACGTTCGCGACGGCCTTGGAGACGCCCTTGCCCAGATAGCGGCCCGCCTCCCCGTCGCGCAGCTCGACCGCCTCGAAGGCGCCCGTAGAAGCACCCGAAGGAACGATGGCGCGGCCGAACGACCCGTCGTCAAGCGTGACCTCCACTTCCACGGTCGGATTGCCGCGGGAATCGAGAACTTCGCGGCCGTACACGTCGAAGATGATGCTCATGAAGATTGCCTCCTCGGTCGGTCTTATGCGACGAAACATCGATTCGCCGCATCGGATGCGGCGTCTTGCGCGCCGCACGAACAGAGTGATTGTATCAGGTTGCAGACGCGTTTCCGGCAAGCGGCGGGCAAGCGCGGCAAGAGGGGCTTCCATCGGCACGCGACGGCCGCAGGCGCCGAAACGCAAGGCTACAGGACGAAAGCGACCGCCATGCAAGCGACGGACGCCGCGACCGCTGCGAAAACGCCGAATGCCCCGACTTTCTCATCGCCGTGCAGGCTCGTTCTGTGCGCGCCGCCATAGCAGCGGGCTTCCATCGCCTGGGCGAGCACGCCCGCACGATGGAAGAGGCCGATCAGGATGGGAACGAGCACGCTGCCCCAGCATTTCACACGCTCGATGATGCCGCCCTCGTCGAAACGGGCGCCGCGCGCACGCTGCGCGTTCGACACGCGCTGGAATTCGTCCATGCTCACGGGGATGAAGCGCACCGCAATGGAAAACATGGTGGCGATATCGTCCACGGGAACATGCAGCGCCCGCAGCGGCGAAAGAAACGAGGCGAACGCCCGCACGAGGCGCATATCGTCGTAGGAAAACGCCACGGCGAGCGTGGCCAACGCCAGAAGCAAGATGCGAAGCGCGTAATACAGCCCCTCGCCGATGCCCTGGGGGATATGGGCGAGCACCGTGAACGCAAGAATGACGAACAGCGGGATAAGCCCCTTGAGCATCTTCGCCACATCGACACGGGCCGCCGCAAGAACCGCCGCCAAAGCGAGCGCCAAAACCCCCATGGCAACCCATGACTGCGCGACGAAAAGCGCGATCGAGTAGGCGAAAACCACGATGATGGCGATACGCGGGTCGACGAGGCGGCACCGCGAGAAAAAGCCCTCCCCTTCCGAGGGGGCCTTCGACGAGGAGGCGTTCATGTGAAAAGATGTGGAATCGGCATTCGGCATGCCGCCAGTATAGAAGAAAGGGGCACGCGGCCCCTTTCTGACGATGTCTTTTCTACGATTCCCCTAAGCAAAGCACCGCGAAGCGCACGCACGGCCCTTCACAACGGCGGTGAAAATACGACATGAGGCCGAAACGACCGGGAAAGACAGGGCCGGTGCATCCGGAAAGCGAATTCCAGAACAACGCGACACGTCATTCCAAGCGCCGCAGGCAGAACACGCCGAAGATGCGAGCGCACGACGCGTCACGCCCCTACTCCTGCGCGGCATCCTCGTTCTTTTTCGCAAGACGCTCGACCGCCGCTTTGGCAGCATCGGCGGCATGCGTTCCGATTTCCTTCGTCATCTCGGCGGACTTATCGGCAATATGGCCCGTCGCATCCATCACGCGCTCGGCGGCGTTCTTGCTTTCGTCCATGGCGCGATCGGCAGCAGCCTTTGCTTCGTCCACCATGGCGGGGAAATTCTCTCGCGCGGCGTCGGCCATCTCTTCGGTCTTCGCACGGGCGCTTTCCATGACGGCAGGCGCCTGCTCCTGGATGACGTCGATGACTTTGTCGCCGGCTTCCTTCATTTCGCTTGCCAGCTCCTGCGCTTTATCGATGGCATCATTGATCATCTTCGCAATCTCGGACATGATGCCCTCCTCTCCGCATCGAGGCGAATACGCGACGTTTCGCCTTCTCATCTTGAAAGCACGCCTATCGTATCACGCCGCGCGCACAACGAAAAACAAGCGACGGCAGACGATGCATTCGAGAGGCTTTCGCCCCCATACGAAGAAAGGACGCCGAAGCGTCCTTTCTTGAAAGCATGAATGCTTGAGGGAGAAGGCTACTCGGCCTTCTTCTCCTCGGCCTCTTCGGCGGCAGCCTCGGTAGCCTCGGCGGCTTCCTCGACGACCTCTTCGGCCTTGGCCTCGTCGGCGGCCTCTTCGACCTTCTTCGGAGCAGCCTTCTTGGCGGGCTTCTCCTCGGCCTTCTCCTCCTTCTTGGCCACGGGCTCGGTCACGAGCTCCATGATGACCATAGGAGCATTGTCGCCCTTGCGGGGGCCGAGCTTCAGGATGCGGGTGTAACCGCCCTGGCGATCGGCGAACATGCCCTGAGCGACCTTCTCGAAGATCTCGCGAACGAGCTCTTTGTCATTGCCCAAAGCGGCGATGGCGAGACGGCGGGAATGCAGGTCGCCCTTCTTCGCCCAGGTGATGATACGGTCGACGTCGGGGCGGATTTCCTTCGCGCGAGACTCGATGGTCTTGATGCGGTCGTTCAGGAACAGCGCCTGGACCAGCGACCTTTTCATGGCCTTGGTGTGGGCGGCATCGGTGCCCAGCTTGCGGCCCTTCTTGTAATGCCTCATCGTGTATCTCCTATTATTGCTTCAAGTTGAGGTCCATCGAGATCAGCTTGTCCTTGACCTCTTCGATGGACTTCGCGCCAAAGTTACGGATGTTGAGCAGGTCGTTCTCGGAGAACTCGACCAGCTGACGCACGGAGTGGATACCGGCGCGCTTCAAGCAGTTGTAGGAGCGGACGGACAGGTCCAAATCCTCGATCTGCTTATCGAGCTCAGCATTGGCCTCCTGGCCTTCCGGCGCGAAGATGGACGGAATCTCGCCCTCTTCCTCGTCGGCGATATCGGCCAGAGTCAAAAACGCCCCCATGTACTGGTTGATGATGTTGGCCGCGCGGCACACCGCCTCGTTCGGGACGATGGAGCCGTCGGTCTCGACTTCGAGAACCAGTTTGTCATAGTCGGTGCGCTGGCCCACGCGCGTGTCGCTGACCGCGAGGGTGCAACGACGCACGGGAGAGAACAGGCTGTCCACATGGATGATGCCGATCGGATCCTCGGTGCGCTTGTTGCGCTCCGCGGAAACGTATCCGCGACCCACGCCGATGCGGATGCTCATGTTCAACGTGCCGCCATCGGCCACCGTGGCGATGACATGCTCGGGGTTGATGAGCGTGAACTCGGCAGGCACTTTGATGTCGGCGCCGGTCACCGTGCACGGACCCTCGACGGAAATGGTCGCGGTCGCCTCGGTGTAGTCCTCGGAAAGGGCGGAGAACACCAGCCCTTTCACGTTGAGGACGATATCGGTGACATCTTCGATCACGCCTTCAGCGGTCGTGAACTCATGCTGCACGCCCTCGATCTGGATAGCGGTTGCTTTCGCACCGTCCAGAGAGGAGAGCAGTACGCGGCGCATGCAGTTGCCCAGCGTATATCCGAAACCACGCTCGAGCGGCTCTACGATGAAGCGAGCGACGGTATCGTTCACTTCTTCGGTAGTGACGGTTGGCCTCATGAACTCTGCCATAGTTTGTAAGCCTCCTAATCAGCCGCTGGTTATTACTTAGAGTAGAGCTCGACGATAAGCTGCTCGTTGATATCCAGGTCGATCTGATCGCGGTTGGGAAGAGAGAGCACGCTGCCCTGCAGTTTCTCGATGTCGACTTCGAGCCAAGCAGGAACCTGCATACGCTCGTTGGACACGAGAGCGCTCTTGATGACGAGCATTTCCTTGGCCTTGGGAGCCACGGAAACCAGGTCGCCGGGGCGCACGCGGAAGGACGGGATGTCCACGCGCTTGCCGTTCACCAGAATGTGGCCGTGGGTCACGGTCTGGCGGGCCTCTTTACGGGTGCGGGCGAAGCCCAGACGGAAGACCACGTTGTCGAGACGGGACTCGAGGATGCGCATCAGGTTCTCGCCGGTGATGCCCTGCTGACGCTTGGCCTTCATGAAGTAGCTGCGGAACTGCTTCTCGAGAACGCCGTAGATGAACTTGGCCTTCTGCTTCTCGCGCAGCTGCATGCCGTATTCGCTTTCCTTGCGACGGCGCTTGGGCTGACGGATGGATTCTTTCTTGCTGCTGTAGCCCAGCACAACCGGATCAATACCGAGCTGGCGGCAGCGCTTAAGAACCGGAGTCCTATTGATTGCCATAATGATTCGATCCTTTCTGAACTACACGCGGCGGCGCTTGCACGGACGGCAGCCGTTGTGCGGGATGGGGGTGCAATCCTGGATGCTGGCCACTTCGAGGCCGGCAGCCTGCAGGGAGCGGATAGCGGTCTCGCGGCCGGAACCCGGGCCCTTCACGAAGACGCTGACCTTCTTGAGGCCGTGCTCCATAGCGGTCTTGGCGGCCTGCTCGGCAGCCATCTGCGCAGCGAACGGGGTGGACTTACGGGAGCCCTTGAAGCCCACGGTGCCGGCAGAATTCCAGGAAATCACGTTACCCTGAGGATCGGTGATGGAAACGATGGTGTTGTTGAAAGTGCTCTTGATGTGAGCCTGACCGACCGCAATGTTCTTGCGCTCGGAGCGCTTGATGCGCGTGCGAACGTTCTTCTTAGCCATGTGTCAATCCCTACTTCTTCTTGCCGCCGATTTGACGCTTGGGACCCTTGCGGGTGCGAGCGTTGGTGTGGGTGCGCTGACCGCGAACGGGAAGACCCTTGCGGTGACGCAGGCCACGGTAGCAGCCGATTTCCATAAGGCGCTTAACGTTCTGAGAAACCTCGCGGTGAAGGTCGCCCTCGACCGTCAGGTTCGCGCTGATGTATTCGCGGATCTTCTGCAGATCGTCTTCGGAAATGTCCTTGACGCGGATGTCCGGATTGACGCCGGTCTCTGCGATGATCTTCTTGGCGGTGGTGTTGCCGATGCCGTAGATGTAAGTCAAGCCGATCTCAATGCGCTTCTCGCGAGGGAGGTCGACACCGAAAAGACGTGCCATAATTTAGCTAGCCTTCCTCTCTTTAACCCTGACGCTGCTTATGACGGGGGTTCTCGCAGATCACGAGCACCTTGCCATGGCGTCGAATGATTTTGCACTTGTCGCACATTTTCTTGACCGAAGGACGGACCTTCATGTTTGTCTCCTTTGAATGTGCGGCTTCCCTTCAGCCGACGGTTCAGCTTCTGGGGAACCTTACTGTCTTTTACTCTATGCAACACGCCCAGCCGCAGGCGATGGTTGTCATGTCGTGCGGTGTTTTCGGACACCCGGCCGCTGCTTTAAGCGCAGAAATGCACCCTGTCGTTTCGACGGAGGTCAAAGCGCGGGTGCTTACTTGAAGCGATACGTGATGCGTCCGCGAGACAAGTCGTAAACCGAAAGCTCGACGGTCACTTTGTCGCCCGGCAGGATTTTGATGTAGTGCATGCGCATTTTGCCGGAAATATGCGCCAGAATCTGATGGCCGTTCTCGAGTTCGACTTTGAACATCGCGTTCGGGAGAGCCTCGAGGACCGTACCCTCAAGTTCGATGACGTCTTCTTTTGCCAAGAATCTTCCTTCTTCACTCATCGTGTGCTTACGCAACAGCCGAAAAATCATACCAAATATTTCGCACATGTGCACGAAATTCATTTTGGCATCACAAAACACAGCGCTTGCGCAGCTGCTTGAGGCATTCTATCACGTCCGACGCGTATTTTTCTTAATTCACCTGCGGTATTTTCGATATTTCGACCATTTATCTTTGACGTTTGATTACTTAACAATATGCTGGTTTCTTTTGGTAATCATATCTCCATTCGCAACAAAAGCAAGCACGATTCCGGCGAACAGAGCAGACCAGACGAAAAACGCATCGGAAGCAAAAGCGGCCGTGCATGCGGGATCGGCAGCGCATTCCACGCCGCGCGCCTCAGCTCCAAGACAAGCGCATCGCTGAGAAAACGCAGCGACCGGTCGCCGTGCAAAACCGCGAAACGCAACGGAATCGACCGCACGACGCGCGATGCGCGGCCGCATTTTTCCGCAGACGTATAATCGCTGCGTCATCGAAACGTTTTGCGCCGCCGATGCGGCAAGCAAGCACTTCGCAGCCGAAAGGAGCATCATGCACAGCTTCCGCAACGATTATATGGAAGGCGCCCATCCCGCCGTCCTCGACGCGCTTGTACGCACCAATGCCGAGCAACATCCGGGATATACCGAGGACGCCTGGTGCGAAAAGGCGCGGCGGGCCATCAAGCGGGAAATCGCGCGCAGCGACGAGCGCGGCGCCCTGAGCGAACGGGGCATCGACGCCGACGAACTCGACGTCGAATTCGTGGCGGGCGGAACGATGGCGAACCTCGTCTCCATCGCCGCATGCCTGCGCCCGCACGAATGCGCGATCGCGGCTCCCGACGGGCATATCAACGTGCACGAAACGGGCGCCATCGAAGCATGCGGGCATAAGGTGCTCGTCACCGACGATGCCGACGGACTCTTGAGCGTCGCAGGCGTCGACGACGTCATGAAGGAGCATCTCTACGGAAGCAATTTCCATATGGTGAAGCCGCGTCTGCTCTATCTGTCGATCGCGACGGAAACGGGGCTCGTTCCCACCGCAGCCGACCTGCGCAGCCTGCGCGCCTACGCCGACGAGCACGACCTGCTGATATTCATCGACGGGGCACGCCTCGCATGCGGCCTCGCCTCGCAACGCTGCGATGCCTCGCTTGCCGACGTATGCGCCGCCGCCGACATCTTCACCATCGGAGGCACGAAAAACGGCGCGCTGTTCGGAGAGGCCATCGTGATCCGCAACCGCGACGTCATGCGCGACTTCCGCTTCATCATGAAGCAGAAAGGCGCCGTCACGGCGAAGGGCCGCCTGCTCGGCGTGCAGTTCGACGCCCTGTTCTCCACGACGGGAGCGCAGGCGGGCGTCGAAGAGGCGATCGGCGACGAGCCGCTTTACTTCTCGCTCGGGCGCCACGCCGTCGCAGCCGCCATGGCGCTGCGCGAGACGCTCGTCCGCCATGGCTTCGACGCATTCGCGAGCGATTCTTCCACCAACCAGCAATTCCTGCTGCTGGATAACGAACGGGCGCGCGCGTTCATGCGCCTGTTCGATGCCGACGAAATAGCGCATCCCGACAGCGACCATACCGTGGTGCGCATGACGTGCTCGTGGGCCACGCGGAAAGAAGACGTCGAAGCCGTCGACCGCGAGCTTGCGCGCATGGAAACGGCATAGCATGGACGATTGCGGGGACGACGTCGCGCGCACCGACGATGCGAATGCGCACGACGCGAACGAAGCGGCCGAAGGAGCCGCCGAACTCCCCCGTTTCACAGCCGCATGCGACGCGTGCCGCCACAGCATGCGACAGATGCGCAAGATCGACCGCATTGCGTAACAAAACGGTCGCACGGCGACGGATGAAATGCCCGCCGGCATACGCGTGATAGAATGAAAACGCCCTCGAAAACGAAGGGCGTCCAAGGTCAGGAGCTACCATGACGAAGCAGTACAATCGCATTTTCGCCGCGCTCGACGGCGGGAAAACCCAGGATATGGTGGCCGAGCGCGCCATCGAACTCGCCGCCGGATCGCATGCATCGCTCATGTTCGGGCACGTGGTCGATTCGGTTCCCTACGAAGCGGCGGGCACCGACTTCGCCGCCCTCGCGGCGGACATGAAGGCGAAACTGGAAGAGTCCATCGCCGATCTTCTCGAAGCCGCGCGCAACAACCCCGACATCCCCGACGTGCAGGTAGTCGTCAAGGCGGGACGCATCACCGAAACGCTCAACGAGCAGATCATCGAGCCGTACGACCCCGACCTGGTGATCTGCGGAGAACGCGGCCTTTCGAACATCAAATACGTCTTCGTAGGCAGCGTGTCCACCTATCTGATCCGCAACCTGCGCTGCGACGTACTGGTGGTCAAACAGGATTAACCGCACACGCATCGGCATGGCATGCGCGACGCCACGGGCTTCGCGAAAAACGCGCTCACCGATGCCGAACATGCGCCGTACCGCCGAAAGCGCCTCCCTCCGCCAGGAGAGAGGCGCTTTTTTCGAATGGGAGCGGTACGCTGCGACGCCTTCCCTATTCGACGACAAGGACTTCGGAACGCGGGCCGTGCGTATACGCCCGAATCGTGCGCGCCCCGTCGGCTTCGACCGAGAAATCAAGCAGAAGATAGTCGTCGGGAGCGGCTTCTTCGAACTTGTCTCCCCACTCCACGAGCGACACGCCGTCGCCTTCGGTGATAGCGTAGTAATCGATATCGTCCAATTCGTCGGCGGATTCAAGCCGGTACAGGTCGAAATGATAGAGCGGAAGGCGGCCGTCGCAGTATTCGCACACCAGATTGAACGTCGGACTCGTGGGAATCTCGGACATGCCGAGCCCGCGGGCGAACCCTTGCGTGAAATGCGTTTTCCCCGCCCCCAGATCGCCGATGAGCAGAATAACGTCCCCCGCCTCGGCGCGACGAGCCATGCGCTCGGCATATTCCTGCGTCTGCTCCACCGATATACTCACGAATTCCTTCATAGCACCTCTTCAAATTAGGTTTCTTATAGTAATCAACAATCTTAAAATATATAAGAATCTAATTGATATTTACTATCCTGCAATAATCGACGAACCATGCCGCAATGACGGCGGAATCCAGTCGGCCGAACAGCG
>JAUNDR010000012.1:0-31675 GCA_030525985.1 Slackia sp. | reverse complement strand
CACGACGACCTTTCGGTCCGGCATTGCAGCATCAATAGTTTCTTTCAGTTATCTACTTTATAAAAGTAATAAGACATCCTATAGAAATAAAATATCCTCAAGATGCCTTATTTATTAATAAAAGCTGATTCCTTAAAGAATATAGCTATCCCATAGAAATGCTACAGCAATGAGAAACCATAAGCATCGAGCACGTTTTTAGGAACCATGAAGCGTACCGTCTTCTCGGGGTCGACCATCTGGCACACCTCCACATTGCCGCACAGGCTGAACAGCATGACCAGATCGGCGGCGGGCTCGCCCGTGCGATCGGCAACCAGGTCGACCATGCGATGCACCGCTCCATCGGCGGCGGCATCGAGCGTCTCGGCGGAATAGATGACGCCGAATTCGCTTTCGGTCTCGATCAGCGGCGTGTCGATCGCAAGGCTCGGCACCGCGGTCAGCGTGACCGTGGCATATCCTGCGGCCTCGGCGCCCGAAACGCTCACCTCGCCATCGCCCATCACCGCATGCATATCGCCGCAGCCGAAAAGCGCCCCGTCAACCGCGACGGGAAAATACAGCGTGGCGCCCGGCGCAACCTTAGTGTTGTCCATATTGCCGCCATGCGCGCCCGGCGTTCCGCAGTTCACCGGGTCGCCCGCGGGAGCGACGCCGATCACGCCGATCATCGGGGTCAGCGGCAGGCGCACGCGGTCGTCCCACACCAGCTCATCGCCATCGATTTCGCACAGGCGCGTCGCCCAGCACTCCAGCTTGTCGCCGTAGACGCCCTCGTCTTTGCCCGTGCAGCTTGCCGTGCGGCCGTCGAATTCGATCCTATCGATATGCACCTTGAGCGCGCCGCCTGCCGTAGCACCTTCCACGTAAACAGGGCCCGTGGCGGGATTGATGGCATCCCAGTCGATCGCATCGAGCTCGTCTTCGGGAGTGCGCACCTGATTGCCGAAGCAGTCTTTCGTGCGAATGCGCACCGTTTCGCCCGACTTCACCGTAAACGCGGGTTCGATGTCTTTGGAAAACGCGTAGAGAACCTTGTCGTCGGAAAGCTCGATCATGGGGTCTGCCTCCATTCTTTCATGAGAACACTTTCGCCCATCATACTCGCAAAACGACCCGAAACGACGATTGCACGCAGAGAGGAGCCCTCGGAAGCGGCAGCGGCACATCGCGCATGCTGCATCGCAACATCCGAAGAAGCGCTCGGAGCACCTGCGAAAATGCAGGAATCGCGCTATGCTTGGCGCATATCGGAACAATCGGGCAAAGGATGACCATGGCATCTCGAAGCAATCGGCCTTGCACGGCGCAAGGCGACGCAACTGCGCGCACCCGACCGCTCGCCGGCGCCTCATCGTGGCTCGCGCGCAACAAAGGACTCGCCGCAACGCATATCGCCGTGTTGCTGTTCGGCCTGGTGGGGCTCTTCGCCAAGGTGGTCGCGCTTCCCGCCGTGATACTCGTGCTCGGACGCACCTTCTTCTCATCGGCGTTTCTCGGCGCGTATCTCGCCTTCAAACGGCAACGCTTCGCTCTGGATACGCGCGGCGATTACGCCTTGATCGTTGCCGCGGGCGTCATCCTGGCCCTTCATTGGACGAGCTTCATGCGGTCGATCCAGGTGTCCACCGTCGCGGTGGGAACGCTGACGCTTGCCACCTTCCCGCTTTTCAGCGCCGTGCTCGAACCCGTCCTCTTCCACGAGAAGATGCGCGCGTCGGATATCGTATGCGCGCTTGTCATGCTGGCGGGCGTCGGATGCATCGTCGACGATTTCAGCCTTGCCGGCAGCATGGCCCAAGGCGTGCTCTGGGGTCTGCTCAGCGCGTTCACCTACGCGCTGCTCTCGCTTGCGAACAGGAAATTCTCGGGAAACTACCCCGCTTCGCTCGTATCGTTTTACGAGCAGGCCACGGCGACCGTCGTATTGCTGCCCGCCCTGTTCATTTTAAAACCCTCTTTCACCGCTTTCGACATCGGCATGCTCGCGATCATGGGCGTCGTGTTCACCGCACTGGCCCATACCCTGTTCATCAGCGGTCTGCGCACAGTGAAGGTGCGCACGGCAGGCATCATCACGGGGCTCGAATCGGTCTATGGCGTGATCGCGGCGCTGCTGTTCCTCGGCGAAGTGCCGGGAGTCCGTGAAATCATCGGCGGCGCGATCATCTTGGCCGTCGCTTTATATTCGACGCTCGCATCCACGCGCAGCAACTGACGGATGCGCGGCCGAACGCCGAAGCGGGAAGACGAAGCCCCCCCGGCGCGGCGGGCAAGGCGTCGACGGCACGACGAAAAAGCCGCGTGCGCAGGAGGCGGAAACACATCGCATGAGCCGAAACGCCGCGCAAGCACGCTCCGACGCGAACCGCGTGCAGGACATGCAAACGAAGAAGGGTCCCGAACGGAACCCTTCCTGCAAAACAAGGCTATGTGAAAGCGCGTCTACAGCGCGAAGTCCTCTTCGCCTTCGAACACCTTGAGCGCGCGCTCGACGTCGTAGTCGGCGAGCGTGATGGCGCTGATGGCCTTGGTCAGGCGCACGGCCTCGTCGAGGCTGCGCTGGTGGATATTGCGGCCCGTGGCGTTGCCGCAGGCGCCGCCGACATGAATCTGGTCATGCAGCTGCATGAGGAACGTCTCGGCATCCACCGTGGATCCGCCGGCGCACACGAGACCCGTGCGGCCCGCGGCGGTGGCGGCGATCTTCAGGCTTTCGGCAGACGTGGCGTCGTCGGTAGGCTTGGGCGGATTCACCTTCACGAAATCGGCGCCCAGGCACAATGCCACGCCAGCGGCGCCGGCGATCAGGGCCGGAGCCTTTTCGTCGGCCACGGCTTTGCCGCGCGGATAGATCCACAGCACCACGATCAGGCCCGCCTCGTGCGCCTCGGCGATGAGCTGACCCGCTTCGGCGAGCATGGTGGATTCGTACTCGCTGCCGAGATAGAGCGTGTAACCGAGACCGACCACGTTCACGCCCTCGTCGCGCATGGCGAGCACGGCCTGCAAATCATGCAGCTGCGGGCTGTAGGGATCGTCCTGGGCGGTTTTGACCAGGTTGGTCTTGGAGTTCATCTTGACCAGATAGTTGATTTCGGGATAGTCGGCCGCATAGCGGGCGATCAGGCCGCGCTGGCCCGCCAACACGCCGCACACGCCTTCGGAGCCGATCTTGAAAAGATGCTCGGGATCGAGGTCGGCCGGATCGATGCCTTCGCCGTAGAAGTCGCCGTTGAGGTGCTCGACCTTCTGGTCGCATGCGAACAGCATCAAACGACCCGTGCCGCGCGTTGCGGCCATGTAGTTGTCGATATAGGTCTCGCGCGCATCGCGGGGCACATCGACAGGCACCTTCACCTGATCGCGATCGATCTTGGGCATGATGTTCCTCCTATATATAGGTTGGTTCATGACATCGCTCCCCATCTCAGGGCATGCGACAGATTCAGTGTAAAGGAAAACGGACGCGGGTTTTCCTCGTTCACGGCAACGGTAAGCGCACGGATGCGGACGGCGTGGAAACGCGCGACGGATAAGCAACGGAATTTCCTCGATGCGACTTCCCTGCTCCTTCAACCTGGTAGAATCGCATTCGAACCTGAGGAGGACCTATGTCAGAATCTGAAATCGCCCTCGCGAACCCCGCCGAGAGCGCCATGACGGCGGCCGAGCGCAGCGAAGCGCAGGACCCGACATACGGCATTTCGCGCGAGGAAGCCGCCGAGCTTCGCATGCTCGTCTCCGTCGAGCGCGACAACGGCGACGTGACTTACGCGGCGTTTCACAGCCTCTGCCCCACGGGCGAGGAGTTCGCCTTCGACGACAAGGCCTGCGCCATCTATCGCGTTTTGGCACGCCGCGGCATGATCGAAGGCGCCGATACCGAAAACGGCTTTCTGTTCTTCAACCTCGCCCAGGAAGGCCGCGACGCCTCGGCGGCATACGACGAGCTGCATAAAAACGACGAGGCCGAAACCAAGGCGGCGCGCCCGCGCTTTTCTTTCGACCGATTCTCCTTCGATACAACCACGGTTGTCACAAGCGCCGTCGTGGCGGCGGTGGTCGGCCTTGTTGCCGGCATCCTGGGCACGTTCATCGGCAATGCGCTCATGTAGCATCGCGTAAAGACGCATCATCTTCATTCTATGACGAAGCGGGCGCCGGGATTGTTCCCGGCGCCCGCTTTTGGGAGGGACTTTCGTCAGCCGAAGCCCGGGGCTTACGCCTCGGCCTGCAGCGCGGCGACGATCGCCTTGCCCGTCACCAGGCCGGAGCCCGCGTTCGGAGAAAGGTCGCTGCCGCTGTCGGGCGTGGTCGATCCGCAGCAATACACATTGGCGATCGGGTTGCCCTGGTTATCCACCATCTGGCTGTCGGTGGCGATCTTCAGGCCGCCATGGGTCTTATAGCGGAACGGGAAGTGCTTCAGCGCGTAATACGGAGCTTCGAGCTTTTCGAGGAAGAGCTTCTTGCCGAACGCCGCATCTTCGCCCGCATCCACGTAGCCGTCGTATTCGGCGAAGGTCGCCTTAAGGTTTTCGGCGGGAACGTCCATGGCGGCCGCAAGGTCGTCGAGCGTCTCGCACGGACCGACCAGGCGGTCTTCATGGGCGCTCATATTCATCTCGACGTTCCATGCCTGGGAACCCTCGATCAGCTGATGGTCGAAGATGGTCCACCAGAAGCCCAGACCGAGCTCGGCGCATGCGTCGGGGGAATCGTGAGACTGGTCCTCTTTGATGAAGCGGCGACCCATGGGGCTCACCTGCACGTTGCGGCCGAAATAGCCCCATACCGTGACCTGGGCGAGGTCGCTCATGCGGTTGGAATCCATATCCATGCGGGAATACACGCCACCGATGGAGCGGCCCAGCTCATGGCCTTCGCCCATGGAATACACCGTCAGGGGGCACAGCTCGGACTGCTGGGGCATGTACTCGGACACCATGACCTGGTTGCAGGAGAATCCGCCCGTGGCAAGAACGACCTTCTTCGCCTTCACGTCGATAATCTTGTCGGTCTTGGGGTCGATGAAGCGAACGCCCGCCACCGCGCCGTCGGCGTCGACGATGAAGTTCGTGGCCTTGCGATTGAGCTCGATCGTGGCGCCCTTCTCCTCGAGGCCGTTGACGAGCGGGGTCAGAACCGACGTCATGTCGCCGATGCCGTTGAGCGGCAGCAGCATGGAGGTCGGAGCGCCCGTGTCCTTGTACGCCTCGAGCGGCTGGAACTGCGCGCCGTAATCGGCCTCGACGCGGTTGGCCCACTCGGTCTGATACAGATACACGTTCTTCTTGTATTCCATATCGTCGGTCTCGCCCTTTTTCTCAAGGATGGGGGCGTACTGCTCCCACTTGGCTTCGGGGTCGCCTTCGATGCCGGCGCGCTTTTGCACTTCGGATCCCGCGACATTCATGACGCCACACGCCATGAAGCTCTCGCCGCCGTAGGTGTCGCGCTTATCGGCCAGCATGACCTTATAGCCCGCTTCTACCGGATCCATGGCGGCCGAAAGGCCCGCGATGCCCGTGCCGATGATCAGCACGTCGGTTTCTTCGGCGAATTCCACCGGAGCGGCGCCGACGACGGTTTCGCTCGCAGCCTCTTTCGACTCGCCCGAAGCGCAGCCCGCAAGCGCTCCGCCTGCGACCAAAACGGCTCCGGAAGCGATCGCGCCCTTCAAGAAATGACGGCGGTCAAGCGTGGTTTCCATACGTTCCCTCCTCGATCGATGCCGGCGTTTCTCCCCTGCCGGCACGCCCATCATGCGCCCTTGAAGCCCGAAGCGCACCGTACAAAATGGACTATTTCTCCGTTTCCCCTTATCAATCGCTTGAAAAACCTCGACCGAAACGCGCCGCGCGTCGTTACAATGAAACGATTCGACGAAGGAGGATCATGGCATACCGCACAAGCGACACGATTCCCTCGTGGCTTTCGACACTTGCCGTCATCGTGGGCTATGCCTCGTTTCGGACGGCCAATTCGTCGATCTATCTTTCTCGATTCGCCCAATCGCCCGAATCGTTCATCTTCATGACCGACCCGCTGTTCAATATCATGTCGGCCTTGGCCACGGTGCTGTGCGCGGCGGCCGTCGTGATTCTGTGCGCGCGCGGATTGCTCAAGCGCTTCTCGATGCCCGTGCTGCCGGCCGTCGCCATACTGTTCTGCGGCATGGCGACGACGGCCCTGCCCTTCGATGGAAGCGTCTTGGCCCTTTCGGTCGCAGCCTTCTCGGTAGGGTCGATCATGCTGAAAATGGCGTGGATCGAGCTGTTCGCGTGCGAAACGCCCCGGCGGGCCATCATCGAAATCGCCTGCGCCTCGCTTGTCGGCGCCGGACTGCAATATCTGCTTTCGGCCGTCGAGGCGTCGGTCGCCGTCGTCTTCGTCGCTCTTCTTTTGGCGGCGAATGCGGTGCTGCTGCTTGCCCTGCGCCGCGACGCCCGCGCGGCAAGCGAAACGGAAACCCCCGCAGCGCTTCCGGAGAAAAGCGCGCACGATGCGAGGCGGCGCGCGTTTGCGGAAATCAGCGACGCGCTTCTGGCGCTGTGCGTGCTCGAGGCGGTGATCGGGCTGATCAACAGCTTCATGCTCGCCGCATCGATGACCTTCGACGGAGCGGCTTCGGTGCCGAGCCTCGCCATGACGATCGCCGCCGGGCTGTTCGGCTTCGCGACCTTCGTCATGCGCCGTCTGCCTGCGGCATCCTCCGCATTCCGCGTGGCATTTCCCGTGCTTGCCGCCATGGTGGCCTTCGTCCCCTTCGCGAGCGAAGGATATTCGCGCCTGTTCAGCACCGTGCTGCTCACGGGATACGACTTCGTGGCGCTGCTTCTGCTCTACCAGGTGGCCTACGCCTCGCATAAATTCGGCGTGTCGAGCTATGCGCTCATGGCGCTTTTTTCGGGATGCACGAAATGCTGCCTGCTCGCCGCGCTGATCGCGGGCGGGTTGTTCGGAGGCCAGGAGACGCAAGAGGCGCCTGCAACCGTGCGCTTTCTCGTTCTTTCATGCGGCGTGATCTATCTTTTGGCCATCGCGCTGATCGTGCTTTCCCGCGACCGCAAGAAGCGCTCGGGCAGGCGAGACGGCGCGAAGGGCGGAATGAAAACGGATACGGCTGCGAAGGCCCCTGGCGCAGGGAAAGAAGCCGCGCGCGAAACGGAGCCGGATGCGGCAGACGAACGGCATGATGCCGCATGCGAGACGAGGCAGGTCGCAGCGGAAACATGCGCCCCGACATGCGACGCGGCAGACCCGTGCGTCTCGGCGAGCGACACGGCGCACGAAGAAGAATCCGCGGCGCCGCATGACGCGATTCGCAATGGCTCCGCGGGCGAGGACCCCGATTCCTTCGATGCCACCTGCCGCGCGCTTGCCCTGCGTTGCGGCCTCACGGGGCGCGAAACCGAGGTGCTCGGCCACCTGGCGCGCGGACGCACGAACACCCGCATCGCCGAAGACCTGTGCATATCTCCCGCAACCGTGCGCGGACATATCCGCCACATCTATACGAAGCTCGACGTGCACGACCGCCAGGAACTCATCGACCTGTTCCAATAAAACGTCCCGTCCGTTCGGGCTGGGCAAGCCGCTCGGGCCGGGAAGATCCGCCGCATGGCACGCCGGACGCGGCTCCGACCGGCGCGAGCGGGTGCGCGACACGTGCGGCACCGACCGAGCGCACAGGACGCGCAACGAACGCACGCACCAGCCGCACACAGACGGCACCCGTCCGACATGCGGATATGCGCCGATTGCACGCGAAGGCGCGCAGGCGGATCCGTCCCACCTGCGCACGCGCCCTCGAAAGCACGCGTCAGTATGCGATTGCGGGAAACGGCGGCTCGAGGGCGCGCTTGAAAGCATAGGCGTCGACGCGGTCGGTCACGCGCTTCACCTCGGCGGCATCATAGCCCGCCGCGACGAGCTCTTCGCGCGTCATGCCGCGCTCGACGTAATCGATCAGCAGACGATCGAGCTCGGCATATGAGCCCAGCGTATCTTCGTCGCGCTGATCGGGGGCAAGCTCGGCGCTCGGCGGCTTGATAAGCACGTGCTCGGGAATGGGGGCGGTCATACCGTTTGCGCGGGCCGATTCGTTGACCCAGTAAGACATCGCGAACACGTCGGTTTTATACAGCCCCCCGATCGGAGCAAAGGCGCCGGCCGTATCGCCATAGAGCGTGGAGTAGCCCATCATGGCCTCGCTCTTGTTGCCCGTATTCACCATCATCCATCCATGCGCGTTCGAAAGCGCCATGAGCACCACCATGCGGCAGCGTGCCTGGGTGTTTTCCGCCGCAAGCCCGCGCGCCATGATGCAATGCTCGCCCAGCACGTCGACGAAGGCTGAAAACGGCTTGTCGATGGAAATGCGTTCGGCGCGCATGCCCAGATTGAGCGCCAGCTCCTGCGCATCGACCAGAGAATGCTCGCTGGAATACGGCCCCGGCAGCATATAGCCGTGCACATGGTCGGCGCCGAAGGCATCGACGCACATGCAGGCCGCCAGACTGGAGTCGATTCCTCCCGACAGGCCGATGACGACGTCGCTCATGCCGATGCCGCGCGCGAACTTTGCCAAACCTTCGACGCACGCGCGATATTTCTCCGCTCTGTCCACGATTCCCGCCTTCGCCTTTCTTATTCCTCCGGCCTGGAAAGCTCGACGAAGCGCGTCGGATTGCCGTGCGCCTCGATAATCGACATCAAATCGGGCAGCTTCACATGAAGCGTCGCCGTGTTGTCGTTGGGATGGACTCCCACGCCGCCATACGTTTCAAGCTCGCTGTCGAACACCACCTGGACCGTCGCTTCTTCGTCGTTGAGCACGCCGAAGGGCGATACCGCGCCCGCATACAAGCCCAAATACGTTTGCAAATCCTCTTCGGAAGCGAACCGCAGCGGACGCGCCTCGAGCGCGCTGCGAAGCTCCTTCAGATTCGCCGGCTTGTCCTCGGGCATGACCACCAGATAGTAATTGCGCTTCTTGTCGTCGCGCAAGAAGAGGTTTTTCACCACCTCTTCGCCGAACGGCAAGCCGAGCGCCTCCATGCCCTCCATGGTGAACACCGGCTCGTGCTCGGCCATCGCGAATTCGTAACCGCCATCCTTAAGAAAGCGGATAACCTCCTCTTTTCCCATATGGCCCATCGCCGCATCCCTTCTTCCGGTTCGCGCCCGTCCGACCGGGCGAACGCCTTGCGCGCACCCTATCACGACAAAAGCGCATCCGCGGCGACAAGCAAGCCGATGCGGTCATGGCGCCGACGAACGCCCCTCGCAACGACGCAAGCGCCCCTATCGAGCACGAGAGGGACGCTTGCGAAAAGGTGCGATCCGCATGCGCCGAAAGCACGCATCGAAGAATGCGCGATGTCGAAAATCCGTCGCTTCGGCAAACGCGCCTTCACGAAATCGGCACGCTACATGCCGGCGGCGGCGATGGCGTCGACCGCGCGCTGCAAGCCCTCGGGCGGCAGGACCAGCGCCATGCGCACGTAGCCCTCG
The DNA here is from genome assembly GCA_030525985.1 of Slackia sp. Lineage (GTDB taxonomy): Bacteria > Actinomycetota > Coriobacteriia > Coriobacteriales > Eggerthellaceae > Slackia. The sequence goes on along the minus strand of JAUNDR010000012.1, from coordinate 22,150 downwards.
CCCGACGGACCGAAGCTTGCGCCGGGCGTCACGATGACGCCGGCACGCTCCATCAGGTCCTCGCAAAACGCGATCGAATCGGTGCGGCCGCCCGGCAGCTTCGCCCACACGAACATGGTGCCGTGCGCGTTCGGACGGTCCCAGCCGATGGCCTCGAGGCCGTCGCACAGCGCGTCGCGGCGCGCCTGATATTTCATGCGCTGCTCTTCCACATGATCGAGCGGGCCGGTCAGCGCGGCGATGGCGGCCTTTTGCACGGGAAGGAACATGCCGAAATCGATCTGGCTGCGCAGCTTGGTGAACGCCGCCACCACGTCGGCGCGACCCACGAGAAAACCGATGCGCGCACCCGTGACGTTGAACGACTTCGAAAGGGAGAAGAACTCCACGCCCACTTCGAGCGCGCCCGGGTAATTGAAGAAGCTCTTGCCCGCCGGACCGTCGTAAACGATGTCGCTATACGCGTTATCGTGCACGATCAGCAGGTCGTGCTCGCGCGCGAAGGCGATGATTTCCTCGTACACCTCGGGCGTGCCCACGCTGCCCACCGGATTCGACGGGAGCGACACGATCATGTATTTGGCGCGGTCGGCGACCTCCGGATCGATGCCCGCCACATACGGCAGGAAGTCGTGCTCGGCGTTGAGCGGGTAGTATTCGAGCCTCGCGCCCGCAAGCAGCGCGCCCGCGCGAAACACCGGATAGCACGGATCGGGCACGAGCACGGTATCGCCCGGATCGAGCATGGCCATGCCGAAATGGCCCACGCCCTCCTGCGTGCCGTTGACCGACGCCACCATGTCGGGCGTGATGCCCGCCACACCGAAGCGGCGGTCGTAGTAATCGCATACCGCCTGCTTGAGCTCGGGAAGATCGGCAAGCGCGTATTTCCAGTTCTGCGGATCTTGCGCCGCTTCGGTCAACGCGGAAACCACGTTGTCGAAGGGCACGAAATCGGGCGTGCCGATGGAAAGGTTGTAAATCGTGCGGCCTTCGGCTTCAAGCTGAAGACGACGCGCGTTCAACGTAGAAAAGATTTCGTCGCCGAACGAATCGAGACGCGAAGAGAATTGCATGGAACACCCCCGAATGACATGAAAGCGCGCCCCGGACGGCGCGCGAGATTTCGAACGGCCGCTTTCTGAAGCGACGTGCGTCGGAGTATTGTACACCCGCCGCATCCGTGCGCCCAACGTGCGATCGTGCCCTCTTCGCGTATCTTTTCCGCCATCCGCTTTTGTCCGATATGCTTGCACTCGCGCGAAAGCGCATGATTCGAAGAAAGGAAGCCATGAAAGCCTACGACGTCATCGCCCGCACCATCGGGGCGCAGCCCGACCGCGATTCCGTACGCTGGGTCGATTCCGTACACATGAGGAGCTATCGCTTCTGGAGCATCCTGGGTTTGGCGGGCTGCTTCCTCTGCCTGCTCGGGCCCTTGTTCTCGATACCCTTTTCCATCCAGCTGATCGGCCTGGGCGCGGGCGTCGTGTGCATGGTGCTGCGCACGCTGCAGCGCAAGGGATTCGAGGCCGTCGTGGCGTCCGCACTCGACATGAAATGCGATCCGGCGCTGTATTGCCGCTGGACGCTGGCGTTTCTGGCGACGGGACGGCCGGCAGGCGGCTATGCCCGCGGCGTGTGGGATTACGCATACGGCCTGATGTGGCAAGGAAAATGGAACGAGGCCATCACGCTGGCGCGCACGCTCGAATGCGACCTCGACGTCGCCGTCATCGCGTTCGCCTATAACGGCTTCATGGCCGACTGCGCATTCGCCCTGCGCGACCCCGACAAGCTTTCCGCCTATATCGAAGCGTTGCGCACGATGCCCCAGCGCCGCATCGCGCGCGATGCGCGCCTTCACGCCGCCGAGCTGGAACCGCTGCGCGACCTGCTGGTTCACGAGCGCGACGGGAATTTCGACGCCGCGCGCGCCATCGCGGATGAAATCCTTGCCGACCAGGAGCTGCTTCCTCTCGAACGCGTGCTGATGACGCTGCATAAGGCGGAATGCACGAGCGACGCGTCCGAAAAGCGCGCTCTGCTCGATTACGTGCAGCAAAACGGCGGAAGCACCTGGTGCGCCGCGCGTGCGCGCATGCTGGCGGCGGAACTTTAAAGGCATCCGCCGCGTGACGGGCGACATGGAATGCAAGCGGCCGCCGACGGGCGGCGAAGTTCGCGCGATGCTGTGCGGAGGAGCCGTCGGCCCCGATGGCGGGAGCGGAAACAACGGGCTCGCGCGCGGAAAGAGAAACGCCGCCGGCGAAGAGACCCGGCGAAAAGCGCGATGACGCAACGTATCGCAGCCGTTTCAAGCCCGCGATACGCGCAAGGGGCGAAGCGTCGCATGAGCGAACGCCCCGCCCCTTCGTCTCATGCACTGCTTCGCAGCCCTCGCTTCGACGCAACCCCGGCGCACCGAAGCGAAGCGGGCCGGCCGATATGGCGATCGAGCGTTATTGCGCCAGGTAATCGAGCACCGTCTGCGTGTCCACCACGCGGCTGTCGTAGCAGCGCGTGAAATACTCCAGGCCCTGCTCCTGCGTGCCGATGAGGAACGTGCCGCATGCATCGGCGGGAACGACCGTCTTGTAGCCGCGGAAATACGCTCCGGCAAGCGTCTGCAGCACGCAGATGTTGGTGTCGGCGCCGAAGGCGATCAGCGTATCCACACCCAGTTCGCGCAGCGTCAGATCGAGGTCGGTCTGGAAGAAGCCGTCGTAGCGACGCTTGGGAACGATGTAGTCGCCCTCCTGCACTTCGAAGGCATCGAGCGGACGGGCGGCGTCGCTTCCCGCAATGCCGTGCTCGCCCCAGAGTTCGATTTCCTTATCGAGGCCGGCGATGTGCGCGTCGTCGGCGAAAACCACGGGAACGCCCGCCGCGCGCGCGGCCTTCACGATGCGCACCGCGTTGTCCGCCATCGCCTCGAGGCCCGGCACCACGCCGCCGCTGCCGCCGAGCACGTCGATCACCAGCACCGCCGTGCGAGGGCGGTCGATGCCTTTCGCCTGCTGCCACGGGGTTGCCTGCGCTTCGGGAAGATAGGTCATGGTGCATCCTTTCGTGCGGAATTGAAACGTGCGCCCTATTGTAACGCCGCCCGGCGCAGCCCCCTGCCGCGAATCGGCGGCGCTTCCGAGCGTCGCCGAGCGGACTAACGGGATATGGCGCCGCATGCGAAATCGGCTCGTCGTTTTCCACGTCATGCCACGAAAGGGAGATTGGGACGGCATGCCGCGAACCGGCAGACAGCCGCCATCGCGCTCGGCCGCCGGAACCGTTTAGCCCCAGCGCACTCGCCCGCTGGCATCGTAAGGCACGAGCGGCTTGCGGATTTCGACGCGCTGCATGAAAACAAGCTTGCGGGTCTGGTTTTTTGCGACTATGGCACAGCGACGATACGCTAACCTGACATCACGCCACATTTAATCAACGAACTGATATTCGATGTGTATTATCAATGGAAGCTCGAATGAAAACCGCCCGACCGCCGAGAAGGTCTGTGCCATACCCGCATTTTTCTGACCCGAGCGGCAAGATTTCCGACAATCGCAACGACAGGCCGCCCTTGCATACGGCAGCCTCAGTTCGGCTACCGCAAACGGAGGAGAGAAAACCGACAGGACAAGCTTTCTGTCGAGTAAATAAAATACCAGGTCAAACCCCTGTCAAATACTTTTTGCTGCACCGTATGGCATCGTTTCGTACGCTGCAACCCGTCGAGAGGAATCGCATGGACATCAGCAACCAAATCAAAAAGCGCCGCATAGACATGGGGCTTTCCCAGGAAGATTTGGCGGAGCGCATCTACGTATCACGCCAAACCATATCGAACTGGGAAACCGACAAAACCTATCCCGACATCCAAAGCCTGCTGATGCTGAGCGTCCTTTTCGACACGACGATAGACGCGCTCGTGAAAGGAGACCTGGACATGATGGAAAAAACCGTGGCTTCGGCAGACGCGAAGAGGATGCGCACGCTCGGCATAATCATGCTCGCTTTGCTGGTTCTTATGATTCCGTTCGCTTTGGCTGGAATCGCACTGTGGGGACCGCTCGGCATTCTGTTCGGCCTGGCGCCGTGGGCCGCGTCAATGGTGGTCGCAACCGTGCTCGAGCGAATCAAAATAGAAAACGATGTGCAGACATTCCGCGAGATTCTCTCCTTCGAAAAGGGCGAGGCCGTCGACAGAACGAATCGCACCAAATATACAACCGCACGTCAAACGCGCATGAAGAAGGCCTATGGCGATATTCCGCTTTGGAAGGCCGTCGCGCGCTCCTTGGCAATCGGCATCGCATTCACGGCGCTCGGCGCGCTTCTCGGATACGGAACCGCCTGGCTGCTCGACATGCCGATGCCGCTCTAGCGAACGACGCCACAACAAATCGATCTTGGGCCGGACGAAAAGGAACGACCTCGGTACAATGCCGAGGTCGTTTTACAAGAACCGCCTGAAGCTTCATTGAGCCGTCCGACATTTGGGACCTACCGCAGACGAGGCCCCGGATGTTCGTTTTCACCACGATTCTGCATGATATTTCCGTTTTCCCATCGATCGACCGCCCCGTTGCACGAACGGCGTCGACAAAACCGCAGGTCGGCTTCTTCTGCACTCCTGCCAAAGCGGCGAAATCCTCGAAAACAGGCCTCGATACGATAGTAAATCGAAATTTCTATGCAAACGAGAGCGGATTCGCCCCATCTATGCGCGGAAGCCCTCGATTTTCGCACGCAGCCACGCGGCCCACGCGTCCACGCCCCCGCCTTTCGTGGCGGAAATCGGAAAGATGGGCGCCGTCGGGTTGAGCTGCACGACCGCATCGCGAAATGCCTGCTCGTCGAAATCGAATACCTCCATGGTGTCGACCTTGTTCAAGATAATCGCCTCGGACGCCTGGAAGACGCCGGGGTATTTCAGCGGCTTGTCGTCGCCTTCGGGCACCGACAAAATCATGACCTTCGCGCCTTCGCCCAGGTCGAAATCGGTCGGACACACCAGATTGCCGACGTTTTCGACGATGATCAAGTCGAGGTTGTCCAAATCGAGGGCATCCGTCGCGCGGCGGATCATATCGCTTTCGAGATGGCATGCGCCGCCGGTGTTGATCTGCACCGCCGCGATGCCTTGCGCGCTGATGCGCTCGGCGTCGACGTTGCTTGCGATATCGCCCTCGATGACGGCGATATTGTATTCGTCGCGCAAGGCCTCGATAGTGGCCAGAATCGTGGAGGTCTTGCCCGAGCCGGGGCTCGCCAGAAGATCGAGCACGAATACGCCCTTCTCTTTGAAAAGGGCGCGGTTTTCCGACGCAAGGCGATCGTTTTTGTCCAGGATAGGCTGCTTCATGTCTATTTTCATGACGTTCCTTTCGTCGATACGGACCAAGCTCAAGGCACCTCCGCGCACAAAGCCGAAGCCAAAGCTCAAACGCGGCAATCAGGCGAAATACGCTCGCGCAATCCACGCATCGCCATGCAAATCGCGATACAGCGGCAGAGCGAAAGACGAAACAAGCCCCGAAGCACCGCTTCGTGTCCAGCCCCGGCGACAGGCCGCATTGCAGCCCGCTACGTTCGGCGGCGCCCCCCCCTGCCGCTGAAACCGCAGTGCAATCGAAGCATCGCTGTGACAACGCCTCCGCACGCAAACACGAACCGCGAGGCAACGAAGCCCCGATGCGCGAACGCACAAGCTAGTCGTCGGGCAGATCGACCTCGATGCTGTCGATGCGCAGCTCCTTGCCGGCGATCAGCTCGCCGAATCCTCCGCATGCGGGGCATGACACGTGGAAGCGATCGTGCTCGTACACGTTTCCGCACTCCACGCAGCGGCTTTTCGGTTCCACCATGGTTATTTCGAGCTGCGCTCCCTCATAGAGCGGATCGCGGTCGATCAACGCCTCGAATGCGAATTGCAGTGCATCTTCGATGGCCTCGGTCATGCGACCCACGGAAAGCGACACCTTGAGCACCTTGAGCGCATCGTTGGCCTGCGCCGTCTGAGTGACGCTTTCGACGACGCCCGTCATGATTCCCAATTCGTGCATGCCGCTCCTCCTCTGCATTTCGGCGTTTCGAAGCGCTCGTTGCGCCACACGCCATCCTAACGCAGAATTGCCGGCGGCGCGGCACCCTTTCCTCTTTCTGACCGAATATCCGAGCAACGGGAGGAAGAGGATGCTGCGTCGACCGGCAAGGGCAGCCTGCTGGGTGCAGATTCCGATTCGCGGGCGGCGGCGTTCGGGCCGAATCGTCAGCGGCACCAAAACGCCGTCATGCAACCGATTACGCTCAGCGGGCGGCGTCGGCCTCCTGCTTGCGAGAAGGCAGCGCGACCGCAACCGCGAAGGCGGCCAAGCCGACGAGCATCCATGCCGCCAAAGGAGCGACGCCCGCATCGAATGCGCCGTTTCCGAGATAGATGATGCCGCGCAGACCGTCTCCGAGGCACGCCTGCGGCGCCCAGGGAGCAACCATATCAGCCCAGAATCCGGGAAGCATCTCGACGGGCAGAATCGCCGTGCTCATGCCGAAGGCGAACACAGACACCATGACGAGCGCACCGAGCGGCATGGCGATATCGCACAGGCCCACCATGGCCGTCATCAGGCAGAAGCTTGCCAACCACAGCAAAAGCAACGCCTGCGCCCCCACCGATACGCCGCCTATCCATGCGACCATGCCGTAGGCCGCGACCGCCGCGACGAAAGCGGCGCACGCGCAATACGCGAGCTGGATCGCCCCCTCGCGTACGCGATCGCCGCGCGAGGCATTGCGACGCGGCCATCGTGCGGCAACAATGACGGCGCCCATGACGATCGACATCATGCAAAGAGGCATGACCATGAATTGCACGCTCATCATGGCCGCCAAGGGGCTATCGCCCGCATCGGCCTCCCCGATCGCGGTCACATTCGCTTGCATTCCCGCCTGGGCGACCATGCCCGTGATCGCAGCCTGCATCTGCTGGGCGAGCATGGGGTTTTTCGCCACGTTCAAAACGACGTCGACCGAGGGTTTTTCGGCATCTTGCTGCGCCTGCTCGATATCGGCGACGATTCCCTGAACGGCTGCCGCCTGGGCTGCTTGAACCTGGGAGGCATCGGGTGCGCCTGCCTGCAAGGCGGCAGAGGCGGCCTGCTCAGGCGAGGCGGACAAAGACGCGATGCCCTCCTGCAACGCGGCGGCAAGAGACGCCCGACCCGCCATCTGCACCTGCGTGAAATCCGCCGGAATGACAACGGCCCCGTAGAAATCCCCCGCCGCCATCGCTTCATCGAGCGCCTCTTGGTCGTCGAGCTCCGTCCATGCTATCGGCGCGGTCTGTCCGTCGGCCGTCGCGGCTTCTGCCGCGCCCGTCATCGCCTTCACGACCGCCGCGCCCGCATTCACGGAATCGCCCGTCGGAAGCGCAGCCCCCTCGTCGAGATTCACGAGCGCCATGGGCACGTTTTTCGGAGAGGCCGAAAACATCGGCGCGGCGGCGATGCCGAAAACGCACAGCAACGCCAGGCCTATCGCGAACGGCGCGGCGAACACGCGCGCTCTCATTTTCCGTTTCAAATCCTGCATAGGGCATCCCTTCCTCTTTCCACATCAGGCAGCGCCGTGCCGCCGCCCGGACCTTTCCCTTTAATAGTAATGGGCATACTATTTATAAAAAACCGTGGAACAGGCACATTCCGTACTATTAAGGAGGAATCCGTGGCACGACCGAAGAAGAACCAGGAAGGACCGTCGGCACAAGAAAGGATCGAACAGGCCTTCTGGACGCTGTTGGACCGAAACGGCTACGAGGGAATAACGGTAAGCGCCCTAAGCCGCACGGCGAACGTCAGCCCGAACACGTTTTACTACCATTACGACAACATCGAGGCCGTGGCACGCAAGGCGTTCGGCGAGAATCTCATCCGAGACATCCCCCGCTTCATCCTTGAAGGAAGGCACGAGAAGCTCGATGCGGTCATATCCGAGAACAAGGACTCCCTCGCGCAGCGAGCGCGTCGCATCGCGCTGTTCGCCGCAAGCGAATCGGGAATCCTGCGGACCATCGTCCTGGAATCCTTCACGCGCATTTGGATGGACACCATCGGCATCGATGAGGCGGACCTTTCCGAGGAAGAGCGCCTGAGCGTCGACTTCATCGCCCACGGCATCGTGTCGGTCCTCGCCCGGGCAAGCACGCTCGACCTTGCCCGGATCTACCCCGCCTTCCTCGAAAGCTCTCTCGGCCAAGGAGCCATAGCAGAAATGAGGGCCATCGAACGCAGGCACAGCAAATCGCAGAACGCCTGAAACGGCGCGCATCGGCCATAAACCGCGACGCAACCAACGAAGAAACGCCGCCGAGCATACATGCTCGGCGGCGTTTCTTGCAAGCGCCCGCATCGGGCGGCTTTCTATTCTGTGGGATTAATCGTCGGAAAGACGCTTCCTGATGGCCTCTTTCTTCTGGCCCCATTCCTCTTTCCACTCGGCCTCTTCGCGCGCCTCGCGCTCGGCCTCTTCCTTCTGCTTCTTCACGCGATTGCCCAGCACCAGTCGGGCGACCAACAGGCTGACCTCGTAGAGCATGAGCAGCGCCGCGAACATCATAAGCATGGTGACGGGCGATGCGTCGAGCGTGACCATAGCGGAAATCACCATGAGCACGATGTAGACCGTACGCCACGAATTGCGCAGCTTCGCATAGGGGATGATCTCGAACACCACGAGGTAGAACACCACGAGCGGCAGCTCGAATGCGAAGCCGAACGCCAGCTCGAAGTTGATGATGACGTCGATCCACGCCTTGGCGTCGGGGAAGATGTTCGCGAAGCCCGTGGCCTGGTTGGTCAGCCACTGCACCGCGGGGTTCAAAATGAGCGCATAGCAGAAAATAGTGCCGCCGATGAACAGCGCCACGCCCGCAGCGAACGTGGGAATGAACCATTTGCGCTCGTTCGGCTTGAGGGCGGGCAGGAAAAACGCCAGGATCTGCCACAGGATGATGGGCATGCAGGCGACCACCGATGTCCACAGCGCCACCTTGAAGCGGATGGTGAACGAGCCGAACACGTCGAAGATGTTCAGCGCGATGGCGCCGGTGGTGGGGTCTTTCGGCAGGTAGTCGTACACCGGAAGGCACATGAACTGGATGATCGTAGGCGTTGCCATGTAGAAGATGCACATGGCGATGAACAGGCTGACCACGATGCGGACAAGGCGCATGCGCAGCTCGCCCAGGTGATCGAAAAGGGGCATACGCGCCGGACCGATAGGCATTAGTTGTCCTCCTTCTGAGCAGAATCAGACGCCTCGGCGGCATCGGCGGAAACGGCGGGAGCCGCATCCTTTTTCACGGCTTGTTTCACAGCGGCTTTGGTGCCGAAGATCTCGTCCGCCAGCTCTTTGTCGGCGGCTTTTTTCGCCTGCTGCTCGGCGGCGACCTTGGCCGACGCCTCCTTGCGGGCGGTCATGACTTCCTCGTGCACCTGCGCAGGCGTTTTCGCGGCGGTCGTGGCGGCAACGCCTGCGGCGGCCGCGCTTCCCGCAGCGGCGGCGGCAGCGGGCGCGGCGACGTCGACAGCGGCCTTTTTCTCGGCGGCGGCAGCGGCGCGCACTTCCTTGGCGGCGTCGTTGGCCGCCTCGCGCTTCTTCCGGTCTTCGCGCTCTTTATCGTATTTCGCTTTGCGGGCGGCGAAGGATTCCTTCTTCTCCACCTTCTGCTTGTTTTCCTTGTCGATGGCATCGAGCGGGTTTTTCACCGGCTTGTCGCTCATGGGATCGTAAATCTCGGTTTTGACGACCTTGTTCATCTCGTCTTGCGCGGCGCGGAATTTCTGAATAGCCATGCCGATGGTTTTGGCAAGCTGCGGCAGCTTGTCGGGGCCGAAGATCAAAAACCCGAACAGCAAGATGAGGAATAGTTCGAATCCACCTATACCGAACACAATCTACCTCTCAAACTCTCGAAAAATAACCGTCCAATTCTACCACACGCGCGAAGCAGCCCCCGCGGCGATGAAAAGCGGGGGATTTTCCGCAAAAGAGCTGCGGAAATCGGACGGATGCGACGCCATCAATTCGACCAGAGATAGCCGGCGCCGCGCACGGTTTCGATATGCTGCGCCGCCTCGGGGCCGAGTTTGGCGCGCAAACGGCGCACATGCACATCCACCGTGCGGCTGCCTCCGTAGTAATCGAAGCCCCACACCTGGGAAAGCAGCGTTTCGCGCGAGTAGATGCGGCCCGGGTGCGTGATGAGAAACGAAAGCAGCGTGTATTCCATGAACGTCAGATCGACCGGCTCGCCCGCGACTTTCACCTGATACGTCGCCAGGTTCACCGTAAGCGACCCCACGTGCACGAAATCGGAATCGGACGTCATCTCGCCCGGCCACAAAAGCCTGCGGCAGCGCAGCTTCACCTCTTCGTCCGTCGCATACGCGCACGCGAAATCGGCATTCACCTGTACGGGCAAACGCGTCGACGCCATAGCCCCTTCGCCGAGCACCAACAGAAGCGACGCATGGCCGCCGCGCGCAAGCGCCTCTTCGACGCCCGCCACATCGCAGCGGCCGTCGGTGTCGTCGATCACCAGCAGATCGAACGATGCGCCGCGCATGGCGTCGAGCGCCTGCTCGGGCGGAACCTTCAGAGCCCGCACGTCGGCATCCATCGAGGCGAAAAGCTGCGAGGCGCGCTCGGGCGTGATCGTGCGGCCGCATGAAACGATGACCGTTTTCGAATGCATGGCGCCTCCTACAGCGTTGCCAGATAGCGGTCGATTTCCCACGAGGTCACATGGGCGCGGTACTCTTCCCACTCGGCGCGCTTGGAGCGCACCAGGTATCCGTGCACCGCGTCGCCGAGCACCTCGCGCATGAGCTGCGATTCCTCGAACGCGTCGATCGCACGCGACAGATCGCGCGGCAAAGGGCGAAGGCCCCTTTCCCGAATGTCCTCGCGCGACAGCGTGAACAGATCGCACGTCGCGGGCTCTTCGAGCGTGAGCTCTTCCTCGATGCCGCGCAGGCCTGCGGCGATCGTGGCGGCAAGCGTCAAATACGGGTTGGCGGCGGAATCGACGCTGCGGATCTCGACGCGCGTCGAGGATCCTTTGCCCGGCTTGTAGCTGGGCACGCGCACCATGGCGGATCGGTTCGAGCGTCCCCACGAAGCATGCAAAGGCGCGCCCATGCCCGGCACGAAACGCTTGTACGAATTCACGTATTGATTCGTGACCAGCGCATATTCGGGAGCGTACTTCAAAAGGCCCGCGATATAGCGCTTGCCCGTTTCCGAAAGCCCCCACCCCTGCGGATCGGTCTCGTCGAAAAACGCGTTGCCCTCTTCGTCGAAAAGCGATTGATGCACGTGCATGGCGCTTCCGGGATGGTTTTCAAGCGGCTTGGGCATGAACGAAGCATGCAGGCCGTGGGCATACGCCGCCTCTTTCACCACGTGGCGCGCCGTGATAACCGCATCCGCCGCGGTCAAAGCGTCGCAATAGCGCAGGTCCATCTCCTGCTGCGCGGGCGATGACTCATGATGGGAATACTCCACCGAAATGCCCATCTGCTCGAGCGTGAGCACCGTATCGCGGCGCAGGTCGGCGGCATCGTCGAGCGGCGCGAGGTCGAAATAGCCGCCTGCGTCGATCGGATCGGGAGCGTCGGCGCTTTTGAAGCAGAAATACTCCACCGCCGTTCCCACGTTCACCGCATAGCCCATCGATGCCGCCTTCTTGAGCACCGACACGAGGATCTGGCGCGAATCGGCCTGCGCGGGAGCTCCATCGGGGGTGCGCAGGTCGCAGAACATGCGCGCGACGCCGTTGTTGCGCGGACGCCACGGCAGCGTTTGGAACGTCGATGCGTCGGGAAACGCCAGCATGTCGCTTTCGTGCAACGGCGCCAGACCCGCAATCGAAGAGCCGTCGAAGCCGATGCCCTCGGCGAATGCCTCGTCCAAATCCGACGGAGTCATGGCGATGTTCTTCAAATTGCCCAGCACGTCGACGAACCACAGGCGCAAAAACCTGATGTCGCGCTCCTCGATCTGCTTGGCCACGTATTGCCTGGTATCGATCATCAATGCCGTCCTTTTCCACGAATGCGCCGCGAGCCCGCAACGGGCGGCTTACGCGACGCCCATACGTTTCGCCATCACGCGGTTCGCCGCCGCCTCCACCGCATCGTCGAGCGGGGCCAGCTCGCCCGATTCGCCGCGACGCACAAGCGCCGCCGCAATCAGGTGATCGGCGATCGCAGGATTTTTCGGCAGCAGCGGCCCGTGCAGATACGTGCCGATGAGGTTGCCCTGATGCACGCCCTCCAGGCCGTCTTCGCCGTTGTTGCCGTGCGTGGCGCCGAGCACGCGGCCGAACGGCTTCACGCCTGCGCCGAGCGTCGTGCGCCCGCCGTGGTTCTCGAACCCGATCACGGGGGTTTCGGCGATATCGGTCTGAATGGCCGCATTGCCGATCAGACGCCCCTGGCCGCGCACCGTTTCCATATCCACGATGCCGAGGCCTTCCACCACGGTGTCGCCCATCGTGTAGTGGTGACCGAGGAACTGGTATCCGCCGCACACCGCCAGCAGCACGCCGCCGTCGGATACGTACGCCGAAAGCTCGGACTTGCGGCGGGCGATGGCGTCTTTCGCGATCAGCTGCTCGCGGTCGGCGCCGCCGCCCACGAACACGATATCGGCATGGGCGAAATCGATGTCGTCATCCATGCCCACTTCGCTCACCTGCACGGGAATGCCGCGCCACTCGCAGCGGCGGCGCAATGCGATCACGTTTCCGCCGTCACCGTACAGATTCAAAAGCTCGGGGAACAAATGCGCGATGGTGATCGGTTTCATGGATTATTCCCCTTTCTTCACGGCAGCCTGATCGCCCGCTTCGTCTTCGACGAAGCCCTCGGCGGCGCTCGCGTTCAGAAACGCCTTGAGGCCTTCTTCGCGCAGTTCGAGCTCGCGCCGCAGCGGCGGCAGCGCCGTGTAATTGGCTATCACGTACACCTTTCCGTCCGATTCGTCGGTGGCGTCGAGCACATCGGCCGCCGTTTCGACGATCGTCGATTCGATGCCCGCATACTTCAAGCGCACCTGCATATCGTTGGCACGCGTTCCGCCCACGAACGCCTTGAGCCCGTCGATCTGCGCCCAGCGTTCGAAATCGATATCCCAGAACCACGACACGTCGCAGCCGTCCGCCTCGTCGTCGTTCACGAAAAGCGCCAGCACGCGCCCGCCCTCGTTGAGCACGATGCGGATGTTCTGGTTGAATCCGGTGGGATTTTTCGCAAGGTTCGTCATGACGCTGCGCGTTCCCAGATCGAACGTCTGCAAACGGCCGTTCGTCGGACGATAGCTTTCCACCGCGCGGGCGAAATCGTCGAACGCGACGATGCCCGACACCTTCGAAGCGGCGTAGGCGGCCAGGGTGTTGTAGATCATATACGCGCCCGTCTGGCCGGTGCACACCGTATGGCCGTCGATGTCGAACGCGTAGCCGTCGTCTTCAAGGCGCACGTTGCACGCGGCGAAATCAAGCGCAGGCCGCGCCCAGCCGCAGTCGGGACACCGATAGGCGCCCAGCTGTCCGTAGTGCACGTAATCGTATTCAAGCGCGGCGCCGCATTGCTGGCAGAAGCGGCTGTCGCTGATGCGGTCGGCGTCGAGCCCCAGATCGCTTGCGATGCCGAAGGCCGTCGAGCGATTCGGGATGCGGCCGGCGATCGCGGCGCACAACGGGTCGTCGCCGTTATAGAGAAACACCGTTTCGGGAGAGCCTTCCAACGCGGCGGCGATGGTGTTTTGCACATGTTCGATCTCGCCTACGCGATCGAGCTGATCGCGGAAAAGGTTCAGCAGCATGAAATAGCGCGGGCGCACGCGCGGCAGCACGTGCTTGGTATACATTTCGTCGCACTCGAAACACGACACCGGCGCGCCCGACGACGAAGCCGCGCCTGAAACGCTGCAGCCCTGTTCGGGCTTCACCAGAAGCGCCGTGACGATGCCCGACTCGAGGTTGTTGCCGTCGCGATTGCAGTACAGCGCACGGCCCGACGTGGCAAGGCAGTCGGCGACAAGATTCGTCGTGGTGGTTTTGCCGTTGGTTCCCGACACCACGATCATATTGTCGGCCCGAGGCGCAAGATCGGCCAAAACGGCGGGGGCCAGCTTCATGGCAATGGCTCCCGGCAGGTTGCCCGCCGACCTATGCATGAACGTTTCGCCTGCCCATCGGGCGCTTTTGCCCAATGTTGCGGCAACCTGCGATCGAAATCCCATATCACTCTCCTGCCTGCTGCGAAAAGCGGCGCCCGAAGCGTCGCCCTCTTCGAATTGCCATCATACGCGAAAAAACCCCGCACGCTTCGCCGCACGGGGTTTTCCGGAAATGCCATAAATCGCGCTTACGCCGCGCCTCCCATAGCCATGATGGCCACGGTAGGAATGCCGAGCGCCAACACCAGGATGACGCATACGACCACGGTGAAAATCTTCTTGGTACGCGCCGCGCGTTCGCGACGCTGTTTTTCGGCCTCCTCGCGACGACGCGCCGCTTCAACCTGCGCCGCGCGCTGCTTCGCCGTCATTTTCTGAGCCATATCTAATCTTTCAGCTTTCCACGAATATGAATGCCTCGATGCGCCACCTCGGCAGGATCGACATTGGCGTTCCAATGGCCGCCGTGCTCGTAGCGCACGATGCCGCCCACCATGGTGAACACGACGTCGGCCGCCGCAGCGCCCGTGACCACCGCCGTGACCGGATCGACCAGCGGCGTCTGACGCGAGCCGGACAGATCCACCACGATGATGTCGGCGCGCTTGCCCACTTCGAGGCTGCCGATTTCGTCATCCATACGCAAGGCGCGCGCGCCGCCGATGGTGGCGAGCTCGAGCATGGTCTGCGCAGTGAGGAAGTCGGAGCGATCGACCGCGCGATGGATCAGCGTGGCCAGGCGCATCTCGGTGAACATGTCGGAAGTATCGGTCGCCGCAGGCGAATCGGTGCCGAGACCCACGCGGATACCCGCCTGCAGGAACTTCTGCAACGGGGCCAGACCCATGCCCAGCTGGGCATTGCAGCGCGTGCATACGGCCACCGCCGCGTCATATTCTTTGAGCTTGGCGATATCGGTGTCGTCCACATGGACGCAATGCACGGCCAGCACGTCGTCGCTTTGGAAAGCGCCCCAGTTCAGCGCATAATTCACCGGCGTGACGCCCGTGGGAAGCCACATGGGGCGGTCGGTCAGGTTGTCATCGCCCTGGATGCCGCGCACCGAAAGCGGCGTGGAGCCGTTTTTGATGTACTGGTACTCCTCGTAGCTGCCCGCCATATGCATGGCGACGGGAATGCCGAGGCGGTCGGCGACCTCGTTCACGCGGGCGAACACCGTGGGGTGGCATGCATGAAGCGCCTTCGGAGCGATGCCGATGCGCACGAGTTCGGGGTCGGAATCGGCCGTCCAAGCCTGCACGTCTTCCACGGCGGCTTCGATCGCGGAATCCACCTTGTCTTTCTCGGGCACGCCGACGCTGCGATACACCACCGAGCGCAGGCCGAGGTCGCGCACGGCTTCGCGCGAGGCGCCCGTGCTCGTGAAGTCGGCCACGGTGGTGACGCCGCCGGAAAGCATTTCCATGCCGCCGAGCAGCGCGGAGTCGTAGCGGTCGTCATGCGTGAGCATGTCGGCCTTGGCATGCTCGTGGGCAAGCCATTCCGCATACGGAACGTCGTGGACGATGCCGCGCAGTGCCGTGTATTCGAGATGCGTATGGCAATCAACGAAACCCGGCATGATGGCGGCACGGCCGAAATCGCGCACCTCCTCTTCGGGATAGCGCGCTTTCATACGTTGGGCACCGCCTATTTCAACGATGCGCCCGTCGCGCACCAAGACCGCGCCATCGTCGATCGGCGGCTGCGTGACGGGGATGATATGTTCAGCACACAAAAGCATGACCGACATGATAGCGCATCGCCCATCCGCCGCAATACGGGCGTTTCCGAAAACGGCGAAGCGTCGTATATCGCCGCCGAAAAACGATGCGGACATCCGGGCGCCGTGCGGCAGGAGCGGGCGACGGAGGGCGCGCGCACGATGCGGCGGCGCGGGCGGCGGGCGGAACAGCCCGGAGGCGCATGCACCGCCGACGCGGGCGGACGGTTTATGCGGGTGTTGCGGTATCGGCGCAAAACCGTGGCGCGCGGACGCGAAACGCCGCATACTTGACCGGCGAGGCAAACGAACCGGACGGAAGCATCATGAGCGAAACCAATCACCACAGCATCGACACCGCGACGGGCGAAGAGGCCGACGCCGCCCTTTCCGAGGAGCGCGTGCAGCACATCTTCGGCACCATCGCCGAGCAATACAAGAAGTTCAACGCGTTCTCGAGCTTCGGGCTTTACAAGGGCTGGCTGCGCAAGACCGTCGACGCGGCGAATCTGACCGACGCGTCCGACCTGCTCGATCTGGCGGGCGGCACGGGGGACGTCAGCTATATGGCGGCCTCGCGCCGTCCGCCCGCGCATATCCAGCTGACCGATTTCGTGCCGGAGATGCTCGACGTGGCGCGCGAGCGCATGGAAGCAGGCGAAAACTGCGGCGTGCCGGTGGATTTCGAGGTGGTGGACGCCCAGCACGTGCCCTACCCCGACAATTCCTACGATGCCGTGACCATGGCGTACGGCATCCGCAACATCCCCGACCGCATGCAGGCGCTCGAAGAGGTGCGCCGCGTGCTCAAGCCGGGCGGCACGTTCGCCTGCCTGGAATTCTCCACGCCGCCGAATGCGCTGTGGCGCGGGTTGTACCACATCTACCTGAAAGTGATGATTCCGTTTTGGGGATGGCTTTTCACCCGCGACGCGCCGAGTTTCGTGTACCTGGCGAACTCGATCAAAGCGTTTCCCGACCAACAGCATTACGCCGCCATGCTGCGCGAAGCGGGATTCAGGGATGTGACCTGGAAGAATTACGCCGGCGGCATCGTGGCCGTGCACACGGGGCGCAAATAGACGCCCTGCGCCGCTTTACGGCGACCGACTCGCAGGCCGAAACCCCTGCAAGCCGCCGCCTTGGCTCAGAATGAAATACGGGAGCCGACCGCGCTGATGCGGCCGGCTCCCGTTCTTTTTTCCGATACATATATCGACGGCCATGCGGCCGGCGCGGACAAGCCGCGGACCTTACGCCTGCGGAACCTCCAGGCCTTCCTCGTCGATTTCCGGAGCGCCTTCGGCACGACGGCGCGCGACGAGCTTGCGCGCAGCGGGGACGGACGCCAGAAGCGCTGCGCCCATCAGCACCGATGCCACGCCCATCATGACCCACACCGGCACGAACGACAGATACGCATCGAACAAAAGGCCCGATGCGACCGACCCGATAGCCGCTCCGAACAGCTCGAACGCCGTCACGATGCCGGTCACGGTGCCGAAGTCCTTCTTGCCGTATTGCTTCGCCACCACGACAGGCGGCGCGACCGTGCCCATGCACGTGGCGAACGCGAAGAACACGCACGCCAGAATGGGACCCCAATCGGTTGCGGCGAAGCACAGAAACACCGCGGCCAACGTGGAGGCCACCGTGCCGAGCGAAGTGCCCACCGTCAGGCCGAAGCGGTCGTAAATCGCGCCGAGCGACACCTTCGCCACGATGACCAAGCCCAGGTAGAACGACCAGACGGTGCCCGCCCACATAAGGGAGTGGCCGCCCGTGACGACCTCGGTTCCGTTCACCGTGACCGAAGTCATGTTCGCCACCGCATTGGTGATGAAGGCGCCGTTGGCGACGCCCATCATGACGAAGCCGAACACGAGCGCCCAAAAGCCCGCGTTCTTGCGCAAAACCGACCAGCCGACCGAAACGGTGACGGGCGCATCGGGAGAGCGGTCGACCTTGGCCTGCTCGGACAGGCCCGCGCCGTACGGGACGAGGCCCTTATCGCTCGGACGCGTGACGAAGACCGCCAGGCACAGCGGCAACGCCGCAATCAGGCAGATTCCCGCCAGCACCAGAAACGCCGCACGCCAGCCCGCCGACGCGATCACCGCGCTCGTCACGGGAGAAAGCAGCACGCCGCCCACGCCCGAACCGGAAAGCGCGATGGACACCGCCAGGCCGCGCTTGAGCGTGAACCAATTCGAGATGACGACCGATACGAGCAGGCGCGTGCCCGCGACTACCACCATGCCGGCGATGACGCACAGCGCGTAGAACTGCCAAACCTGCTCGACCATCGACATGAGCACGAGCACCACGACCGTCGTCAGGATGGCGAACGCCGCCAAAGCGCGCGCGGGGCAACGGTCGGTCAGGCGCCCGATGACAAGCGACGCGAACACTGCGATCACCGTGGAAAGCGAAACGCCCGTGTTGAACTGGCCCACCGTGATGCCCAGGTCGCGCACGATGTGCGTTTGGAACAGCGGGATGCAGTTCACGAACGCGGTGTAGCAGGTGGCCATGATCAGCAGGCCGCCGATCACCACCCACCATCCGTAGAAGAATGCGCCCTTGGGGCGGGCGGATTTCTTGGTTTCGTCAGCCATGCGCTATCACTTTCCCAACAAATCGAGGTGACGGATGAGTTCGATGTAGAATCCGACGCCGCGCTTGTAGGCGTCCACGTCGAGGTTCTCGTCTTGGCCGTGGATGCGCATGCGCTGGTCGCCGCGGAACAGGATGCCGGCGAAGCGGTACGTATGCGGGCACACGCGGGCGAAGTGGCGGGCATCGCTGCAGCTCGTCTGCACGTAAGGGGCGATGCCCGCGTCGGGATACACGCTGTGCACGATGCGGCGCAGGTAATCGAATGCCGGATCGTTTTCGAAAGGAGAGACGGGAGACGGCTCGCACACTTCGGCCAGCTCGTAGGCCGTTTCGTCATCGAAGCGCGCCTTGATGCGATCGAAGGCGGACGCGACCGATTCGCTCGGGTCGATGCGCACGTTCACCGTTGCCTTCGCCTTTTTCGAAATGACGTTGTGGGCGCGGCTTCCTTCGAGCTGCGTGAGCGCATAGGTGGTGCGCACCATGGCGGCGGTCTCGGGGTTGCCCTTCATGATCTTCACCACGAGCGGGCGGAAAAGCCACAGGTTGCCGAACACCAGGCGCAGGCCGAAGCCGCTGTGGGCCGCCAGCTCTTTGAGCATGGCCGCCACGGGGCCGGAAAGCGCGGCACGCGGCGGGTTTTTCTGCAGGTCGTCAAGACCCGACACCAGCTTGGCCGATGCGTCGGAAAGCGACGGCGTCGAGGCATGGCCGCCCGATGCCGACGTTTCGATATAGGCGTCGAAAATGCCCTTTTCCGCTACGCCGATCGCAGCGAATTCGCCCTGCACGCCGAGCGGCGGATTGTCGATGACCGCGCCGCCTTCGTCGAGCACCATGTAAGGCAAACGGCCGATCGCCTTGAGATGGTCGATCATGTGCGGAGCGGTTTCTCCGCCGTCTTCCTCGGTGTTCGACGAGAAGAAATACACGTCGCGCGGGGGCACGTAACCCTCGACGATCAGGGTTTCGGCGGCCTCCATGAGAGCGGCCCAGATGCATTTGGTGTCCACCGCGCCGCGCGCGTAGATCTTGCCGTCTTCGATATCGGCCGCGAACGGATCGTGCGTCCAACCGGCGGGGTCGGCTTCCACCACATCGTGATGCGCCATGAACAAAACGGGGTCGGCATCGCGGTTTGCGCCCTTCCACAGAAGCGAGATGCCGTAGGTATCGATCATCTCGAGCTCGCAGGTTTCGAACACGCGCGGGTACAGGCGGCGCAGCTTCGGAACGAACTCGTCGAACGCCGTGTGGTCGGCCTGCGGGTCGGCAGCCGCCCACACCGTTTCGCTTCGCAGAATCTCGCGGAAGCGCTCGACCGCCTCGTCGGTTCCCATCGCGCTGCTTTGCGGCAGCGGGTCGGTCACGGGCGTCGGCTTGAGCCGCATCGCATTCACCGCCAACACGATCGCCAAAACGACGACCAGGGCGATTATCACGCCGATAACGACCATGCCCATCATCCCCCTTTCGATGCAGACGAAAGCTTGCGCGATCGGGTCCGCATCCTGTCGATTTTTCGGTACGTGGGCGGCAATTATATCCGGTTGTACACGCAATGGCGGCGAGAGGCGCACGGGCGCCGCGAACGGCGAAGCGCGCATGGCCAAGGGGCGACACGCGAAAGGGCCCGTGCAGGACGGACCCTTTCGTGGGAGAGGCGCGCGAGCGGCAACGGGCGCGCAGGTCGGGATGAAGCCCGCCGTCGCATCATGCGGATTCGATCTGCCAGGCGCACCGGTAGGAGGAGGGACGCCTATACGCCCTGGAAACGCCCCTACTCCATCGCCTTTTGCACGGCGGCTTCGAACTTGGGATACATGTCGCGCGCGGAACCGGCGAAGATTTCGCTCACCGTGCCTTCGGCATCGATCACCACGGTATAGGGAATGCCGCTCGTGGGATAAGCGCGCTGCGCTTCGGCATTCGGGTCGAGCGCCCAAACGAAATCGTAGCCCTGCTGCTCGGCGAAATCCGCCACCGTAGCCTTATCTTCGCCGCAGTTCACCAGCACCACGTTCACATCCGCGTAATTCTCCCTGATTTTCTGCAGGTCGGGCATCTCCTTGATGCAGTACGGGCACCACGTACCCCAGAAGCTCAAAATGGTCACGCCGCCTTGGAAGTCGGAGATGTTTTTCGTAGATCCGTCGAGCATCGTGAGCGGCGCATCGGGCGCAGGCTGACCTTTCGCCGCGCCGCGCATCTTGGTTGAATCAACGGACGTCTGCGCGTTTTGATCGACGCCGGGCGCGACGGCGTCGGGTACGGCGGCGTCGTTCGACTGGCAGCCCGCCAACAAGCAGGCCGACAATGCGCATGCCGTCAAAACGGCCGCGAAAAGCGCGAGCGCGGACATGCGGCCATGACGCGCCTCTTTACGAACGGCGCACAACCCGCTCTTCGACTTGCCCGAACACGCGCTTTTCCTCTCGCGGGCAAGGTCGGAATCGACATGCTCGAGCTCGATGCGGGGTCGGTCGCAGCGCTCTTCGGTCGTACGGTTGTCCATCATGAAAACCTCCGTTGTTCGATTCGTAGCGCACCCATACTCGCAAACCAGGTGCAACACGTCAAAGCCTCCCAGAAAAAAGCTCGGTCATCCTGGGAATCCGACCAAACCGTCGCGACGATTCGCCGAGCTGCTCGGAAGATTCGCCAAAGAGCGTGCGATGCCGGCAAAGCGGAGCGGTTCGTCGAACCGTGCGTACGGTTCGCCGAACCGACCGGAAAGCCCGCTGAAGCATCTCGAGGGATTCCCGAGGCGCCCACGGTGCGTGTAGCCGACCCGATACATGTCGCTGGTCTTTTGAAAAGCGGCGCGGTTTCCGATACGAACAAGAAGAAGAGCCCGTCGGCCATTTTTCGGGGGTTCTGCCACAAAACAACGACACGACTTCCAAACGCAAAACCCACGAACTGGGGAAACGCAGCCCACGAAGAACACCGCAGGGCACCGCAGCGATAAAGACGTCGAAATTCGTGGTAGAAGTCGGAAAAATTGGCCTCGGCCAACCGCTTTCGTTCAAAAGCGCCGCCAACAAAGACCTCGACGGCCGTCGTCAACCGGAATCGCGTCATTGCCCCGGCCACACCCAGGGGTTTCAGCGACCGCCAATCCTGGCCGCATCGCCTGATTCCTCCCCGATCGCCTCCACCCGTCCCTCCTTCGTAGGCGGCGCGGGCGAAAAAGACTTTCGTGACGGCGCCGACACGCTGAAGCGAATGGCCCCGTGCACGCAGGCCTTCTTGCATTCGCCGCATTGTATGCACTCGTGATCGCTTACGCGCGCAACGTCCATGCGGCACGCATCCATGCACGCCCCGCAACCGGTACACGCCTGCGGGTTGACCACATAGCGCAGCGCGCAGAAGCGGTTGAAGAAACCGTATAACGCACCGAGCGGACAGAGGAACCGGCAAAACGGGCGATAGACCGTCATCGCCCCGAACACGATAGCCGCCAAAACGGCGACCTTCCATGTGAATAGCGCGCCGACGATCGACTGCAGGTCGGGGCTTGCCGCCACAAGCGCCACGCCGGCCACGGTTCCTGCGGGACAT
>JAUNDR010000011.1:24487-42010 GCA_030525985.1 Slackia sp. | reverse complement strand
TATGTTTTCGTATGAAAGCGCGAGGCGGGCTAAGTCGTCGAACTGCGAAGGCGGCATTGCGTTCCCGACATACGGACTTGCCATGGACCATCGCGGAGAAAGTGCCGTTGTTGATGCGTTGGCCTCGGAGACGGCGGTGCGGTCCTTGAGGTCGTAGTTGAAGCTCTCCTGCGTGGTGAGAACGTCGGCAAGTATCCGGGCGGGGTGCTGCGTCCGTATCCGCGACAAGTGAGCGAGCCCTTCTCTTCGTTCGCCATCGCGATCCACCGCGGATGAAACCTCGCGTTCTGTTTGCATATTCTGCCACTCAGGCTCTCTCCTGGTTTTTCGCATGGTGGATTCATTCCTGGCGGTCAACCGTTGATTTCCGAACTCGTGTTCTTGTTTTGCGCGCCTTTCGGGCGAACTTCACCGGGAAAGATCCGGGTTTCGGTTCGATTCGAGAGGCGAATAGCGGGAGACCTGCCGGTTTGCGGCCGGATGGAAGACGGAAAAGTCGATGACTTCTTCTCAAAGGCTGCCGGAATCGAAAGTCATCATGGAAGCGTCCTTGAGCGATTGCAATTCGAGGACGGCTTTGGCGAATCTCGGCTGCAACGCCGTTTCGGCGGCGTGAAAGCGGCGTTGCAGCCGGCGATGCGCGTATGCGGTCGAGCAATCTGCGCGCCGTGTTTCGCATAAAACGAAAGTGCCGGTTAGCGCACGGATGCATGGAAGGAGGAGGCGATGAGGCGTCGGGTTCATTTGGCCGTCGGCATATTGTGCGGCGTCGTGTGCGTCGCGGGAATTCTTGCCTACACGTCCGACCTTGAGTCTGATTTGGACCGCGAGCGGGCTGAGGCTCTTGCTCGCTACGGCGGCGAACAGGTGGAGATACTTGTGGCGACCGACGATGTGGCGGTGGGCGACACGCTCGACTCGACGAATTCCGAAAAGCGTCTCTGGCTGAGTGAGCTTATTCCCGAGGGTGCTGTATCGGATGGGGACGAGGTCGCGAGTCTTCCTGCGACCAGTCCGATTTACGCGGGCGAAGTGGTGCTGAAGCATCGGTTCGACGAGCACGAAACGGTTGCCCTGCAGGTGCCTGACGGGAAATGCGCCGTAAGCGTTCCCGCCAAGGCGGTGTCGACCGTCGGCGGCTCCATTGCTCCAGGGTCGTATGTCGACGTGTACTCCTCTTCCGGCTCTGCCACCGATTTGCTCGCATCCCGTGTCCTTGTTCTGTCGACTAGCACGACGATCGAGGAGGAGTCGGAGAAGAAGTCGGAGGTTACCTGGGTGACCTTGGCGGTCGGTCCTGATGCGGTCGAGGAATTAATCACGGCATCTCAGAAAAGCGAGTTGTATTTCGTTTTGCCTGCGGATGGAAACGATTCCGTTGCTCGGGATGCGGCCGGTCGCGAATCGCCCCAAGCCGATTCCGAGGGAGTTGTCGAAACTCCGAAACCAGACGAAACACCTGACGGGGACGCTCCCGAGGATGATTTGCAGGAAAAGCCCGCTTCTCGTGAACTGCAAAACGGGCAAAAGGATGCATCCGGAGATGGTGATGGCGGTTCAAGTGACGAAAAGTGAGGCGGCTATGAAAGAGAACATTCTTCTCTGTGCGGATTCGGAGTCGATGAAAGATCCGTCTCTGATCGGCTTGCCGGGCGAAGGGCTTTCGATGCTTTCGTGGCTTGCGTGCGAAACGGATGCCGAGGCATGTCGTGCGAAAGCACGGTCGCGCAATGGATTCGATGAGGCGTGGGTCGTTTCGTGCGACGACATGGAGTCGATCAACGTCGCGGCGGCTATCAAGCATGACGGGTTTTGCGGAAAGGTATTCCTGGTCGTCGACGGTCAAAACGGATCGCTTGCCAGCCGCGCGTCGAATGCGCATATCGATGGGCTGTGGTCGGAAGCGATGTTCGCGCGTCGCTACGCTCAGGCGAAAGCGCAATTTGCAGTATCGCGCGGCAGCGAAAAGGCCGATTTCGGCGTCGATTCGTTTTCCGGATTTTCCGACGCATCTCGTGCTCGGGGGGATGCAGGAACGGGACTGTGCTCCGGAGCCTTGTCGGCCGGACATGTTGAAGGCGCGGGCGGTGGGATCTTTGCCGATTCTTGCGATTCTCGAAACGAAGAATCGCGCGACCGGTCCGGTTCGCCTTCTTTCGGAAAATCGGATGCATCGGCGCCGAAAGGGTTGCAAGACGAACTACAGCATTCGGGTTCGATCGGTCCGAGCGCTGCCGTCGCGCAGGCTGCTCAGGGAAACGGCGGAAGCGCCTTCCGAAAAGAAGACCAAGATGCGCTTCCGTATGCCGATTCCGCCCCGAGGGTGTCGTATGCCGTGAAAGGGACGCCCGTGAAGGAGGGACCGGGTACCGTGGTGGCGGTCGTGGGCGGCAGCGGCGGCTGCGGGAAAAGCACGTTGTCGGCCGTTTTCGCGCTGATGGCTTCGCGGGCCGGCCTTAAAACCGCTGCATTCGACGCCGATCTGCAATTCGGCGACCTTGATTATCTTCTGGGCGTTTCTTCGCCGCTTCGTATCGAGGAAGTGCGCGACGATCCGTCTCGACTGAACGCCGTGACGACGGCGCCCAAAGCGCCGCTTCTTGTGGCCGCCCCTCGTCGGCTCGAGGTTTCGGAGCTCGTTGCGGGCGAGGTCGTTCCGATGATTTCGGCCATGAAGCGCGCATTCGATGCAGTGGTGGTGAATACGGGAGCGATGTGGGGAGACGGGCATGCGGGCATTCTCGAGATGGCGGATGCCGTCGTATTCGTGATGGATAGGCGCCCGTCGTCGCTGCGCGCTACGGTGCATGCGGTCGAGCTTTGCGCGCGGCTCGGAATTGCGACGACGGGCTTCACTTTCGTGGTGAATCGTTATGAAAAGGGCAGTTTGCTTACTGCGGTCGATGTCTCATGCGCCCTGCGCGGGTCGCGCGCGGTCGAGCTCGCCGATGGAGGACGCGATGTCGACGAGCTGCTCGGTGCGGGATATCCCGACGAACTGCTCGAATCCAGAAACGTCTTCATCGAAGGGGCGCGCGGCCTTCTTGCGGACATCCTTCCCGAACGACGAGCGGAGATGCTTTGCGACGGACGGAAGGGGTCCTCGAAAAGAAGGCGGACGCTTTTCGGGAAAGGAGGACCCAAATGACGCTCATGGACAGGGTGGGAGCGGCCCAGGCAGAAAGCGGCTCGTTCGTTTTGGGAGCGAACTCCTGGATGCTCGACGAGCTTAAAGACGAAGTAGGAGCGATTATCGCCGGCGACGCACTCGCATCATTGGCGGTCGACAATCCGAAGCGCGCACGCAGCGAACTGAAAAGCGCCATAAGGGCGGTTTTCGCAACGGCGAAATGGTCGGCGCGTTCGGGGGAGGCGAAGGAAAGTCTTGCGAAAGAGCTGATGGATACGGTGTTCGGCTTGGGTCCTTTGCAGCCGTTGGTGGAAGACCCGCAGGTGACCGAAATCATGGTGAACGGCACGGAATCGGTGTTCGTGGAGCGATCGGGGGTCGTCGAATTTCAGGGGGCGCTTTTCGCCAATGCCGTGCAGCTGCGCTCCCTGATCGATCGGATATTGGCTCCATTGGGCAGGCGCGTCGACGAGAGCAGCCCCATGGTGGATGCGCGTTTGCCGAATGGCCATCGCGTGAACGTGGTGATTCCGCCGATAGCCCTCGATGGTCCTGCAGTCACGATTCGCAAGTTCACGGAGCGGGCGATGCGGCTCGAAGACATGCAAGAGCGAGGCTCGTTCGACGAGCGTGTGGCGCAGCTTTTGCGCTGGGCGGTGGAATCTCGCAGGAATGTGGCGGTGTGCGGAGGAACGGGAAGCGGAAAGACCACCATGCTCAATGCGCTTTCGTGCGTCATTTCCGAAAAGGAGCGCATCGTGACCATCGAGGATTCGGCCGAACTGAAGTTCAGCGAGCATCCCCATGTCGTCCGCCTGGAATCACGGGCAAGCAACGCCGAGGGCGTCGGAGAAGTGAGCATCCGCGATTTGGTGCGCAATGCGCTGCGTATGCGGCCCGATCGGATTATCGTCGGGGAATGCCGCGGGGCCGAAGCCTTGGATATGCTGACGGCCATGAATACGGGGCATGACGGATCTTTGACTACGCTTCACGCCAACTCGCCTGCTGATATGGTGATGCGCCTGGTGACGATGGTCCGTTACGGCATGGATCTACCGGTCGAGGTGATCGAAGGCAATATCGCTTCCGCCCTTGACGTGGTGGTACAGGTGTCGAGGGGCTGCGACGGCCGGCGTTTCGTGAGCGCCGTCGCCTCGGTGGAACGAGGGGATGACGCCGCCTGCGTCATTCGAGAATCGTTTTCGCGCAAAACAGCGGATGACGAGGGGTGCTGGCAGTCGGTTCCGCGCTGGCTCGACGAGGCGTGCGCACTCGGTTCGGTAGACGATTGCGAGGTGGAGGCATGGAAGGCGCGGTGCTTCTAGGCATTTCCTGCATCGGCGGGTTCGTATGCGCGTCGTCGGCCGCTTCGTCCGCTTGTCGCGGCATCGACCGAGCGTATGCGGCGGCATCCGCCCATGCCGTTGCGTCGGGGAAGAGCATCCCGAGCGACGTTCGCGAAAAAGCGCTGCTCCTTGCGCGCCATTATGTACGCAACGGCATCCCGTCGCTTTCCCGCTTTTCCAAGGCGGCGAATGAGGGCTCGTGTGTTCATCGCGTTGCCGACGATGCGGCGGGGTTGTTGAGGCGAAGAGGATGGGACGCGTCGTGCGAAAGCGTCGTTTCCCTCGGTTTGGCATCGTGTTGCGCGGTTTCGGCTGCCGTATTCGTCGTATCCGGCGCGCTGACGGCGGCATTGTGTTTTCCGATTTGCCTGGCGGCTGCGGCGGTGATCGCCGTGTCGAGGGGCAGGGCGAGAGAAAAGGAGCTCTTGCGCGAACAGGTTCCCGATGCGCTTCGCTGCATGGAGGCGTGCTTGCATGCGGGGCTTTCTCTTCCTCAGGCGTTTTCCGAAGTTGCAAAAGAGGCGAAACAACCTCTGAAGGAGTCTTTCGCGCAGGTGACGCGCGATGTCGATCTGGGATTCTCGATGCAGGAAGCCCTGGAACGCTTCCATCGCAATGCCGGAATCGAGGAGCTTGAATTCGTGGCAGTCGCCCTCGATATCCAATATGCATGCGGGGGAAGCGCTACGCCCGTTCTTCATGCGGCGGAGGATTCGATTGCTCGCGGACTCGAACTGCGCCGGTCGCTTCGGGTCCAAACCGCCCAAGCGCGTTTCTCCGCGCAGATGGTCGGCGCGTTGCCCGTTTTTCTCGTGGCGGTGCTTTCGGTGGTAAGCCCTGGGTTTCTTGAGCCGTTTTTCGCCGACAGCCGGGGTGTGGCGATGCTGGTCGTTGCCGTATGCATGCAGTTGGCGGGCATCGTTTTGATACGCAGGATGCTCTCTATCGAGGTGTGATGCGGACGAAAAGAGGTCGAGGCGATGGTCGTTTTTATCGGATTATGCGCGGCGGTCGCGGGTGTTTTCGCCAGCATGTGGGCGTCGGAATTGCTTTCCGAAAAGCGCAAGGAGCAAGAAATCCGCCGCAAAACCTTCGGAGCGAACGACGCCATGCGCAGGAAGGGGGCGTTTTTCGGAATCGCTGCGCCCTGGTCGAAGCGCAAGCAGCGCGCCAAGGACAGCATGGCGATCGAACGACACGTGCCCGAAATGATCGACGCGGTTGCGTTGGGGATGCGCGCGGGTCTTTCGTTCGAAAGCGCATTCTCCCTGTATTGCGCGCGTTTCGATGATGACTTGGCGACAGCGTGCCGACGCGCCTGCCGTTCGTGGGAAAGCGGGATGGTGTCGCGCGACGAGGCCTTGCGCGCTCTTGCGCGCGACATGGACATCGCATCTCTGACGCGATTCATGAACGGAGTCATTCGGTGCCTGCGTTTCGGCAGCCCCATGTCGCGCATGTTCGAAGCGATGGCGGGCGAGGCGCGCAGCTGCTATCGGGCGAAGATGGAGGAGCTGGTGGCGAAGGCTCCGGTGAAAATGCTCGTTCCGACGGCGGGGTTGATCTTGCCCGCGATGCTCATCATGGTGTTGGGTCCGGTTCTGCTTGAATTCCTCTGACGAGGGGCGGCCGGTCGAAATACGAAGAAAGGAAGGATGCAATGGTGCGAACGATGTATGGGGGAAAAGCGGCGGGCGCTTTCGGCGGCGCACTGTCCAAGACGACGTCTGCGCTGTCTGGTGTGACAGAGGCGCTCGACTTGCTGCAGGGAAAGGCGCGTTCTTTCATGGCGGGAATGCATGCGAGGCTGGCATGCCGGAGCGGTCAGGGAACGACGGAGTATGCGATTCTCGTCGGCGTTCTCGTGGTTATCGCGATTGTCGCCATCACGGTATTTCGTCCCAAGATCGAAGAGCTGTGGAACGCGATCGCGGATGGAATAAATGGGCTGTAACTGCCGTGCGAGATTTTCATGCGTGCGGGAAGCGCGGAGGAACAGGGCAAGGAACGGTCGAATATGCCCTGGTCGTTGCGGCGTTCCTTGCGATAGTCGTATGCCTGGGCGTCATATGGCGATTCGTCGCCGAGGGAGGATTGCCTTCGGATGTCGTCGAGTCGCTGAGCCATAGGCTTGCGAAGGGGGTGGTTGACATTGCGGCGTTTTGACGTGAGGGGAACGGCTCATCTTGCAAGCGCTGCCCGGCATGTGCCGTCTTTCGCATGCGAGCGCATGGGGAATAGGGTCGGATGCGTCTTCGGGCGCGTCCGCCTCGCCCTTCGTTTTCGCGATGGAAGAGGGGAGGAGCGCAGCACGTCGACTCTCGGAAATCCATCGCGCGTTTCGCCCGTGCGTCTGTTTCGTGCGGGGGTGCCCTCGGGTCAGGCGACCGTCGAGGCGGCGTTTATCGCCCCGCTGGTGCTCGCGTGCATTCTCTTGCTTGTCCAGCCGGGAATCGTGCTCTATGACCGCGCCGTCATGGAATCGGCGGCATCCGAAGGGTGCAGGCTTCTTGAAACGCGGGCGTCGCAAAGCGAAGAGGACGCCCGTGCGTTCATCGAGCGCCGCCTCGATGCCATTCCCGATACGGATGTGTTCCATGCAGGGTCGTGGGATATCGAGGTGAGGGGGTCGCAGGACGACGAAGAGGTTGCGGTCAGCATCGCTCATTTTCTCGATCCCCTTCCGTTGATCGACGCGGCTTTGGGGTTCGCGGGCCTGGTCGATAGGGCGGGTTTGTATCGCCAAGAGGTGACGCATGTCGCGACGGTGCGTGATGAGTGGCTGATGAAATCGGAAAACGGGGCCGATCCCCAGGCATGGATGCAGCGCTGGGAGGAGAAGGCGTAGACGAGAGGAGGCGGGTCATGTCGATCGCGATTTTTGGAAAGAAGGCGTCGTGCCGCTATGCGACCGATGCGTTCCGCCGCCGTGACGGGTTCACGACGTTCGGCGCCGCCTGTGCGATTCTGGTTTCGTGCGCATTGGCGTTTTGCTGCGTATGGGTCGCGCGAAGCCAATCGCGCGCGGCGGGCGTGCAGGCGGTGGCCGATGCCGCCGCCCTCGCCGCCGAAAACGAGGTGGCCGAATTCGTCATCGCCGTGCGCGCGGCGGATGCCACGCTGCTCAGCATGTCGCTTACGGGACTTTCCCTCCTCGGCGTGGGCACGGCGTGCTGCTGCGCGCCGCCTACCGCCGCTGCCGGGAAAGCTTTGATGGAAGCGGGCAGGAATATCCTGGTCAAGCGCGACGATGTCGCACATGCCGCCGAAAAGACCCTCTCTGCTGCCCAGGATTCCCTGCCTGCGATCGCCCAGGTTCAAGCCCAAGCGGTTATTCAGGAAAATGGTTCGACGCTCGGCGGACATACCGTCGGTTACATCGAATTGGTTCCCGAGAAAGGGGAGCCGATTTCTGTCGGGGATTGCGCCGCCTCGCAGGAGGCGGCCGATGCCGCGCAGGATCGAAGCGACGAAATAACGACCGCCGCTCAGGAGGCGCAGGCGGCGCGCGAGGATGCCCAAGAGGCGCTTGAGCGGGGGTTCTTCCACGATTGCGGAAACGTTTCGGGATACTGCATGTATGAGAGGGCGGATACGGTTGCGGGCATGCCCTCGAAATCGAATCCTCTTTTCCATAGCGTGAATACCTGGTCGTTCGATGTCGCGCTGAAGCGCGCCCAGGCATATTACCCTCATCGTGCCGCTCACGAAGCGCCTGAAAACGAGAGCGTGGAGGAGTGCGCCCGAAGTGCTTTGAGGAAGAATTTCTACGAGTTCGCTTCCGAAGAGGTCGCGAAGGGGCGAGCGATAGACGACGGGTCTTCGGTACCCGACATCGTTTTCCCGCTGCTTCCGAGTAATACGTCCGAAATGAAGGAGACGACCCTGTACACCGACAAGGCGTACCCGGTTGCCGGAGGATGTCTCCATGCATGGGACGGATGTCCTGCCGCGCAAGGAGGAATCGAAGGACGAGGTTCGTTGGCGGATCAGGATGCGGGTTCGTATGGCGTGTGCGCCGTATGCTCGTTCGATGCCGTCGCGCTTGGGAAGGTTGCCGCGGCGTCGTCCTCGATCGAAAACGGTTTCGAATACCACTACCGGAAGGTGGCGGATGCCGCAGACGACTACGTGGCCGCCATGCAGCGCGCCCTGCCTGCCGAATCGGCGGCGAAAGAAGCGGCACAGGGGGTTTTTGCGAGGATCGGCGATGCCTTGAGCGAGCTGAAATCATGTCGCATCGAGGCATATCCGCCCGGCCGCTTCGGATCGCTTGCCGCCATCGCGTTCGATGCGCAGGATGAGGGTTCCGTTCCCTTCGTCCCGGGTGCTCGGGACGTGGGGTCGTTCGCGGCGGTGTCGTCTGCGGTTCTTGCCGAAGATAGCGAGGAAAACGTGCTTTCTTCTCTGCTCGACGGTGCGGCCGAAGACATCGGTCCCCCTCTTTCGGATGCCGCGCCTGCAGTGTTGTCGTTGTGGGGCGTTTTGATAGAGACGTATTCGTCGGGAACGGAAGGACTCGCCGACGGCGTGCGCGATTTGTTCGATTCGATGCCCCTTGTGGGATCGAGCGGTTTGGGCTCATGGGCAAGCGAATCATTTCTCGACCTTCTTGAATCGGCGGGGCTGGAACCCGCGAACACCGAGGCGCCGAAGCCTTTCGTGGCGAATACCGAACATGTCGCCGCTCGAGGGGAGGGGCCTGTCGCCTCTGCCATCGTTGCGCTGAAAGGGTCTTAAGCGCTGCCCGGAAAGGAGGAGTTATGTCCGATGGTATCGGGAAAAGGAGAGGGAGCCATGTCTTCAGTGCGGGTGACGGACGTCTGCCGCGCATTGCGCGCAAGAGCTTGCGAACATGCCGATTTTTCGGGGCATCGGGGCAGATGGCGGTCGAATTCGCCGTGATGGCGCCCGTTATGGCTGCGATGGCCTTCATCTTTTTAAACGCCTTGATTTTCGTAGGCGATTGCGCGTCGTTCGACATCGCCGCCCGCGATGCGATTCGGCTGCAGGCCGATGACGGCCGGCAGGCCCAAGGGTCCGCCGAAGCGCGCGAGCTGATCGAACGAAGGCTCGATAAAGATTACGAATCGGTCGAAGTGACATGTGAAAAGACGGGCACGGGTCATATACGCTACACGGCCTCGGCATCGTTTTCTCCGCCTTTTCTCGAAGGGGCGAGCGTTTTCGGGGTGAGCGTGCCGGCCTTGCGCCACGAAGTCGAGTTCACGGTCAGTCCCTATCGAAAAGGGGTGGTGATATGAGTGCGATGGGCGACGAACGGACGCCTGTTCTGACGGGCATGTTCGAGCGGTTGCGAGGATTGAAGGGATTTGCCGCAGACGATGCGGGCGCCTATGTCGTGCTTGTTCCTTGCTGCGATGTGCATACGTTCGGCATGCGCTTTTCCCTCGATATTGCTTTCGTCGACGCGTCGGGCATGGTCGTCGAGGTGTACCGGAGAGTCCCTCCTTCGCGCCGCATTCGCTGTGCAAAGGCCCGGTTGACGCTTGAGCGCAAAGCGAGCAGCGGTGCATGGTTCGAGAAAGGGGAAAGTGTTTTCGTGCGAAAACCCTGATGGGAAAGGTTTTTCGGATGAAAGGTTTCAAAACGATCGAAAGGAGCGTTCGATGAAGATTTGTCCTGTGTGCGGTGCGCGATGCTTCGACGATATGGCCGTTTGCTACGGATGCCTGCATGATTTCTCCCGCCCGCCGCTTACGTACGAAAGAAGCGCATGCGAAGTCGTTCATGGCGAGCCGTTGCTCGATGCGGAATTCGACGTGGACGATATCGATGAAGCGGCGCCGCGTGAGATTTCCGATAAGGAGAAGCGCTCGCGAACGGGCTTCGACCCGCCGTGGTTCGCGTCATCGTACGCGGCCGTCGATCGCGGGGGATTTTCCTTGTGCGAAGGCGGCGGCGCGTCTTTGAGGATGGCCGTGCCCATGATGACTATCGTGCATCCCGACGCGGCGCTGCCCGATTCTTTTTCCGATGAACGCGAGGCGTCCTCGTTCGTGTTGAGCATTCCGCAAGGAGGAAGGGTTGTTCTGTGCGCGGGACGATAGCGCCATTTTCTCGATGAACCCCTTTGCTTCGTGCTTGCGAAAAGGCTCGTTTCCCGGATGTTGAAAGCTGAAAATAAAAAAGTTTCATATGGCTTCCTTTTTTGAGTCGCGCATGGTACAGTTCATGCAAGTTAACTAAAGTTTACTTTAAGGGCGGTGCTATGGAGATGCGGATGACAGGCGGAAGCGCATGCGCACAGCGAGGGCGTTTTTCGATTTTCACGATGCCGCGACGACGTCGTGACGATTGCGCGATTTCCGCATCGGGCGGCTCCGCCCCTTCCGCTTCCGAGCGTGATTTTTCTGCATGCGCGGAAGTTTCCAGCCAAGGCGTGTGCAAGCCGAATGGAGAAGCTTCTCCTGCATGCACGGATGCATCGGGTATGCGACAGGATTCCGCTTGCGATTGCCGCCTGCCTTCGACTCCGCTCGCCTTCATGCCCATGGGCGCTTCGGCGGTCGTTTTGTCGGTGCGCGGAAGCGAAGAGGCATGCCGTCATCTGGGAAATCTCGGCTTCGTCGACGGTGCTCGCGTTGCGGTGGCATGTGAAACCGGGGGCAATCTTATCGTGGAGGTCAAAGGCGCGCGCATAGCGCTCGACCGCAAGACGGCCATGAAGATATCGGTGGGCGTTTCGTGATGTTCGGGCAGTGCGTGATCGGGCGGCTATCTCGTGCATCCGCGCGTATCGTGTTGTCCGTATGCGCGGCTCTCGTTTCGCCGTGTTATGCCATCGCATCCGTTCGTTGCGCCGTCGCATCCGCTTGATGCGACGGTGCGGGCGTGAATGCGTTTCGATAAGGCGCGGGCCGCTTGGCGGCCGTCTGCCGTTTGTATTCGTTGCCATATGCCGCAATGGGGCGCGTTGTTTCCGGCGTCCGGGCGCGGCACTTGAGAAAGACAGGAGAAGCCATGCAGGAAAAACAGGCGATGACGCTGCGCGATGTCGCGATCGGATCGAGCGCCCGCGTGCTGAAGCTATCGGGGGAGGGGCCCGTCAAACGCCACATCATGGATATGGGGATCACCAAGGGCATCGAAGTGTTCGTGCGCAAGGCGGCTCCGCTAGGCGATCCCATCGAGGTGACGGTGCGCGGATACGAGCTTTCCCTGCGTAAGAGCGAAGCGGAAAACGTGCTGGTCGAACCGTTGCCGTGACGGTGCGCGGCATTTGCCGCGGCGATGTCTCCGGAGCGACCGCTGCCTGCCGCCTGATTCGGTCGGCGCGGCGATGGGTTTTTCTTGCGGACGACGGCGGGCATAAAGTGGTTGAAACCGCGCAGGCGGTTCCTTTTTCGGTCATGTGTTAGCTTAGGTAAACTTTTAGGAAGGAACGAGCATGGAGTTCCGTATTGCGCTTGCGGGCAATCCCAACTGCGGAAAGACGACGCTGTTCAACGCGTTGACGGGGTCTTCCCAGTATGTCGGCAATTGGCCCGGCGTCACCGTCGAAAAGAAAGAAGGAAGATACACGCGCGACAAGGACGTCGTCGTCACGGATTTGCCGGGCATTTACTCGCTGTCGCCGTATTCGCCCGAAGAAATCGTCAGCCGCGATTATCTGATTGACGAGCGCCCCGATGTCGTCGTCAATGTGGTGGATGCGACGAATCTCGAGCGCAATCTCTATTTGACGGCTCAGATTCTCGACCTCGGACTTCCTGTGGTCGTTGCGCTGAACATGGCCGATCTGGTGAAAAAGAACGGCGACGTCATCGATATCGCGGGGTTGCGCGATCGCCTGGGCTGCCCAGTGGTCGAGACGAGCGCGCTGAAAGGTGCCGGTATCGACGACTTGATGGCCGAGGCGATTTCCGCAGCGAAAAGCGGCGTTCCCGTTGTTTCGGGCATGCGTTTCGATGCTGCGGTCGAAGAAGCCGTGGCCTCTATCGAGAAAGCCATGGCGGGCACCGTTTCCTCGCAGCTGGCTCGCTGGTATGCGATCAAGCTGCTCGAGGGGGAGCAGCGCTCCATCGATGCTTTGAAGCCGGCGGCAGATGTTTTGGACGCGGCGCGCGATATCCGCATCGCTCTTGAAGAGCGTTTCGACGACGATGCGGAAAGCATCGTGACGGCGGAGCGTTATGACGCCATTGCCCATGTGGTCGATCGAACGGTCGAAAAATCCCGCAAGGGTATGTCGCTGACGCAGAAGATAGACCGCGTGGTGACCAATCGATGGCTCGGTTTGCCGATCTTCGTGCTCGTGATGACCCTGGTCTACTACATCGCCGTGTCGACCGTCGGCACCGTGGCTACCGATTGGGCGAACGACGGCGTCTTCGGCGACGGCTGGCTGTATACGGGAACCGCGCAATATGAGCAGGCGTTGGGCGCATTCGAAGAAGGTCTGATCGCCGCCGAGCCCGATCCCGCGGAGTTCGGCTTCTATGTGCCGGGAATTCCCGTATATCTCGAATCGTGGCTGACCTCGATCGGCTGTGCGCCGTGGCTGCAGTCACTGATTCTCGACGGCATCGTCGCAGGCGTCGGCGCCGTGCTCGGTTTCGTTCCTCAGATGATCGTGCTGTTCTTGATGCTCGCGTTTCTTGAGGGCTGCGGCTATATGGCTCGCGTCGCCTTCATCATGGATCGCGTATTCCGAAAGTTCGGCCTGTCGGGCAAAAGCTTCATTCCCATGCTGATCGCGTCGGGTTGCGGCGTTCCCGCCATCATGGCGACGAAGACCATCGAAAACGAACGCGACCGCCGTATGACCATCATGACGACCACGATGATTCCGTGCGGCGCGAAGTTGCCGATCATCGCCCTCGTCTTCGGCGCTCTTGCCGGCCAGACGACCGACGGCGTGTGGTGGGTCGCCCCGCTGTTCTACTTCTTGGGGGTTGCGGCCATCATCGTTTCGGGCATCATGCTGCGCAAGACGCGTATGTTCGCAGGCGAGGCGACGCCGTTCGTCATGGAGCTTCCTCAGTACCATCTTCCCACCGTGCGCAGCGTGCTGTCCGCCACGGGCGAGCGCGTGAAGAGCTTCATCGTGAAGGCGGGCACGGTGATCTTCTTGGCCTCCATCGTGATCTGGGCGCTTTTGAACCTCGGATTCTACGAGGGGGCGTTCGGCCTGCTCGATACGGAAATGGACGACTATATCCAGTACAGCCTGATGGCGATGCTCGGCGGCGTGATAGCTCCCCTTTTCGCCCCGCTCGGTTTCGGCGATTGGCAATCGGTCGCCACTTCGATCACGGGTCTGGTCGCCAAGGAGAACGTGGTCTCCACCGTCGGCATCATCACCAGCCTGGGCGATGCGGGCGAGGCAGATGCGTCCATGTGGCAGGCTTTCGCGGCCATGTTCGCGGGAAGCGCTCCTGCGATTGCGGCCTTCTGTGCGTTCAATCTGCTGTGCGCTCCGTGCTTCGCCGCCATCGGTACGATCCGTCGTCAGATGGAATCGGCGAAATGGACGTGGTTCGCCATCGGTTACATGACCGTGTTCGCTTATGCCGTCGCATTGATGATCTATCAGTTCGGCACGTTTTTCGCAGGAGGCGATTTCGGGCTGGGGACGGCGGCTGCCGTAGCGGTGCTCGCGGCGCTTCTGTTCCAGCTGCTGCGTCCCATGCCCGACTACGAGAAACGCAGTCGGGCGGCATTCGCCCGCGCGGTGCAGGCGTCGTAGTTTCGACGTGCCGCCGATACGTTTCGGCCGGCAAGGGCGCCGCGGCGAAGGATTCGCCCGCAGCGCCCCGGCGAACGCCGCGTGTGCGGCGCGGAGTCGGAGCGTCTTCGGTGCGGTCGGCCGCGTTCGTCGCGGCTTCATGGTAAGGTTGCAAGGCGTCGTCACGGCGGCGCATTCGAAGAGGAGGAGATGATGGCCATGAACATGTCCACCGCCATCGTGCTTGCCGTCGTTATCGTATGCATTTGCCTGGCCATCAGGTCGTTTCGCAAAAAAGGCATGTGCGGATGCAAGGAGCATTGCTCGTGTTCGGGCGGCTGTTCGGCGGGATGCGCATCCTGCGCGCTTTCCGACGAAAAGCTCGAAGAGATGCGTGCTGCGGCGAAAGGGGCCGACGCGTCGTAGGCGCTCCTGAGTTTTCCGCTTCGTTTTTCGCCGAGGCTCCGATGATTTTTCGCAATGCCCGTCCGCCGCGAAGGCGTGCGGGCATTGTGCTATGGTGGGAAAGAAAAGGCGCGGCTGCAAAGGGAGTGCAACATGAGCGTATGGGGTTTTGTTTTTCTTGCATTCGTCGCCGTGGCTGCGACGTTTATCGTGGTACGCGTTGCGCGCAAGGGGCCCGAAAGCGGCTTGCCGCGTTGCTCGACATGCTCTTCCTATACGGGATGCGCATGCGACCGTCCGAAAACGAAAACATCCGACGACCTGCCTGGGGAGGGCGAAGATGCCTGATATGCAAACCGAGACGATGCTCGAATCGCGCACCGGCGACGCGTTGAGCCATTCGCTGGAAGACTACCTCGAAGCGATCGCCGACCTTGCGGGCGAAGGAAACGATCCGGTCCGCGCCGTCGACGTGGCAACGAAGCTCGGCGTTTCGAAGGCGTCGGTTTCGAAGGCCGTGGCGAATCTGAAGGAGAAAGGCTACGTCGATCAGCCGTATTACGGCGATATCACCTTGACCGACGAGGGATTCGCATACGGTTCGGCCATGTGGCTGCGCCATAAACTGCTTTTCCGCTTCTTGACCGAGAAGGTCGGCATCGATTCCGAGGTGGCGAATTACGAGGCATGCCAAATCGAGCACGGCATCGGCCGCTCCTCGTTCGAGAAATGGAAAACATATCTGGCCTCGATCGGCATCGAGTGATCGCCCGAACACGCCGCCTTGCTGCGGCGTGTTCTTTTGTTCGGATGCGTCCTTGTGCCCGAATGTCCGGCGGGCGCTCCTTTATCATGGGGTTTCGTTTTGCGAAGAGAGGAGAACCGATGGATGTCGAGCTTCTTTATCATACGCCCGACCCCGAGCGCGCCATCGCTACGGCGGCTCGTTTGTGCTACGCGCCCGTAGGCGCATCGGAGCTGATGGAGACCATGCCGCCCGAGCGGGTGGAAAGCGTGCTTTCCACCATCATGAAAAGCGGCCATTTCTCCACGCTCGAACATGCAAGCTATACATTCGCGATCGACGGAGTGTCGCGCGCATTGACGCATCAGCTGGTGCGCCATCGTTTGGCAAGCTTCAATCAGCAATCGCAGCGCTACGTGAAGTTCAAAGACGGGCTCGACGTGGTCAAGCCGTCCACCGTGGCGCAAAACGAAGAGGCGAGCGCCCTGTTCGACGAGGCCGTCCAGGCTGCGGTTGCGGCGTATACCAAGCTGCTTGACGCCGGCGTTCCCGCCGAAGACGCGCGCTATCTGCTCCCCAATGCGGCCGAAACGAAGATCGTCGTGACCATGAACGTGCGCGAGCTGCTGCATTTCTTCGAGCTGCGCTGCTGCAATCGCGCCCAATGGGAGATTCGCGAGCTTGCGCACAAGATGCTCGAGCTGGTGCGCCCCACCGCTCCTTACGTGTTCATGGACGCGGGCCCGTCGTGCGTGCGCGGAAAGTGCAGCGAAGGAAAGATGACCTGCGGAAAGCCGTATCCGAAAGTGGTGCGTCCGTAGTGGAGAAGAAGCAAAGCGATCTGAAGCGCGCGTTTTCCGAAGACGGCGCCCTGAAAACGCATGTCGGCGGACAGGCGCTGATCGAGGGCGTCATGATGCGCGGCAAGTACAACTGGGCCGCCGCCGTGCGCGAGCCTGCGGGAACGGTGTACGTCGAAGAGCATGACCTCGCAAGCGGCAAGGCCAAGAACAAATGGCTGTATTGGCCCATCGTGCGCGGATGCCGAGCATTCGTGGAAAGCCTCGTGCTGGGATACAAGGCGCTCGAGGTTGCGGCCCTGCACGCGTTTTCCGACGTCGAAGACGCCGCCGACGCCGATGGCGGCAACGATGCCGCAGCCGCATCGGCGCATGCGGCAGGCGAATGCGGGCATGCCGCTGCAGCGCCGGATGCTGCGCAAGAGCCCGCTTCCGATGCACTTTCCGCCGATCGCGCGTTTTCGTGGAAGGACGATTTCGGTCGTTCCGATGTCGCGATCGACGCGCTTGGCGCCCAAACGAAGCTCGAACCCGTTTCTCCGCCGACCGCTGCAGAAGAAGACGCCTGCGTTGCGCCTGCCGCCATGCAGGCCGAAGGGGACTCTTCCGAGGAGCAGCCGAAGGTCTCCGATGGCAAGGAAGACGACTCCTTCGAGTTCGGCAAGAAGGAGATGGCGTTTTCCATGGTGCTCGGGTTGGTGCTCGGCGTGGTGCTGTTCATCGTGGCGCCTGCGTTCATCGCCAATCTGCTCGTCGGCGAATACGACAGCAATACGCTGGCGTGGAACATCGTCGACGGCATCGTGCGCGTGGTCATCTTCGTGTTCTACATCTGGCTGATCGGCCGCATGGAGGACATCAAGCGTATGTTCGGCTATCACGGCGCTGAGCATAAGACCATCCATTGCTTCGAGCACGGTTTGCCGCTTACGCCGGAAAACGCCCGCAGCTTCCCGCGCTTGCACGTCCGTTGCGGAACGGCGTTTTTGATCATGGTGATGGTCATCGCCATTCTGGTGTACACCGTCACGCCGATCAACGCGCTTATCGAGGCATGGGGCGTGCCCGACGGCCCCGCGAAGCTTGCGCTGGTCATCGCGGTGCGCATCCTGCTGATGCCTCTGATCGCCGGCATCAGCTACGAGATCACGGTGAAATGGGCGGGAAGCCATCCCGACAACCCGCTCGTCAAAGTCATTTTGTGGCCGGGCATGCAGATGCAAAAGCTCACGACGCGCGAGCCCGACGACGGTCAGATCGAATGCGCGATCGCGGCCATGAAGAAGGTGCTCGAGCGAGAAGAGGAAGAAGAGAGGAAATCCGCGTCGCTTGCGTAGGCGATGCGCTCGATTCTTCTTGCCGCCCGAAAAACAGAGGGAAGGTTTCATGTCATGCCCGGGATG
>JAUNDR010000011.1:0-24477 GCA_030525985.1 Slackia sp. | reverse complement strand
GGGCTTTTTGCATCCCGGGCGCAAAGGCGGAAATGCTGGAAAACGGGAAACCCCCTCAGGCCGTGTGTCGCTTCGGCTTGAGGGGGTTTCGTGAAAACCGGGGGCGAACCCGTGGTTTTAAGGAGGCATTTGTCTTGCGTGATTCCCACTATAAAGGCTTTTTATTTGATATCAATATCTAAAAAATTGATAAACAATATAATTATTTTCGATAATGCTTCTGGTGCAAATTGATAGTAGAGTATGCGAGAAGACCAGATGGGACGGTTTTTTCTCAAGTACGGCCGCTTGCGGCGAATCGTTGCCGTTTGCCGACGATGTACGTCGGTCGGAGGCATTTCGTTCGCGCGCCGTCGAAGAGACGAGGCGATCGGAGGGACGCCTATGGAGGAAAGCCCCGCATGCGTCAAGGAGGAAATCCTGGCGCTCATGGACGATGTGCGTCTGCGCCGCTTGCGCGCAGCGGCCGATAGCGGCCTTCTTCTCTATGACGACCTTGACGATTACGAGCTTCCCGACGGATACGGCAAGCAGGACGTCTGGAAGCTTTTGACCGCCATCCGCAAGCAGGCCGCCGTTTTCATGCCTGACGACCCGTATCGCAAGGCCGATTGCTGGTTCGTCACCACCACGGCGCTCTCTTACGATTCCAAGCTGATCGAAATCCGCTGCAAGTCGGGATATCCTCTGGAGCGCGATATCGACATGCTGAAAGGGTCGCCGTTTCTAACGAAATCGATCGAGCGCACCATCTCGCGCGCTTTGGAGGCGGAGGGCGCCGACGTATCCGACGGCCGCATCCATGACATCTTCGCCGCGCGCCGCACGCCTCGCACGCCGTTGGACAAGGTGATCGGCAACTACATCGAAATCAGCCACAGCGCCGACGAGCTTGCCGCCCGCGAGATAACGCACGGCCTGATCGAGACGATTTACTATCGATTGGTGGAAGGCGTCGATGTGGACGCGATTCCTCGGCGTGCGAAAGTCTGCCCGCTCGACGAGCGCATCCTGCCGCCCGACAGCGCCGCTTGCATCGATGCGGTTTGCCGCCTCGCGCGCCTGGAGGAAGGCGGCGAGCACCGCTTCGGACCGGTTCAGCGCATCATCAACATCACCTGGTATTTCTGGAACTTCGACGTGTTCCCGTGCTTGAATTCGCTGGTGGGCGTGCTGCTGCGCAATGTGATCGCCATCAAGTGGAACCTGCCCGTCTTAAGCTGGGTTCCCGTGGGGTACTACCCGTTCGGGCGCCTCAATACGCCCTTCATGAAATCGGTGTTCGAAAGCTGGTCGGTCGATTGCGGCTTCGGATTCGATTTCACCTCGTATTTCTATGTATATACGCGCTTTTATTTGGAAGAGATCGACAAACTCGAGCGCACGACCGACGAATTGAAGCTTCTGAACGACCGCATCGCCGCGCTGTTCGATTTTCCGATGAACGATCGGCAGAAATCGATCATCTCGTCGTTGTGCCGCGAGCCCGATGCTGCGCTGCGCATCGCCCCGCATCAGCGCACGTTCGGCGTGGCGTATGCCACGGCGCGCGCGGATTTTCTCGATTTGGAACGGCGGGGATTTCTGGTGCGCGAACACGAGGGAAAGGCGTTCGTGTTCAAGGCTTGCGCCGCGTTGCATGAGCGGGTGACCAGCTTGGGAGAGGCGGCCGTCGGAGAATATTAGCCGTCGCTCATTCGCGCCGTCTTCCGCTCGTCGCCCGCGGCAGGGGCGGCTATCGCGTCGTCGAATCCACGAGGTCGAGCAGCTCCTGCTTGCTGTGCACGTCGAGTTTCGCATAGAGGCGCTTCACGTGCCCGCGCACGGTGTTTTCCGAGATGATGAAGGTATCGGCGATGTATGCCTTGCTTCTGCCGTGGGCGAGCAGCACGAGCACTTCGCTTTCGCGCGGCGTCAGCGCATGGCGCTTCGAGAGCAGGGAGCATTTGAATTCGATCAGGTCGCCGCCTGCGTGTTCACCATGCTCCTTTTCGCGTTCCTGCGTGCGTTCGAGCGCTTCGATATCGTTTTGCATGCGTTCCAATCGAAGCGTTTCGTCTTCGCCGTCGGCGTCGTTCAGTTCGCTGAACAGCACGCGGTTGCCGACGGATTCCTCGTCGAGCAGGAAAAACGTGACGAAGATCAAAAGCAGCGCTGCGAGGGAGAACGCGACGGGAAGGTGCGCGCTTTGCAGAGGAGCCGCCCACGGCAGAAGCGATCCGAGGGCATGCGGCACGGCGTAGCATATCCATCCGGTCGAGAACACGATCGCGGGATGGAACACGCTGTGCCGCGCGATATCGGCGAGCGCGAGCACCAGAAACACGACGAGGAATGTCTGCGCCGTGCGCACGAATGCGAGCAGGGAATCGGCGTAGGCCGCGGGGATGTCGGAATAAAGCAGAAGCGCCGCCATCATCAGCATGAGCACCAGGCGCCAATTCTTGCTGAAGTCGAGCCCGCGGCCGAGCGGCAGGGCGAAGACGAGCGTGACGATCGCCAAGGCCAGTTCGCTTCCGTGCTGGACCAGCGATGCTGCGACCGCGCTGTGGGGCCCTTCGGAAAGAAGGGTGGCCTGCATGGCTCCGAACACCAGGCTGAACACGGCTATCCCGGCGCCGAGGTGCCACAGCGGTGCGATGGTGCGCTTGTTGTAGAAGCGCCGCGCCACGTTCGCCGCAGGCAGGTCGCGCTCGCCTTTGCGCAGGCAGTATGTCATTCCTGCGGCGATTCCCACGAGCAATGCCGCTTCGAGCGGTCGAGGAGCGAAGTCGATCGCCGTTTTGAACAGCGCCGAAGCTGCCGCGCTGACAAGCACGATCGCGGCGGCGGTTTTCAAGTCGATGTGCGCGAGGGCGGTGCCGAAGCGCATATAAGCCCAGGCGATGCCGCATCCTCCGATTGCCGCGGAGGCGAGCAGGCAGGCATGCGCGATTGCGGGAACGGGATAGAGGCACAGAAGCGCTGCCGCGGCAAGACCGGCGCTTGCGATGAGGTCGGACGCCGCTTCGACGGCGGGCGTGATGCGGTTTTTATGGGCGAATGCGGCGAAGACGGCAAGCGATGCCGCCATGGCGAGGAAGTAGAGGGCGGATGCCCCGGCAAGCGCGGATGAAAGCGTCGCGCGCATCATGAAATACGACCACGAAAGCGCGAGGGCGAACCCGAGATGGCGGGGGTGTATCGAGGGCACCGTGTTCCTTTCTGTCTCATCGGCGCCGTCCCGCATGTGCGAGTCGGCGGCGGATGCGCGTTTTCGCCTGGGCAGGCAGACGGATTTCCGATTGTATCACGTCGTTTTCATCCGAAGGGGAGCTTGTCGGTCGATGTGTACCGTCATCAGGCGAAACTTCAACGATGAACCCGTTTCGGGTGGGCGTGTATCCCCTGCGGGGGAGATGCCTTCTTTCGCGGTATATGCCGAGTCGACCCCTTTCGGGCGCTATACACCCGCCCGCCCGCGGCGTAGCGTCCGGTTCGTCGCTTCGGCTGATTCCGCATGCGCTCATGCCGACGACGTTTGGTTTCGACGACGGGAGTCGAAAAGCTACGATCGAAGGAGCGTGTTCTGTGGAACTGTCACGCAGAAGCTTTTTCAAAGCGGCCGGCGC
The DNA here is from genome assembly GCA_030525985.1 of Slackia sp. GTDB lineage: Bacteria > Actinomycetota > Coriobacteriia > Coriobacteriales > Eggerthellaceae > Slackia. The sequence continues at coordinate 20,866 of JAUNDR010000011.1, read as the reverse complement.
CGCGTTCGCAGCCAGCATGGCGTGCGAACTGACATCGCCTTCCCAGGCGTTGGCGGTCGAGCCGTCGGGTTCATGGAAGCTCGTCGACACGCAGGAGTCGACGAACATCTGCTGCTATTGCTCAGGCGGCTGCGGTTCGTTGTGCTCGGTGCGCGATGGCGAGTTGATCAATCTCGAGGGCGACCCCGACAACCCGATCAACGAAGGCGGCCTGTGTCCGAAGGGCGCCGCGATGTTCCAGCTGCGCAACATCGTCGACCCCGAGACCCGCGATGTCATCAAGAATCCCAATCGCAAGACGCGTCCGATGGTGCGCCGTCCCCGATCGAGCGAATGGGAGGAGATTTCCTGGGAAGACGCCGTGAAAGAAATCGCGCGCAAGGTGAAAGACACGCGCGACGCGGGCTTCGAGGAAACCAATGCCGACGGTCTTACGGTCAACCGCTGCCCGGCGATCGCGAGCTACGGCGGATCCCAACAGAACTGCGAAGAGGAATATCTGATCCTGAAGGCAATGCGTTCCCTGGGCGTGCTCGATATCGACAACCAGACGCGCGTATGCCACAGCTCGACGGTCGCGGGCCTGGCGCCGACGTTCGGCCGCGGCTCGATGACGGGCCATTGGTGCGATTACCAGAATGCCGACGTCATCTTGACCATCGGATCGAATAACGTCGAGAACCATCCCATCTCATCTCTGTGGGTGCAGCGCGCCCTCGATCGAGGCGCCACGTGGATCGTGGTCGATCCGCGCTATACGCGCTCTGCCGAGATGGCTGATATCTATTGCCCCATCCGTTCGGGCACCGATATCGCGTTTTTCGGCGGCTTGTACAAATACATCATCGACAACGACCTGTGGCAGCATGAATACGTGCTGAACTACACCAATGCGAGCTATCTGCTCGATCCCGCCTACGGCTTCGACCCGCAGACGGGCCTGTTTTCGGGGTGGAATGCCGAAGCGGGCGCATACGACAGCGACACGTGGCATTACCAGATCGAAGAGGAATCGCAGTGGGACACCTCCGAAGGTGGCGCATACGCCTGGGCCGCATCTGACGGCGTTCCGACCTTCACGCCGCCTGTGGTGCAAACGCCGAAGCGCGATATGACGCTGAGCGATCCTCTGTGCGTGTTCCAGCAGTTCAAGAAGCACTACGAGCGCTATGACCTGGATACCGTGTGCGAAATCTGCGGCATGGACAAAGACCTGCTCGAAAAGGTGTACTCCATCTATGCCTCCACGGGCGCTCCTGGCAAATCGGGCACGATCCTTTATGCGCTCGGCCAGACGCAGCATAGCTACGGCAGCCAGAACTGCCGCGCCATGTCGATCCTGCAGCTCCTGCTCGGCAATGCGGGCATGGCGGGCGGCGGCGTGAACGCTATGCGCGGCGAGCCGAACGTCCAGGGCGCCACCGACATGGCGATGACCGCCCCCGATTTCCCCGGCTATCTGAAGTGGCCCACCGAAACGAAGCATCCCACGCTGCGCGCTTGGCTCGAGAGCGAGACGTATGCGAGCGGATATTACGCCAACAAGCCCAAATTCTTCATCTCGAGCCTGAAGGAATGGTTCGGCGACGCCGCCACCCTCGAAAACGACTTCGGCTATGACTGGCTGCCGAAAACCACGGTCGCCGCGAATCACTCGACGATAGCGACGTGGGAAAACATCAATAACGGCGTGGTGAAGGGATATTTCAACTGGGGCATGAACCCGTGCCATTCGGCGCCGAACGCCGCCCATGTCCGTCGCGCCATGGCCAAGCTGGATTGGCTCGTGTCGGTCGACTGGGTGGAAACGGAGTCGGCGACGTTTTGGAAAGCGCCCGACATGGATCCCTCGCAGATCGACACCACTGTGTATTACCTGCCCGCCGCATTGATTTACGAAAAGCCCGGCATCATCGCGAATTCCGGCCGCTGGCTGCAGTACCGCTACAAGGCGGTGGAGCCGTGGGATATGGCGAAGCCCGACTACGAGATCGTCGACCTTCTGTGGCGCGAAATCGTGCGCCTCTACGAAGAGGAGGGCGGTGCGAACCCCGACCCGATCCTCAATACCAAGTGGGATTACCGCATCGACGGCAAGATGGACCCGCGCGCGGTGGCGATGGCATTCAACGGCTATCGCAGCGAAGGCGCCGATCTTTCCGCCGGTAAAGCGGACCTGCTTTCCGGATACGGCGAGCTTGCTGCCGACGGCTCCACATCATGCGCCATCTGGATCTATTCGGGATGCTGGAACAATAACGATGCCCCGCTCGAGCCGAGCGCCCAGCCTGTCGGCAGTCGCGTCGCCGAAGCGCCGGGCGGACTCGGCCTGAATGCGCAGTGGTCGTATGCCTGGCCGAACAACCGCCGCATCCTGTACAACCGCGCATCGTGCGACATGGAGGGCAAGCCGTGGAATCCCGACAAGAGGCTCGTGGAATGGAACGGCTCTTCGTGGGACAAGGTGGACGTGCCCGACTTCGTGACGGAGAAAGACGGCGTGCCGGTACCGCCTGACGACAACGCATTCTTCATGACGTGGGAGCAGGGCGCGCGCCTTTTGAGCTACGGCATGAACGACGGCCCGCTGCCCGAGCATTACGAGCCGTTCGAGTCTCCCGTCGACAATCCTCTCAACGGAGCGGGAAGTTCGCCGTGCGTGATGTTCGCGCAAAACGATTCGGTCAAGCGCGGATCGAAAGACGATTATCCGATCATCGCATCCACGTATTCGGTCACGGAGCATTGGCAGTCGGGAAGCCAAAGCCGCGGGTGCCCGGTGCTCGTGGAGGCCATGCCCGAGCAGTTCATCGAGATGTCGCGCGAGCTGGCCGAGGAAAAAGGCATCGCGAACGGCGATTACGTGCGCGTGTTCAACAACCGCGGTTCGGTGCGGTTGCAGGCGCTGGTCACGCCTCGGTTCAAGCCGTTCGAATCGGGAGGCAAGACCGTGCACCAGGTGGGCATGACGCACCATTTCAGCTGGGCGGGCGATTACGGAACGGGCGATACGGTGAACGATCTGACGCCTAACGTGGGCGATCCCAACTCGTTCATCCCCGAATACAAGGCATTTCTCGTCGATATCGAGAAGGCGTAAAGGAGGTGTTCTCAATGGGCGAAAAAGCGTTTCTCTTCGATTCGTCGCGCTGCACGGCGTGCCGGGGCTGCCAGGTGGCATGCAAGTGTTGGAACAATCTTCCTTCTCCTATCGAGAAGAATGCGAACAGGCTGCACGGCTCGTATCAAAGCCCCATGGATCTGAACGGCGATACGCGCCTGCTCATTTCCTTCAACGAGGCCGAAGGCGGTCCGAAGGGCGTCAAGTGGGCGTTCGGCCGCCGCAGCTGCCAGCATTGCTCCGACGCTCCGTGTGCAACGGTGTGCCCGAGCTCCGCGCTTCGGGTGGACGAGGCGACCGGCCTTGTGGGAGTGAACGAGGATGCCTGCATCGGATGCCGCCGCTGTTCGACGGCGTGCCCCTACGATGTGCCGCGCTATCACGGCCCGCAGGGCAAGATCAACAAATGCACGGGATGCCTCGATCGCGTGGAAAACGGCATGCTTCCCGCATGCGTGACCACCTGCCAGCCGAAGGCGCTGATGTTCGGCGACCGCGATGAGATGATCGCCATCGCGAAAGAGCGCGTCGAGATGCTGCGCGCGAAAGGCTATGAGGACGCGACGGTCTATGGCGAAGAGGAGATGGGCGGCTTGCACGTCATCCAGGTGCTCAAGCACGGCGTGGCGATGCACGGGCAGGTCGAAGAGCCCGAAATGCCGGCAAGCGCGGCGCTGGCGCAGATCATGAAGCCCGTCGTAGGCGTGGCATCCGGCGCGACGGTCTTGGGTCTTGCCGGCATGTTCGCCCTCGCCGCAGGCTACAAGCGCGACAAGCTCGTCTATAACGAGAAGACGGGCGATACGCTCGATGCGGAGACGGGCGCGGTGGTCAAGCACGGCGACGGCCAAGACGAGCTGTCGGTCAAAGAGCATCTGATGGGGAGGTGAGCGGAGCATGGCCATGGAAAAAGTCGAGAACGCAGCGGGTCGCACCGCCGATAATCAGGCGTTTTTGGAAGAGCGGCGCGCGCCGGGCGGCGAGCGCTACATCAAAAGGCATTCGCGCCAGGCGCGCTGGACGCACGGCATCACGATCGTCTGCTGCATCCTTTTGTGCATCAGCGGCCTGTTCGTGTTCGTGCCGCCCCTGGCGCAGGCGGTCGGCGCCGATGCGGTGTTCGCCATCCGCATGAGCCATCGCGTGCTCGGCGTGCTGTTCGTGGCGGTGCCGCTCATCAGCGCGATCGCTTCGCCGCGCGGCGTGAAACACGTGTTCTCCAACCTGTTCGCGAAATGGGATTCCGACGACAAGAAGTGGATGCTGCTGTTCTTGCCGTATCTGTTCATGGCGAAAAGGGTCCATATGCCCGATCAGCACGAGGTGAAAAGCGGCCAGCGTTTCGCCGACGGCATGCTGTGGCTGTTCGGCGCCGAGATGGGGATCACGGGCGTTTTGCTCCTGCTCGGCAGCACTGTGGTCGATTTCGGCCCTGCGGCATTCGGCGTCATCTGGTTCTTGCATGACCTGGGATTTCTGGTCATCTGCGTGTTCGCTTTGGCACACATCTTCCTGGGTGCGGGCATTTTCCAGCCGTATCGCGGCACGCATAAGCTGATGTTCGGCGACGGCATGGTTTCCGAGTCCGACGCCCTGTATCACTGGGGCCATTGGGCGCGCGAAGAGCTTGAGAGCGGCGAAAACGTCGTAAGGAAGTAAATCGGGCGCGGCCCGCCGGTTCGACGAAGCCCGGCGGGCCCGCCTTGCGCGAAACGCTTCGCCGCGCAGGCCTGTGTCTGGCGCGGTTTGCGCGGCGAGGCGTTTTGAGCACCTCATGTGCGAGAAAGAAACAAGAAAGCGAGGACGGTCGCGTATGAATATGAAGCTGATCGAGCGGGCAATCGAATCGTATGAGAACACCCTGGCATCGGACGATCGGGACAGGCTGGCGTTTTTCCGGATGCTGTGGCAAACGCTCGATGCGCGAAGCGGCGAAGGCGCGCGTGCATCCGTTTGGTCGCTTGACGCCGAAGAGCTGTGCCGTGCCGCGCAAGACGGTACGCCGCTTTTCGCCGCGAAGCCCGCTTGCGTGTCTCTCGACGAGCTGATCGAGGCATTCGATGCGCTCGTCGCCGCCATTCGCACAAGCGGCGCGTATCCTGAAGAGGCCGTGGCGGCTTTGGAATCCGCGCCGGTTCGCGACGCCGCTCAGGCAGCAGGAATGGACCGCGCGGGTGCATGCCCCGAGGAGTTTCTCGCCGCTTTCGCCGATGCGTTGCTGGATTGCGGCGTCGGCGAGCGCCATGCCGTCTTGTGCGCGACGCTGCTTTCGCTCGCGTTGCGCTCGTCGATCGAGCATCAGGCGGCGCAGGCGTTCTCCGCGCTTGAAGCGGCAGGTGCCGCCGCCAGCTCTCTGCATTGCCCCGTCTGCGGGGCCGCGCCTGCGCTCGCCCACGTGGGAGCGGGCGGGTCTTCTGCGGCGCGCAAGCGAAAGCTCGTCTGCCTGCAATGCGGCACGGCATGGGAATTCGACCGCATCCGCTGTGCCCGCTGCGGCACGCGCGATCAGGAAAGCCTGCACGCCTACAGCATGCCGGGCGATGATGCCCACCGCATCGCGGTATGCGACGAATGCGGGGGCTCGATCAAGACGCTTTTTTCCGACGATATGTTCTCCATCTGCTCATATGAGGTGGAAGACGTGGTCATGGCGAAGCTCGATGCGGCCGTTCGCGCGGGGGAGGGCAGGTAGGAAGATGGAAATCGTCGATCGCTTCGGGTCTGCGCGCCCGTTTTCGCGCGAGCTGGCGGGCATGTGCGCCCACGAGGGCCGCCTGTGCAGGGCGGAGGCGGCGGAGGTGCCCGTGGAGCATGCGATCGAAGTGTATGTGGACGGCGTTGTGTCCATGCGCGCCGTCTGCACGCCCGATTCGATCGTCGATTTGGTCGTAGGCAGGCTGTTCACCGAAGGTGCGATCGAAGGCGTCGACGACATCGCGCGCATCGAGGTCGACGCCTGCGGTGCGTGCGTGACGGTCGCGACATCGCGCGCTATCGCTTTGCCCGAGGGAATCGACGTCGTGGGAACCTGCTTCGCGGGGCGCCTGCATGGCCGCGCCTCGCAGGAAACCCTGGGCGCCGTAAAGCCGATTCCCTGGTCGCAAGACGACATCTTCGCGCTCGCGCGCCGCTTCGCGCAAGATTCTCCCGGCCACAAACGCACGTTCGGGCTGCATAGCTGTTATCTCGCCTGCGGGGCCGACGTGCTGTTTTCCTGCGAGGATTTGGGGCGCCACAACGCGTTCGATAAGACGGTCGGCCGCGCGCTGCGCGAGGGGGTCGACCTGGCCGAAACGACGGTATTCACGAGCGGAAGGGTGCCGGTCGATATGCTTTCGAAGGCGGTGCGTGCTCGCATTCCCATCATGGTGTCGAAGGCGGTGCCCACCGATGCGGCGCTGGCGTTGGCCCGCTCGTGCGATCTGACGTTGATCTGCTCGGCGCACCCCGATGCCATGAAGGTGTTTTGCGACCCGACGCGAAGCGAGCATATCCGCGTCGCGGTTTGACGGCTGCATATCCATAGAAACGAGCGCGCTCGAGCGCGTGCATGTATGAAGAGGACGGGCATCGCCTGCGCGCGCCCGTCCTTTGCGCGTCTTAACGCAATCTTAATGCGTGCGGCGCGCTTCCTAACATCGCGTTAATCCGAACTTTCCTATCGTGTGAATCGCCTTGATGCGCGGCGTGTTTCGCCGTGGCAGGGCTTCCTCGTTTCCGCCGTGCGGATCCGGTCGCAGCCATGCGGCCGTCTCGGCGGCCATCGAGGAAAGAATCATTGCGGCCGACGGGGCCGCTTCGGGAAAGGAACGGATCATCTATGGAAGTCGTGACGGGATGCGTCGGCGCGATAGGCGCGATCGCAGTCCTCTACCTGTTCTACGTGCTGTTGCGGGGAGGGGATGAAAGATGATCGATGAAATTGCCGAATATGCCCTTTACGTGGCTTTTCTTATTGCGTGCGCGATACCTTTCTCGGCCTATATCAACAAGGTGATGGCGGGCGAGAAGCATCTTCTCAGCCGCGTGACCGGCCCTGTTGAGCGCGCGGCGTGTCGTCTTCTGGGCGTCGATTCGGGCGAGCAGATGGGATGGAAGAAGTACCTGGCGGTCGCCTTGATCTTCTCCGTCGTTTCATTTGCGGGCCTGATGGCGATTCTGATGCTGCAGGGCGTGCTGCCCTTCAACCCGCAGGGCTTCGAGGGCCTTTCGTGGGATCTCGCCTTCAATACTGCGGCGAGCTTCGTGAGCAACACGAACTGGCAGTCGTATGCGGGCGAATCCACGCTGAGCTATTTCTCGCAGGCGATAGGGCTTACGGTGCAGAACTTCGTGACGCCCGCCGTGGGTATCGCGGTGCTGTTCGCGCTGTTCCGCGGCCTTGTCGTGCAGGAAAGCGAGGGGCTGGGTTCGTTTTGGGCGGACGTCATGCGCGCCGTCTTGGGGATCCTTCTGCCGCTTTCGCTCGTGCTTGCGATCGTGGATGTGGCGCAGGGATCGCCGCAGAACCTTTCCGCGTATGAAACCACGCAGCTTGTCGAACCGGTGGGCGTGACCGAGGACGGCGAAATCGTCGCGCAAGACGACCCGGAGGCCGTCGAGGTGGTCGACGAGATGGCCGTTCCCATGGGACCGCAGGCAAGCCAGGTCGCCATCAAGCAGCTCGGCACCAACGGAGGCGGCTATAACGGCGTCAATTCCGCGAGCGCGTTCGAGAATCCCACGCCTTTGACGAATCTGCTGCAATGCGTGAGCCTGCTGTTCATTCCGGTGGCGCTCGTATTCTCGTTCGGCCGCTTCGTGGGCGACCGTCGCCAGGGACGCGCGGTGTTCTCGGCCATGTTCGTCATCTTTCTCGCCGCATTGTTCGCGGTGGCGTTCTTCGAAATGGCGGGCACGCCGCAGCTTGCGCAAGACGGCGCGGTGTACATGGGGCAAGACGGCCAATCGGGCGGCAACATGGAAGGCAAGGAGACGCGCTTCGGCGTGACCGACTCGGCGCTGTGGGCGGCATTCACCACGGCTGCCTCCAACGGATCGGTGAACTCTATGCATGATTCGTTCACTCCGATGGGCGGCATGGTACCGATGCTGCTCATGCAGCTGGGCGAGATCATCTTCGGCGGCATCGGGTGCGGCCTGTACTCCATGATCGGCTTCGTCATCCTGACCGTGTTCATCGCGGGGCTCATGGTGGGCCGCACGCCCGAATATCTCGGCAAGAAGATCGGGCCGAAAGAGATGCGCATGGCGGTGGTGCTCGCCATCTGCACGCCTGTGGTCATCTTGGTCGGCGCGGCGGCGATGTGTCTCGACCCGGCGACGTTTGCAAGCCTGAACAACGCGGGTCCGCATGGCTTTTCCGAAGTGCTGTACGCGGCAACCTCGGCGGGCGGCAACAACGGCTCGGCATTCGCGGGCATGAATTGCAACACGCCGTTTCTCAACACGGTGCTCGGCCTCGAAATGCTCGCGAACCGCTTCATTCCCATGGCGGCGGCGTTGTGCCTGGCCGGAAGCCTTGCCGCGCGTCGGCGCGTGGCGGCGTCCGCGGGAACGCTTTCCACGTCGAATGCGATGTTCGTGTTCCTGCTGATCTTGATCGTCGTTTTGATCGCGGCGTTGTCGATGTTCCCCGCGTTGGCGCTCGGTCCTGTGGCCGAACAGCTCCAGATGGTTTTGTAGAAGAAAGGATGGGGTCAAGGTGCAAGCCGATTCCATGACATCCGATGCCTCCCGCGCGCAGGCGATGCGCGCGGTGTCGGGAGCGTTTTCGAAGCTCCATCCGCGCGAACAGGCGAAAAATCCCGTCATGCTGATGGTGTATATCTCGGCCATCCTGACGACGGGGCTGTTCCTCTTGAGCCTTGTCGGCATCTCCGATTCGCGTCCGGGATATATCTGCGCGATCGCCGCGGTTCTGTGGCTGACGGTGCTGTTCTCCAACTTCGCCGAATCGTTGGCCGAGGGCCGCGGCAAGGCGCAGGCCGACAGCCTGCGGGCGGCGAAAAAAGACGTCGTCGCCAAAAAGCTCAACGACTGCCTTACCGCCCGCGGCACCCACGAGGCCGACCCTGCGGCGTTCTATGAGCGCGAATGCACGGAGATATCCTCGAGCGAACTGGGCCGCGAAGACGTGGTGTTCGTGCAGGCGGGCGATCAGATTCCCGCCGACGGCGAGGTCATCGTGGGCGCGGCGTCGGTCGACGAGTCCGCCATCACGGGCGAGTCGGCGCCGGTCATCCGCGAGTCGGGCGGCGACCGCTCCGGCGTGACGGGCGGCACCACGCTGCTTTCCGACTGGCTCGTGATCCGTGTGACGCAGGAGCGCGGCAAGAGCTTTTTGGACCATATGATATCCATGGTGGAGGCGGCCGCGCGCAAGCGCACGCCGAACGAAATCGCCCTGCAGATCCTGCTCGTTGCGTTGACCATCGTGTTTTTGTTGGTCACAATGGCGCTGTTCACGTTCAGCGATTTCAGCGCCGCGCTTGTCGACGTGAAAGACCCCACGACGATCACGAATCTCGTGGCGCTGTTCGTCTGTCTCGCCCCCACGACGATCGGCGCGCTGCTTTCCGCCATCGGCATTGCGGGCATGAGCCGCCTGAACCGCGCCAACGTGCTTGCCATGAGCGGCCGTGCCGTGGAGGCCGCAGGCGATGTCGACATCCTCATGCTCGACAAAACCGGCACCATCACGCTGGGCAATCGCCAGGCATGCGCTTTCGTGCCGGTGGATGGCGCCACCGAAGAGGAGCTCGCCGATGCGGCGCAGCTGGCAAGCCTGACCGACGAAACGCCCGAAGGCCGTTCGATCGTGGTGCTTGCGAAGGAGCGCTTCGGCATCCGCGGTCGCGATTTGGAGGGCGCGGGCATGACGAGCATCCCGTTCACCGCCCAGACGCGCATGAGCGGCGTCGATTTCGAAGGTCACGAAATCCGCAAGGGCGCCGCCGATGCGGTGTGCGCCTACGTGGAATCGTATGGCGGGGTTTACAGCGACGCCTGCCGCCGCGCGGTCGAAGAGATTTCACGCGCGGGCGGCACGCCTCTGCTTGTGGCGCGCGACCATGCGATTCTCGGCGTGGTCTATCTGAAGGACATCGTCAAGCAGGGCATCAAGGAGAATTTCGCGAGCCTGCGCAAGATGGGCATCAAAACCATCATGATCACGGGCGACAATCCCATGACCGCCGCCGCGATCGCTGCCGAAGCGGGCGTGGACGACTTTTTGGCGGAGGCGACGCCCGAAAGCAAGCTTGCCGCCATCAGGCAATACCAGGCGCAGGGCCATATGGTCGCCATGACCGGCGACGGCACCAACGACGCGCCCGCGCTCGCCCAGGCCGATGTGGCGGTTGCCATGAACTCCGGCACGCAGGCGGCCAAAGAGGCGGGCAACATGGTGGACCTCGATTCGAACCCCACCAAGCTCATCGACGTCGTGCGCATCGGCAAGCAGCTGCTCATGACGCGCGGCAGCCTGACCACGTTCTCGATCGCCAACGACCTGGCGAAATACTTCGCCATCATTCCGGCGCTGTTCGTCGGCCTCTATCCGCAGCTCGACGTGCTCAACGTCATGCAGCTGGCAAGCCCCGAATCGGCCATTCTTTCGGCGATCATCTACAACGCGCTGATCATCGTGGCGCTCATCCCCTTGGCGCTTAAGGGCGTGAAGTACCGCGAGGTGTCGAGCGCGCAGCTGCTCAAGCACAATCTGCTGGTGTACGGCCTCGGCGGCATCGTCTTGCCGTTCGTGGCGATCAAGGCGATCGATGTGGCCCTGGTTGCATGCGGGCTTGCGTAAACGGAAAGGATCCGATGATGAAAAGCATGGCGAATTGGGTGCGCGGCTTGGGATTGTTCGCCCTGGCAACCGTTTTGTGCGGCGCGGTCTACACGGCGGCGGTGACGCTCGTGGCGCAGGTGGCGTTTCCCTATCAGGCGAACGGCAGCTTCGTCGAGGGAACCGACGGCAATCGCTACAGCATGCTGGTGGGCCAGACCTACCGCGACGATACCCATATGTGGGGTCGCGTTCAGAATTACAATGCCGAGACGTTTACGGGCGAGGACGGGTCGACGTTGCTGTGGACGGGACCGAGCAACATCAGCCCCGCAAGCGACGAGTTCGCGCGCGCGGTGGCCGACCGCGTCGAAGAGGTGCGCGCGGCCCATCCCGAGCAGGGCGACGCCCCTGTGCCGAGCGATCTGGTGACCTGCTCGGGTTCGGGTTTCGATCCGCATATCTCTCCTGCGGCGGCCGAATACCAGGTAGAGCGTTTGGCGCGCACGACGGGCAAGTCGCAAGACGAGATCCGCGCGATCATCGGGCAATGCACGCAGCGTCCGCAGTTCGGGGTGCTCGGCGATGCCGCGGTGAACGTGCTTGCGGTCAATCTCATGCTCGACGGCGTTTTGTAGCGGACGCTCGTCGCTGAACGGGTCGGACGATTCGAGGCTGCTGCGCCGCGACGGCATTCGGCGCAGCAGCCGCTGCGCCGGCCATGCCGTCGCGGCGGGCATATCGCGTCGTCGCGACGGGCTGCACGAGGGGGCGGGCTTCGTTTCCGCTCTTTCTGCCCGCTTCGTCCGACTCTTCGGCGGCGTCCGGCGTATGATTTTCCGAAAACAGACGACGAACGGTAAATTTTTTCCGTTTTCCTATTCAATCGAGCCGTTGCAAGCGGCCATTCGGCTTTCTTGCTCGCATACGGCTTTGCGCGACCTGGGGATTTGTTTCCAGCGATGTCGGTTTTGGCGGCGAGGGATGCACGAAGCGATGGGAAAACGGAAAAATCCTGCAGGAAAGGCCTTCGGCCGTGCGGGATTCGCCCGTTCGCCTTTCGATGGAAGCGAGGGCAGGTGGAATTCGACGGCTCGAGGCGCAATCCCGACGATTTGTTGCGCCGCATCAAGCAGGACGAGCAAGAAGACGGCGCTGCAACGGGCCGCCTGAAGATTTTTTTCGGCTATGCGGCGGGTGTGGGCAAGACCTACGCCATGCTCGAGGCGGCGCACGATGCGCTTGCCCAAGGTTTCGATGTGGCGGTGGGTTACGCCGAGCCGCATCAGAGGCCGGCGACGCTCGCGTTGCTCGAAGGGCTCGAATGCCTTGCCGTGAAAAAGTCGGTCCATCGCGGCGTCGCGCTGGATGAATTCGACCTCGACGCCGCCCTTGCCAGGCATCCGCAGATCGTCGTCGTCGACGAGCTCGCCCACACTAATGCCGACGAATGCCGCCACAAGAAGCGCTATCAAGATGTCGAAGAGCTGCTGCGCGCGGGCATCGACGTCTACACGACGATGAACGTGCAGCATCTCGAAAGCCTCAACGACAAGGTGGCCGCCATCACGAACGTGCCGGTGCGCGAGCGCGTGCCCGACCGCATCTTCGATCAGGCGGCGTCGGTCGAGCTGATCGACATCGAGCCGGACGATTTGATCGAGCGCCTGCATGCGGGCAAGGTTTATCGAAGCGATGCGGCGGCGCGCGCCCTTTCGAACTTCTTCACGAGGAAAAACCTTGCGGCGTTGCGCGAGATAGCCCTGCGCCGTTGCGCCGATCGTTTGAACCGCAATCCCCGGGCGGCGGGCCTTGCCGTCGGCGAGAAGTCGTGCGGGGCGGGCGAAGACGTGCTGCTTTTCATCAGCGACCGCCCGGGCGACGTGCGCGCGATCCGCGCGGCGGCGAATATGGCCGAGGCTTATCACGGGAATCTGACGGCTTTGGTGGTGGAGCCGACGGGCGAGCGGCGCCCGCTCGGCGAAGAGGAGGAGCGTCGCGTGCGTGCGAATGTCGCGCTTGCGGAAGAGCTCGGCGCGCATGTGGTTGCCGTGCAAGGCGATGATTCCGCCGCTCAAATCGCCCAATATGCGCCTGCCGCAGGCATCGAACGCGTGGTCATGGGGTCGGCGGGCAATGCGCGGCGCATGTTCGGCCTCGGCGAGACCTTCGCCGCGCGGCTGATGCGTCTTGCGCCGGGGCTCACGGTGTCGGTCGTTCCCGAGCGCGACGCTTCGCGCAAGGTGGCGGCGTCGGCGCATTCGCCGATCGCGAGCTTTTCCTTGCGCGACGTGTGGCTTGCCGTGGGCGCTACGGTGCTTTCATGCGTGGCGGGCGCGTTGCTTTTCCAGACGGGATTCGCAGGCTCCGTGGTGCCGATGCTGTTCTTGCTTTCGATCCTCGTGGTGGCGCGTTTCGCGAACACGGTCACCTACAGCCTGGTCGCCGCGCTGATGGGGATGTTCGCCTACAATTTCTTCTTCACGTATCCGCGCTTCACGTTCATGGCGAACGGATTGAGCTATCCGCTGATTTTCGCCTGTCTCGCCCTGGGCGGCTTCGTGATGTCGCTTCTGACCGTGCGCATGAAAACGCAGGCCGCCGCCGCCGCGCGCCGCGCGTATCGAACCGAGGTTCTGATCGACACGAGCCGCCGCCTGCGCCGTGCGACCGCCGTTGAGCAATGCCTGGCCATCGCCGCCGATCAGACGACGAAGCTTGTCGAGCAGCCGGTTGCGATGTATGACGTCGATGCCCAGGCCCGTCTGGGCGATCCCGTGCTGTTCGGACGCGCGCTTGCGAACGGTCGGGACGGCGTGCTGTCCGATATGGCGAGCGAGCGCGAGCGGGCGGTGGCCGCATGGGTGGCGGTCAACGACGAGCGGGCGGGCGCTACCACCGATACCCTTGCCGATTCGGCGTGCTTGTACCTGCCCATTCATGGCAAAGACCGCGTCCATGGCGTGGCCGCCGTCGCGATCGCGTCGGAAGAGGGGATCGAGCCGTTCGAGAAGAACCTGCTCGTGGCCATTCTGGAGGAGACCGGCCAAACGATGGAGCGCATCAGGCTGTTCCAGGAGACGCAGGCCATGAAGGTGAAGGCGGAAACCGAATCGTTACGATCGAATCTCCTGCGCTCGGTCAGCCACGATCTGCGCACGCCGCTGACGAGCATTTCGGGCAATGCCGAAGTGCTGCTCGAGAGCAAGGGGCGCCTCGACGGCGATCTGGCGTTGCGCCTTTATCGCGACATCAGGGACGACTCGCTGTGGCTGGTCGATCTGGTCGAAAACCTTCTGGCGGTCACGCGCGCCGAAGAAGGCAGGCTCGACCTGCATATCCAGCCCGAGGTGGTTTCCGACGTCGTGGAAGAGGCCGTGCGCCACTGCGAGCGTCATGCGCAGGGCCACGCGATATCGATCGATTGCGGAACCGATCCGCTTTTGGCCGAGATGGATGCTGCTTTGATGGTTCAGGTACTCGTCAATCTCATCGGCAATGCGGTGAACTACACGCCTGCGGGGTCGACCATCGCGGTTTCGGTGCACAAGCACGGTTCGCGCGTGCGAGTGGATGTCGCCGACGACGGTCCCGGCATTCCCGATGCGGAGAAGGGGCGTATCTTCGATATGTTTTACAATGGGTCGCGCGAGCGGGGCGATCACCGTCGCGGTATGGGTTTGGGGCTTGCGTTGTGCAAGTCGATCGTCGAGGCCCACGGCGGCGGTATCGGCGTGCGCGATGCGCATCCGCACGGCTGCGTGTTCTGGTTCACGCTGCCTGCGACGGATATCGCGGGCATGCCCGCTATGCCCGATGCGCTGTAGCGCGTCTTCGTCCGCTTCGCGCATGCTGTACGATTCGGCCGTTCGCGCGTGAGCGCCCGCCGGAAAAGAAGAGGAGATTCGCATGGCCCCTGCATCGGATAACGGACGCTTTTCCATCCTGGTGGTGGAAGACGACCCTGCCGTGCGCAATCTGATTTCGATGACGCTCGATCTGCAGGGCTATCGCGTCGAATCCGCCGACCGTGGAGCGGCGGGCCTCATGGCGGCCGCTTCGATGAACCCCGATCTCGTCATTTTGGACCTGGGCCTGCCCGACATGGACGGCGCGGAGGTTATCGGGAAAATCCGTTCGTGGTCGCAGGTCGCCATTCTCGTGGTATCGGCCCGGTTGGAAGACGCCGACAAAGTGGCCGCGCTTGACGCGGGTGCCGACGACTACATCGTGAAGCCTTTCTCGGTCGACGAATTGCTGGCGCGTATCCGCGTCGCCTTGCGCCGCGTGCAGCGAGGGGAGACCGGCGCCGTCGCGCATGCATCGAGCGTCTACGACAACGGCGGCCTGCATATCGATTATGCCGCCGCGCGCGTGGTGGTCGACGGCGAAGAGGCGCATCTGACGCCGATGGAATACAAGCTGCTCTGCGTGCTGGCGCGCAACGCCGGCAAGGTGCTCACGCACAATTACATCCTTAAAGAAGTGTGGGGCAGCGCGCTTGCTTCCGACATGGCGAGCCTGCGCGTGTTCATGGCCACGCTGCGCAAGAAAATAGAGGCCGATCCGTCGCATCCGAAATACATTCAGACGCATGTGGGCATCGGATACAGGATGTCCGAATAGGACGGCGATGCGGCGGCGGTGTACCACGCTTACGCTTTCTGTCCCCAGGCGTACTGCCGTGTGAGCGGCATCCATCGCCGCATTGCCGCCGCCGATATTGCGGCGTGCGCCTAGCGCGTCAGGGGAGCGATTGCACGCACGACGGCGTCGAGGGCCGATCCCGCCTTCGCGTCGTCTTCGATGCGCATGATGATCTTGCCGCGGAACCCGTATTCCGTGACTTCGTTGAAAAAGACCTTCGGGTCCTGCGTGACGTGCGATATCTCTTCGGCCGCCGCCTTGGCGACGCGGGCGAGCTCTGCGGCGATGTCATCCATGGGGCGGGAGTCGTCGGTCACGGCGAACGGAACCGCGATCTGGCTGACGGGCGGAAGGTGCACGAGCGCTGTCTTCGATATGACCGAGTTGGGGATGATCACGCGCTCGCCGCGTGCATTGGTGATGGTGGTGTGGCGCCAGGTGACGTCTTCCACCACGCCTGCATCGCCGCCGACATCGATGTTGTCGCCCGGGCGCACGATGCCCATGAAGGTGACCTGGATGCCGCCGATGAGGTTGGAAAGCGTGTCCTGAAAGCCCAGGGAGATGGCGATACCGCCGACGCCCAGGGCGGTGATCAGCGCGTTGGGATTGATGCCGAAGCACGAATCCAAGATGATGCTGCCGCCGATGATCCAGATGACGGCGCGCGCGATGTTGACGATGATGCTCGACGAAGGCAGCGGGTTGCTGTCGCGGTTGAGCAGCGCGCGCAGGCCTTTCACCACGACGTTGGACACGGCAAGCGTCACGCTCGCCAAAACGACGGTCCAAAAGATATCGTGCACCCATTCCTGGGACATCACATTGATAAGCTGGGAAATCAGGGCATCCATGAGGTTTCCTTGTACGTGGCTAAATGGGTCAATAAAGGATATCAAAGGGATGGCGTGATTCGGTAACGTGCAAGTAGTATTCATCTCATTTCTTGCACTCTAGCTTCTGATGCTATTTGTGTTGGTCGCCGGTAGATGGTGTTTGAGGGTTTTTGTCAGATGCGGATACGGTTCGTTTTGTGTCGCGATGCGACTCGAAGCACGCAAAAAGGTCGAGAACGGCATCACGCGATTCATTTTTTCTTATAACTACGCATACTTCGAATTCATCGCTGATGTCATCGAGCTTGCGCGCGACGAAGTCTGGTCCGAATCGAGTGTAGTCTGGGTAGAAGACGCCGAATATGATGTCGTCTTTTGAGTTGATGAGGCAAAATCCCTCGTCCGTTTTGCTTACGTCGGGGTGAATGGAATGTTTTGAGCAAACGGTTTCGACAAACTCGTGATACCGCCTGCGGCCTTCTTCGGGATACGTGACAATATGCGAATTCGCTAGATCTCGAAATCGAAGGGGGCTTTTTGACGCAAGCGGATTGCTGCTGTGACAAGCAATGCCGAATGGGATGGTAAAAAGATGTTTATACAAAAGCCCGTCGGGATCGTTTTTGTAACGAAAAGCAATGGCTATATCCGCCTGCTCATCGAGTATTTTTTCGCAGCAGTCCCGTACGCCGGTGTCGACAATGCTTATTTTGGTGCCGCATCCGTTTGGCATTGACGAAAAACGTGCTAGGGAAGCACTAACAAGGGCTATCGCTGTCGGATTCATGAGCGGCCCGATTATTCTAATTGTTGTTTCTACGCTGCAACATGCCGCAAGGCCTTCCGAAACGCCTGCTTCATAATGTGCAATAGCTTCTCGGGCCTCTTTGATGAATGCGCTCCCGCTTTCCGTGAGTTCGACTCGAACGGTGTTGCGTTCGAAAATACGAAATCCGACTTCTCTTTCTGCCGAAGCTACATGCTTGCTCAAAGTGGACTGTGTTACGAAAAGCTCTTCGGCGGCTTTGCTGAAATTGAGCTTGTCGGCGAGCGCGACAAGCTCTTTGCAACGGGAAAAATCCATGGTAATACTCCCTCCATATTACCTGATGCGTGGGTTTCATGCGTTTGTGGCACAAGCAGATTGCGGATGTCTGCCGATGCCTCTTTAGCCCCCTTCCTTAATTCTATCGCTGGCATTTGCATATCGAGTCTCTGCTAAAGACGTTGCTTATTCCGTTGCGAGGCATTCTCATTCCTGAATGGAATAAGGAGAAAATACTAATTTAACTGGCGATATTCCATTTTTGAATAAAGCAGTCCAATAGCGTCATTTCCTTTCAGAAGAGCTTTTGCTTAGCGTGTAATTCGACAAGCGCCCAATGGCGTTTTTTGGAGGAAAGGGGGAATTGTGGAAGAGAAAATGAATTCAGGAGATGTTTCTCGTCGTGGCTTTCTGAAAGGCGGGGCGGTCGTTGCGGCTGCTGGATTTGCTGCGGCGGCAGGACTTGCCGGATGCTCCCAGGAGCCAGCTAAACCGTGTGGCAACATTCCCGAATCATGGGATGTTGAGGCGGATGTGGTGGTTGTTGGTCTTGGGGCCGCTGGGCTCTCTGCGGCTATTGCGGCTAAAATGGACGGAGTTGAGCACGTGCTCGCTCTCGAAGCCGCTCCCGAAGAAGATGCTGGCGGAACGACGCGCGTATCGGGTGATATGCTTATGATTCCCGACGATATCGAGGGTGCTATCGAATATCAGACGAACCTTAATGGCCCATACGAATGCGAGCCGGAATACATGGAGGCATGGGCCGAAGGCGTTGTTGCCAACTATGATTGGTTAACGCAAGACCTCGAATTCGAATTGGGCGATGCGACTGCGGGTCGCCCTGAGTTCCCAGGGATTCCTGGAGGGGAAAGTATTGAAACTTACTACGTCGACGGCATTTGCGGTAAATCTTCGCTCTGGATTCCCCTGTTTGATAAGGCTGAAGAGCTTGGCGTTGAAGTGATGTATGAGATGCGCGCTACAGAGCTTGTCTACAATTACGAGACAAAAGAGGTCTACGGAGTTGTGGCGGGCGAGAAGACTGTCAAGGCGCGAAAGGGCGTCGTGCTTGCATGTGGTGGATTCTCTGCTAATCCCGATATGATGCAGCAGTATTCTGCCAGTATGGGATGTCCAAAGAGTTATGCATTGGGGTCTCCTTACAATGTCGGTGACGGCGTAAAGATGGCCCAGCAGATCGGTGCCGATCTTTGGCATATGAACAGTTATGCGGCTGCGAGTACGTGTATTCGTACTATTCCCGACGATTCGAATATCTGTCAGATTTATTATCCAACGGGCGTCGATTATCTGTATGTGAACGGCGAATGTGACAGGTTCATGTACGAGGAAAAGCGGAGTATCCAGCGCCACGGTAAGCAAAAAGAGCGTGGAATCTGGCCCCTGCTTACGGTTCCTAGCCCTTCGTACATGATTCTTGGTGCGAAAAGTGGATCGAATGAGCTGTTGGGCGCCATCAACTACATGTCGTGGCCCGTTATTATGGAGCGAGGGTGCAAGACCAATCAGGAGATGATTGATGCGGGGCTGATGTTTAAGGCCGACACCATAGAAGAGCTTGCGGAAAAGCTAGGCTTGAATCCGGAAAAGCTAGCGGCGACTGTGGAGAAATACAACAACGCTATCGATGCAGGCGAACCCGATGAGTTTGATCGCGGAACAGATGTGTATGCGAGCAATTTGTTCAACGCTGCTGAAGGTACCGACGCTATTGCCGGTGACGAGCACGGAACTGAGTCTCTGGCTATTCCCGCTTTCCCTCTTGAAAAGATAGAGGGTCCTTTCTACGGGATAGAGATTGCTCTTGGCATTTTGAATAGTCAGGGCGGCGCAAAGCGTGATGGCAAAAGCCAGGTCCTTGATTTGAAGGGAACCCCCATTCCCCGCTTGTTCTCTGCGGGGGAGTTCGGGTCTATTTATGGGTATATGTACAACGGCGGCGGCAACTGCAGTGAGGCTGTTTCGACGGGTCGTATTGCAGGGAAAGGCGTCGCAGCACTTGAGGCGTGGGACGCGTAAGCAAATCTATTTTCACATAAGGCGGCCGGCATATCCCCTCCTTGCTGGCCGCCGAATCTTTTACAGCCCATTTTTTACGTTGTTGTAATACAGGGTGGGTAAGCGAAAAAGGTGTGCCATGGAAACTGATAAGAGGAAAAGGGCCGTCGCGCTTGCTTGGATTGCGATGGCTTTTATGGCGTTGGGAATCTGCTCTTGCGCTCCAACGGTTGCTGAGGAAAACACGCAAGACGACGCTTCTTCCCAAGACGGGACCGCTTTTGTGTGGTCGTCCGACAGCGACTGCAAGGTATGTCATGACGATGTTGTTGAATCCTTTGGCGATCAGGCATGTTCTGCATCGCAACATCCCGACTTGGAGAATGATTGCTTTTCTTGTCATGATGACGAACAGGGGCTTGAGAAAGCTCACGATGGGGTAATGATGGGCGATAAGAAGAAACGTTCCACGCTGAAGGAGACGGAGGTTTCCCAGGAGGCTTGTACTGAATGTCACTCCCCGGAAGACGTGCTTGAGAAGACGGCTTCGAGTACAGCTTTGACGGACAAAAATGGCTTGATTGTCAATCCCCATGACATTCCCGAAAACGAAGAGCATACCAATGCTGCAATTACGTGTTCGACATGCCATAAGCTGCATTCTCAAGATTCGGTTCAGCAGGTCGCTGCCGAATCATGTCTCAATTGCCACCATGCGGGCGTGTATGAATGCAATACCTGCCATTTATCCAAGTAATGAACTCGCTCATTGCACGTTATTAAGCCGTTCGCTGAGAATTTACGGCATGGGACACTCCGGGGTGTTTCGCCCCTCGAATGCATGGCATCTTTTGCATTGAATTATCATTCGATCATTTCGGTTTAATTATTGCAAAAAGCATGGAACGTCCCTTTTCGAGCAAGGTTTTTCACGGGACCGCAAGGGGCCCTGTGTTACAATGCAACGGCTTGTCGGCGACGGCCGATGGCCCCGTCTCGAATCCGCGAGCGGGTAGATAACTGTAGGCCCCCGAGACATGTTGAATTAACCACCATGACGAAGGGTCCCCGTGCTTGAAAGGGGTCCGTTTTGACCGAAATCAAGAACACGTCCGTCATCGACTTCGAGGACATCTCCGACGACCTGATGAACGAGATGATCGATGGCACCCTGACCGACTTCGACGAAGGCGATCTGGTCAAGGGCACCGTCGTGAAGCTCGAGCATGACGAGGTTCTGCTCGACATCGGGTTCAAGAGCGAAGGCGTCATTCCTTCCCGCGAGCTCTCCATCCGCAAGGATGCCGATCCCTCCGATATCGTTGCCCTCGGCGACGAAATCGAGGCCCTCGTCCTGCAGAAGGAAGATAAAGACGGTCGTCTGATCCTGTCCAAGAAGCGTG
>JAUNDR010000071.1 GCA_030525985.1 Slackia sp. | reverse complement strand
GCATCGAGGCGGAAAAGGAAGGCGAGCGTCGCGTTTTGGTGGCAAGCCCGAAAGTGGCCACCTACGATTTGCAGCCCGAGATGAGTGAGCCCGAGGTGGCAGACACGCTTGCCGCCGCCATCGCAGCGGATGAGGCGGACGTCTACATCGTCAATTTCGCGAATTGCGATATGGTGGGGCATACGGGGGATATCCCTGCCGCCATCGCCGCGGTCGAGGCGGTCGATGCTGGCGTGGGAAAGGTCGTCGAGGCTATTCGCGCCAAGGGCGGTTTCGCCTTGATAACGGCCGATCATGGCAACGCCGACAGGATGCTCGATGCCGACGGCGGTCCGTATACGGCGCACACGACGGCGCCCGTGCCCCTCATCCTCGTCGACGACAAGGAGGATAGGACGCTCGGATGCGCTTTGGAGCGTGCGGCGGCGCTGTGCGACATCGCCCCGACGCTGCTTGCCGCCATCGGGTCCGATATTCCCGAGGAAATGACCGGGCAAAGCCTGCTGCGCGTTCGATGACGTTTCGTGCGGCAAAGCTTCGCCGGTCGGATGTGTTCCGGGCGGCGACGCTCGTGCGGCTTCGTGAAATGGTTCGTCCCCGCGGCTGTGCCGGATCGCATCCGGGGCAGCCGCTTTGTTCGAAAGGCTCTGTTGTGACCTTTGCCGTGTGCGAAAGGATTTGCGCCGAAGTTTTCGAGTCGGAACTCGATTTCGGCGGAGTATGCGTCGAAGCGACGGCGACGGGTCGATGAGCGTCATCGAGGTGCGTGCGTCGCGCGATTACGACGTGCTGGTCGACGAATGCCCGATAGATTCGGTCGGCGCGATCGCTTCGACTCTTGCGGGGGATATGGCGTTCGTCGTAAGCGATAGCAATGTGGCGCCGCTTTATCTGGGCCGGGTGAAAGACTCGCTCGCGCGTGCGGGATTCGCCGCGGCGCAGTTCGTTTTTCCGGCAGGAGAGCGCTCGAAAACGCTTGCGACCTACGGCGAATGTCTGGCGGCGATGGCGGCGGCGGGCGTCACGCGCTCGTCGATCGTCGTGGCGCTCGGCGGCGGCGTGGTAGGCGATATGGCGGGTTTCGCGGCGGCGACCTATATGCGCGGGTGCCGCTGCATCCAGGTTCCCACCTCGCTTCTCGCCTGCGTCGATTCGTCGGTCGGCGGCAAGACGGCGGTCGATCTGCCGCAGGGCAAAAATCTCGTCGGGGCATTTTTCCAGCCGTCGGCGGTTCTTATCGATACGACGCTGCTCGCCACGCTTCCCGGATATTTTTTCACCGACGGATGCGCGGAAATCATCAAATACGGCGTCATCGCCGATGCCGACCTGCTCTCCCTGCTCGAAGACCCTCTGACGCCGGGAGACGATCGCTTGGGCGAGACGATTGCGCGTTGCGTGGAAATCAAGCGCGATATCGTGCAGCTCGACGAGCATGAGGGCGGTCTTCGCCGGACGCTTAATTTCGGCCATACGATCGGCCATGCGATCGAGCGCGCCTCCGACTTCCGCATCGCCCACGGACATGCCGTTGCGGCGGGCATGGCGCTCATGGCGAATGCCTGCGCCAAGCGGGGCCTGTGCGCTCGGGAGGATGCCGAGCGCGTTTCTTCGATTCTTGCCGCCTGCGGACTTCCCGCCGCTTCTTCTTTCGACGCCCGTTGCTTGTTCGAGGCGGCGCGTGCCGATAAGAAACGCCATGGGGCGGAGATAGATGTCGTGCTCATGCGCGGCATCGGCGCCGTCGAGACGGCCACGATGGATTGGGACGATTTCGCACGTCTTGTCGAGCAGGCATGCGACGGCGGGTATCTCCGCTGACGCTTCGAAAGATTTCGGAAAGGGGGAGCTGTGGCCTCTTGCGTCGGAGAGCATTTCCGCGTGACGATTTTCGGTCAGAGCCATTCTGCGGGCATCGGCTGCGTGATAGAGGGGGTTCCTGCGGGAAAGCGTATCGATTTGCAGGAATTGCAGGCGTTTCTCGCACGGCGGGCGCCAAGCGGCCTTTCGTGGTCGACGTCGCGCAAGGAAGCCGATATCCCGGAAATCTTGAGCGGCCTGGTCGACGGCGTCGCGTGCGGCGCTCCGTTCGCCGCGCTGATCCGCAACACCGGAGCCAGAAGCTCCGATTACAAGACGCTGCGCCGCGTGCCGCGTCCGGGCCATGCCGATTATGTGGCGGACGTGAAATTCGGCGGTGCGCAGGACGTCGCGGGCGGCGGGCATTTCTCGGGCCGCCTCACCGCGCCCTTGTGCATCGCGGGCGGCATCGCCAAGCAGCTTCTTGCCGAAGAGGGCATCGCGGTGGGTGCGCATGTGGTGCGCATCGCCGGCATCGACGATGCGGCATGGCCCTTGGAGGACCTGTCTTCCGACGACGTTCTTGCGCCCGGTAATAAAGCCTTTCCGGTCGTCGACGACGCGGCCGGGGCGCGTATGCGGCAGGCGATAGAAGAGGCGCGCGCCTGGGGCGATAGCGTGGGCGGCGTGGTGGAATGCGCCGTGACGGGACTGCCGGTCGGCATCGGCGCGCCTTTGTTCGACGGGCTTGAAAACGCCATTGCGCGCATCATATTCGGCATTCCCGCCGTCAAAGGCGTTGAATTCGGCCGCGGCTTCGCGGCGGCGGATATGCGCGGGTCGGCCCATAACGACCCCTATCGCATACGCGATGGCCGCGTCGCGTTCGCGTCGAACAATGCTGGCGGCATCCTGGGCGGCATCTCCACGGGAGAGCCCGTCGTGGTGCGCGCGGCGTTCAAGCCCACCTCTTCGATTTTCATCGAGCAAGACAGCGTGGATTTGGAAGAGATGGCCGACGTCTGCCTTGCTCTCGAGGGGCGTCACGACCCTTGCGTGGCGGTGCGTGCGGTGCCTGCAGTGGAGGCCGCCTGCGCCATTGCCGTTTATGATGCGATGTTGGAAGCGAGGATGGACCGATGAAGCATGCTGCGCCCCGAAAGAGCGATGCGTCGTGCGATGGCGGCGCTCCGGTCGGCGAAGGACGGATCGACCTGGCCGTTCTGCGTTCGCGCATCGACGGGATCGATGCCGAGATAGTCGAGCTCTTCGAGCGTCGCATGCGCATCGCGGCGGATGTGGCGGCTTATAAGCGCTCCACGGGAAAACCCGTGCTCGATCGTGAGCGCGAAGCGGCTCGGATTGACGCGGTCACGCGGGCGGCATCCGATGACTTCAAATCGTTCATGCCGCCGCTTTTCGGTCTCATTATGGAAATGAGCAGGGAATACCAGCATCGACTGCTCGATGGCCACGCCGTCGATCGTCGTGCGGCTGCCGTGATCGAACATGCGCCCGCCCTGCCCGAGTGTTGCGATGGCGGGCTTTCGAGGAGCGGGCGGAAAGGTACCTTGTCCGCATCGCGCGAGCCGGTGTACGGCTTGCTGGGCAGAAAGCTCGCCCATAGCTACTCTCCTAAAATCCATGAGCTTTTCGAAACGGGAGAATATCGGCTCTTCGAAGTCGAGCCCGAAGATGTGCGTGATTTCGTTTCGAGCGGCGCATTCGCGGGTTTGAACGTGACCGTTCCTTATAAAGAGACGGTTATGCCGCTCTGCGACGAGCTCTCCGATGCGGCGCGCGGCATCGGATGCGTCAACACCATCGTGCGGCGCGAAGACGGCACGCTGTACGGCGACAATACCGATTACTACGGGTTTTCCTTCATGATTGATTACGCGAACGTCGCCGTCGAGGGCAAAAAGGCGCTCGTGCTCGGCGCGGGCGGCGCGTCGAAGACGGTATGTGCGGTGCTGAAGGATCGAGGCGCTCGCGAGGTGGCGGTGGTTTCGCGCAATATGCCGGGCGCAGGGTTGGATGCCGTTCGAAACCATTACGACGCCGATATCATCGTGAACGCGACCCCCGTCGGCATGTATCCCGATTGTCCCGCATCGCTTATCGACCTCGAGCCGTTCTGCAGCACGGGAGAGACGCGCGAGGGCCATCGCGACGGTCTTGTCGCCGTGCTCGACGTGGTATACAACCCGGCACGCACGGGCATTCTTTTGCAGGCGGAAAAATGCGGCATCCCTTTTATCGACGGTTTGCCCATGCTGGTCGCCCAGGCCAAGCGTGCAAGCGAGATTTTCCGCGATACGCATATCGATGACGACGTGATGCGCGCCGTTATCGAGCGTGTGTCAAGCGATAGGGGAAACATCGTCTTGATCGGCATGCCGAGCAGCGGCAAGAGCACCATCGGCGCCTTGCTGGCCGAAAGGCTCGGCCGCACGTTCGTCGATATCGACGAACGCATCCCTGCGGCGGCGGGCAAGTCCATTCCCGCGATTTTCGCCGACGACGGGGAAGAGGCGTTTCGTCGTATCGAAACCGCTGTGACGGGCGATGTCTGCAAAGAATCGGGGCTGGTTGTCGCCTGCGGCGGCGGCGTGGTCACGCAGCCGTGCAACTACGACTTGCTTCACCAAAATGCGACGATCGTTTTGCTGCGCCGCCCGATCGAGCTGCTCGTATCGGACGGGCGTCCTATGAGCATCGCGAAGGGCATCGCGACGCTTGAGAAAGAGCGGCGTCGGTCGTATGAGGCATGGGCGGATGTCGCCGTGGAAAACGATGCATCTCCCGAAGAAGCGGTCGATCGCATCGTGGCGGCGCTTCGTATCGAGGGAAACGGGGAAAGGCGATGAAAACGGACGTATGCGGCGATTGCGGCGGCGCGTGCGGAGGGCTTCATGCCCGCAGCGATCTGAACCTGCTTGTGATAAACGGGCCTAATATCAATATGCTCGGGTTGCGCGAACCCGACATCTATGGCCGGGAGGATTACGGGGCTTTGCTCGATTTGGTGAACGAAAGCGCGCAGGAGCGGGGCTTTCGGGCAACGTGCTATCAAAGCAATCACGAGGGGGATTTAGTCGATGCGATTCAGCAGGCGTACGGCGTTTACGACGGAATCGTGATCAATCCTGCCGCCTATACGCACACGTCGGTCGCCATTCTCGACGCGCTCAAGGCCGTCGGCATTCCATTCGTGGAGGTGCATATTTCGGCGGTGGAAAAACGCGAGGACTTTCGCCAAACGTCTTACATCAGGGCGGCGGCGCAAACGACGATCACGGGTCGCGGCATCCGCGGATACCGCGATGCGCTTTTCTTTTTATGCGATTTGCTTGCGGAAAGACGAGGCGAGCGACTATAATTCATGGCTTGTATATTTGCATCATAAGAAATCGTAAGGAGAAGTAACGTGAATCCGTTGCTCATCGCTGTTCTCGTCGTATGGGCCCTTTCGGGCATCGGTCTTATCGTGTTCGTTCTGCTGCATTCCGGCAAGGGAACGGGCGTATCCGACATGATCGCCAGCTCGCTGTACTCCACACAGACCGGCACCAACATCATCGAGAAGAATCTCGATCGAATCACGATCATCTTCGCCGTGGTGTTCATGCTGTCTTTGCTGGTCCTCATGGTGATTTATCCGCAAGGTTCCATCGCAGCATAAATTTTTTGAAATTTCTTCTTGCGTTTTCGGCGCTCTTCGAAGAAAATACTTTCTCGCAGCCGATGCGGCTGACACGTCGGAGTGGTGGAACGGCAGACACGCTAGCTTGAGGTGCTAGTGCCCATTTACCGGGTGTGCGGGTTCAAATCCCGCCTCCGACACCAGGAGAACACGACACGGACCCTTTGCGGTCCGTGTCTTTTTGTGCATAGACGTTCCACGCTGCGCGCCTCGGTGATGTCGCGGGCCACGCTGAGTCCAATGTGCTTTATCGAACCATTCGGACTAAGCCGGCAAGATAGGCTCGGCGGACGATGCTCGCGCTCTCGCGTCGTTTCTCTTCCATCGCAAGCGCGTTGTTGCTTGAAACTGAAAATAAAATCCTGTTTTTCGCCGTCCAAGTCGGGTATCGTTTTCTGCGATTCCACGACGAAAGGCGTTATGAAGTGAGACGAGGGAAGATATTCGGCATCGCGGGCGCTGCGTCGCGATGTGCTTTGTTGATTGCGGCGGCTTTGATCGCCTTGCCGCTTATGCCCGCCGCCGCTCAGGCGGACGATGATTTCGCCGGCTTGCGCGAATCGCTTTATCTGCCCGAAGGCGTCGGGCTCGATACGCTTGCCCCCACAGGGTCGGTCTCGGCTCTCGGCGCCCCCTATACGAAGCCCTCGGGGGCACGTCGATGCTCGATGCCTCGTCGCTGCCATCGCGCTTCGACTTGCGCGACGTCGACGGCGTAAGCTATGTCACTCCTGTCAAGAATCAGAACCCTTGGGGGTCGTGCTGGGCGTTTTCCACGCTCTCTGCGCTCGAGAGCAATCTCATCATGCAGGGCGCGGCATCGGCCGACCCCGCCGCTTCGAGCTACATCGATCTTTCCGAGCGCTATCTCGCCTATTTTTCGCATACGCCCATGCCCGCGGAAACGCTTGCGGCATTCGGCGCGTCGTCCCAAC
>JAUNDR010000070.1 GCA_030525985.1 Slackia sp. | reverse complement strand
CCTTCTCGTCGTCTTCATCGGATTCTTTCGACCCGTACGACCCTTGGTAAGAGCTGTTGTACACGGGAGCGGGCGCTTTGGCGAATTCCTTGACGGGCGTTCCTTCCAGGCATCGCGTCATCAGGTCTTTCCAGATGAGCTGATTCCAGGGGCTCGTATAGAGCTCGGCCTGGTTCGACCTGTCGCCCGTCCACACGGCGCATGAAAGCTGGGGGGTATAGCCGACGAACCACAGGTCATGCCAGTCATCCGTCGTGCCCGTCTTGCCTGCCGCGGCCTGTCCCGATGCGAGGCGCGCGTCGGTGGCGGTGCCGAAGGGTTTCTCGACGACTCCTTCGAGGACTTGCGTCACGGCATAGGCGGTGGAGGGGTCCAAGACCTGCTTTGCTTGCGAACCCGCCGATTTATCCACGATGGTTTCGCCGTCGCGGTCGATGATTTCGACGATCGGGGTGGGCTCGTGATAGGCGCCTCCGTTCGCGAAAGCGGCGTAGGCCGCCGCCATCTCGGTGGTATTGGCGTTTTCAACGCCGAGCGTCGTCGTCGGAACGTTCTGCTTCAGATTCGCCTTGTTCAGGCCGAGCCGTGCGGCGACGTCGTTGATGGAAGCCGGGGTAACGCCGCTTTTCTCGGAATCGGTGAAAGAGAGGCGCACATAGCCGGTATTCGACGAGACGGCGGTCATGTCGGCGATGGACATCGTTCCATAATCGGTTTGGCCGTAGTTGTAAATGGAATGGGAGCTTCCACCGCCGCTGGACACCTTTACGGGTCCGTCGCAGTTCATCATGGTGGAGGGGCTGATTCCCTTCTCGATGGCGTCGGTCAACGTGAAGGTTTTGAACGTCGATCCGACCGGCCGTCCGTTCACACTGGTGGCAATGTTGAACTGGTCTCCGTTCCAGTAATCCTTGCCGCCGATCATGGCTTTCACGAAGCCCGTTGCAGGGTCGATGAGCGTCAGGGCGAACTCTTGGCGGCTATCCGCCAGGCGTCCGTTTTCGTACTGCTTCGCCACGGCTTCTTCGGCGTATTGCTGCATCTTGGGATCGATGCTGGTCACAATAGTGTATCCGCCTTTGAAAAGCTTATCGGTGGTGAAGTCGTACGGATTGTTCTCAGCGAGCAGAAGGTCGCGCACCCACGTCGTGAACCAGGGGTATTCGTAGATGCCGTTTTGGCCGTCCTCGGCTTTCACGTGAAGGGCGAGTTCTTCCGCCTTCGCCGCGTTGTATTCGTCTTGCGTGATGACGCCGTTGGAAAGCATGCGCGAAAGGACGAGATTGCGTCGTTCGATCGAGGCTTCGGGATTGACCACGGGGTTGTACATCGTCGGGGAATTGGGAATGCCGATAAGGGTGGCGGCTTGCGCGATGGTCAAATCGGCGGCATTGACGGAGTAGTAATGCTCGGCGGCCGCTTGAATGCCGTAGCATCCGTCGCCGTAGTTGATGGTGTTGAGATACATCATCAGGATTTCGTCTTTGGTGTAGATTTTCTCCAGCTCGATGGCGAGCTCCATCTCGCGCACTTTGCGCTTCAGGGAGATGTCGGTCATCTCGTCGGCAATGAGGGTGTTGCGCACGTATTGTTGGGTGATCGTCGACGCGCCTTCTTGACCGCCGGTGAGATTGACGAAGAGGGCGCGCACGATGCCCTGCAGATCGACGCCGTTGTGCTGATAGAACCTGACGTCCTCGGTTGCGACCGTTCCTTCGAGCACGTATCTGCTTACCTGGTCGAGCTCGACGGGTTCGCGCTTCTCGAGATAGAGCTCGGCCAGCACGGTGCCGGTTCCGCTCGTTTCGTCGTAATCGTTGGCGTAGATGGTCGACTTTTCTGCGAGGTTGTACGCGTCGGTGTCGCGCACGTCGGGAAGGTCTTTGCACCATTCGTCGACAAGCGCCATTCCGCCCTGATAGCAACCGAATAAGGCCGCTCCGATACCCACCGTGACGACGAGTACGGTCCACAGCCCTGCGTGTGCGCGTGCTTCGCGCTGTTTTCTCCGTGGTTTCATGGGGGACACGATACCCGAAAGCGGTATCATTCGCAAAGTTGCTCGACGACGATAAGGATATTTTCCATGACGAACCCATACCGAAGCCTAGAGCTTCTGGCTCCTGCCGGAAACATGGCGTGCCTGCATGCGGCCGTCCAGGCCGGCGCCGATGCCGTATATCTCGGCTGCGAGGATTTCAACGCCCGCCGCGGGGCCGATAACTTCACGCTCGACAATATAGGAGAGGCGTGCGATTACGCGCATTTGCGCGGCGTGAACATATATATGACGGTGAATATCGCCGTCATGCCCGACGAGTCTTCGCGCGCGCTCGAATTGGTGCGCCAGGCATGGAGGCGCGGGGTCGACGCGTTCATCGTGCAGGATGTGGGCCTTGCCCGTGAAATCCGCCGCGTCCTGCCGCAGGCGCGCCTGCATATTTCCACTCAGATGAATACGCATAACGCCGATGGCGTGCGTGCCGTTGCCGCTTTGGGCGCCGCGCGCGTGACGCTCGCCCGAGAACTGACGCTTTCGGAAGTCGCTGAAGCGAGCGCGGTCGCCCATGAATGCGGCATGACCGCGGAGTGCTTCGGGCACGGGGCGCTGTGCGTCTGTTATTCGGGGCAATGCTTCATGAGCTCTTTGATTGGCGGCCGTTCCGCGAATCGCGGCATGTGCGCCCAGGCGTGCAGGCTTCCGTATTCGCTTCACAATGCCGCCGTTCGCAACGCGTTGCCTTCTCCTGGCGAGCACTTGCTTTCGCCCAAAGACCTCTGCACCGTCGATTCTTTGATCGAGCTCGGCGCCACGGGCGTCGATAGCGTGAAGGTCGAAGGGCGCATGAAATCGCCCGAGTACGTTTCGGCGGTGGTCGGCGTATATCGCAGCGTTCTCGATCGTCTTGCGGATCGTTGCGATGAGCTCGGCTTGGACGATGTCGCCGAAATCGCGACGAACCTGCGCGAAGAAGGGGTGGGGCCCACCGAGGAAGAGCGCCGCATGCTCACCGAGGCTTTCAGCCGCGGTTTCACCGAGGGGTATCTCAAGGGCCGTCGCGGAAACGACATCATGAGCTATGCCCGACCCAATAATCGCGGAGTCTTCGTGGGCCGCATCCTGCAGGCGCGCGACGGCTTCGCCGTGTTTTCTTCCGATGCCGAGATTCACGACGGCGATGTACTCGAATTCTGGACCGGGAAGGGGCACTTCGCCCATACGGTCGACGGGCTTGTGCGCAACGGCGACGAATACCGCATCGCTCTTGAGCGGCGTGTAGGCAAGGGCGACAGGGTTTTTCGCGTGCGCGATGTGTCGCTGGCGTTTTGCGATAGCGCCCTCGATCCGAAAATCCCCGTTCGTGCGCATGCGTCGCTGCATATCGGCGAGCCGCTTGTCATCGAGGCATCGTGCTCTCGGGCATCCGTCCGCTTCGAAGGCCCTGTCATCGAGGCGGCGCGCACCAAGGCCGTCACATCCGAAGAGGCTTACGAGCATATCGACCGTCTCGGCAACACGCCGTTTTTCTTCGAATCGCTCGAGGTCGATGTCGACGACGGCGTGGGAATCGGTTTTTCCGCCCTGCACAAGGCGCGCACTCAGGCGCTGAAGCGCCTCGAGGAAGCCATGCTTGAGGGTTATCGCGATCGAAAGGTGCCCAAGGCGCCGCAGTCGTTCAAACGTCCTCCCGCTTTGAACAGGGCATGCACGGTCGTTGCCTTCGCGACGAATCCGGCATGCGCCCGCGCCGCCAAGCGCGCGGGGGCGGATGCCATCTATGTGCCTGTGCTTAACTATCGTCGCGGCGAGGCATGCGTCGCGGGCCAGCTGAATGCGACGGCGGAGCAGGCGGGCTATCCGGGAAAGTGCATCATGGCCATGCCCGTCATCGACAAGACGCCCCTCAATTCCGACGAGCCGTTCGATGTGTGGGAATACGCCAAACCGGAAAAGCCGCTCTTCGTCGAGAATTTCGGTCAGCTCGTGCGTGGCATCGAAGAGGGAATGCACGTCGAAGCGGGTCCGCATATTCCGGTGACCAATGTCTTTTCGCTGCAGATGATGGCCGATATGGGCGTCGAGCGCGTATGGCTTTCTCCCGAATTGACGCTTGCCCAGATCGAAGCGCTCGGCAAGGAGACTCCTGTCGCGCTCGGCTTGACGATTTCGGGCTATCAAGAGCTCATGACCACCGAGCACTGTCTTTTGATGAGCCAAGGTCCGTGTGATCAGCGTTGCGGGGAGTGCGCCCGCCGCAAAAGCCCGCATTTCCTTGAGGACAGGAAGGGCTACCAGTTCCAGGTGGTCACCGATTCGTGCGGTCGCAGCCACCTGTACAATGCCGTCCAGCTCGATGCCGCGCATCTCGCGTGCAAGCTTATAGCGGCAGGCGTTTCGTCGTTCATGGTCGATACCACGCTGATGAATGTCGAACAGACGACGAAGGCGGTTTCGCGAGCGGTCAGGGCACGCGATATCGCGGCCAAGGGCGATAATACTCTGCCTAAGGCGGAAGGGTGCACCACAGGGCATCTGTTCAGAGGCGTTCGATAGCGTTTCGCCGCCGCTGTGCTACCATGGATTTTCGTCGGATCGGCGCGCGTTTCCGTGGCGCCGATCCTCAGAATTGTAATGCGCGCAGGCGCTTCGCAGCAAAGGAGATGAGTCCGATAACCCCCGAAGAACAGCTTCATATCATCAAGTCAGGAATCGATACGCTCGTGCCCGAAAACCTGCTTCTCGAGAAGCTCAAGCGCGGCAAGGAACTGAATGTCAAACTCGGCGTCGACCCGACGGCTCCCGATATTCATCTCGGCCATGCGGTGCCGCTGCGCAAATTGCGTCAATTCCAAGATCTCGGCCATCGCGTTACTCTGATCATCGGCGACGGAACGGCGCTGATTGGCGATCCGTCCGGACGCAATTCCACGCGCCCCCAGCTTACGCGCGATCAGATTGCGGCGAATGCCCAGACGTATGTCGACCAGGCGTTCAAGATTCTCGACCCGGAGAAAACCACGCTGCGTTACAACTCGGAATGGATTTTGGGTCTCGATATGGAGAAATTGCTCAAGCTGCTGAGCAATTTCACGGTTGCGCGCATCCTTGAGCGCGACGACTTCCATAAGCGCTACACCGGCGGCATGCCAATCGCGTTGCACGAGTTCCTCTATCCCGTCATGCAGGCTTACGATTCCGTCGTGATCGAGGCGGACGTCGAGCTTGGCGGATCGGACCAGTTGTTCAACCTGCTCGCCGGTCGTGAACTCATGGAGAAGATGGGCATGGAGCCGCAGGTCGCCTTGACTTTGCCGCTTCTCGAGGGTACCGATGGCGTTCAGAAGATGTCGAAGAGCTACGGCAATTACATCGGTCTGACCGACGCCGCGAACGATATGTTCGGTAAGGTCATGAGCATTCCCGACGAGTTGATGATGAAATACTATCGTCTCGCTTCAACGGCAAGCGTCGCCGAGATCGACGAAATCGAACGCGGACTGGCGGAAGACGCCTTGCATCCCAATAAGGTGAAGCGCGCTTTGGCTCGCAATATCGTTGCCGCCTATCACGACGAAGCTGCCGCCGAGGCTGCCGAGGCGGATTTCGACTTGAAATTCAAAGAACACGGATTTCCTGCCGACGCGCCTGTGTTCGACGCCGATTTGACGCCGAACGACGAAGGAAAGGTATATTTCGCCAAGGTGCTCGTCGATGCCGGCGCTGCGCAAAGCGTTTCCGAGGCGCGTCGTCTTATCGACGGCGGAGCGGTGAAAGTCAATGGAGAGGCGCTGGAGGCGAAGTCCTACAATGTCGCTCCCGAAGCCATCGCTCATGCCGAAGTGCAGGTCGGCAAGAAGAAATTCTTCCGTTTGAAGTAGCTCTGAACTGGGGAAATGCAGGGGGATGTATCCCTTGATTTCCCATCCATGAGGAGGGTCGCCATAATCGGCCGGCCCTCTTTGTCCGACGCAAGTGCGCATCATGATGCCGCACGATGCGCGGACTGCACGGTTCGTCGGATATGCCGCAGGTCGCCGTTCTGGTCGACTTGGGGCGGTTCGTCAATCTCCGTGCAGGTTCGAAAGCGCGATTTTATCGAACTTCATCATCCGAAAGGCGCTCATCGATCGATGAGCGCCTTTTTCGATATTTCCCTGCGTTTTTCCGGCGCAAAACGAAAGAGCCTCCAGGGCGGCTTCGATACCGGAGCCCGCGCGATGCGGGGCATGGAAAGTCTTGCCCAGGCGCATTTTGTATCGAATGGGGGGGCGTCGATGCGATTTTCGGGGGTTATCTCTTTCTGTATTGAGGAAAGTGCGGCTCTGGACAGCCGGCTGGGTTTTGCGATCGCTTTATTCCGATCGAGAGATGCACGAAACGGAGCATGCGTGGCTGTGCCTGGAAAGCGCCGGGGCCGTAATACGCTTAGGTTCGCGCGAGAAATTCCACGCAACGTATCCTGGTCCGTTTTCGTTCCACAGCGTCGTCTCAAAATTCATGCGCGATCTTGAGACGCGCAGTCTTTAGACTGTCGGGAGGCGACCGTGCAGGGAGTCCGATGGAAGTCAACTATATATAGTTATAGAAAGAAGGTCGTGTTGCAGGCTTTGCCCTGGGCGATGGATAGGGTAGGGCGGC
>JAUNDR010000010.1 GCA_030525985.1 Slackia sp. | reverse complement strand
GACTGCGCTCTATCACGCGCTTCATGAAGCCCGAATGCAGCACGCCCGCGCCGCATGCCGCAGCCATCATCTCCATATTGGCGGCCGCCAACCCGCCGTCCCACATATTCTCGGTCAGCACCAGCACGAATGCCGGCGCGCCGAGCAGAAGGCCGTCTTCGCCCGTCGCTTCATGACGTCTGACCATGCCGCCGAAGATGCGGGCGTAATCGGGAAGGTCGCCTGCCATGCTTTCGACGACTGCGGGCATACAGCGCCACAGCAGCTCTTGAAGCTGCGGCATTTCGTTTTGGATGACCAGGAATTCGGTGCCTTGCGTATTGCGCGCCGTAGGAGCATAGCGACCCGCTTCGATCAGCGCATGCAGCATGTCTTCGCCAAGCGGCCCGTCCTTGAAAGAGCGGATGCTTCGACGGAATTTCATGGATCGCAGCAAATGATCGGGTTCCACGCCGAACGTCGAAGCCTCGAATTCCTCGACGCCATCCATATCGGAGCCTTCGATGCGAACCGCGCCCTCGGGGCATACCGCGACGCAATGGCCGCATTCCATGCACGACACGCGGCAAACGGCCGAACCGTTCTCCATATGCATGACCCCTGGGAAGCAGTCTTTCACGCATCGCCCGCAACCCGTGCAAAGGCGAGCATCGACGACCACGGAAGGCGACGCATCCACCATATCGAAACCCCTTCGTTTCTCGACATCGAATCGAATCCGACCCATTGTGCCGAAGCATTCTGCACATATCGCCTTTTCGGCGGCATTTCTAACGAAAAATCCAGCGGCGCCATCGGGCGTCGCCAAGAACGCTCGATGGCGCCCGCTCTTACGCGAAAGCGACGGCCCGCAAGCCGTCGCTTTCGAAGAAAATCGCATCGCCTTTTCGCCGACGAAACCCTCGGGCGCGCCTATCCGATGCCTCCGTAGAAGATGCCCAGCACGATGACCACCGCAGTGATGCCGACGAAGAGATACTTCGTCATAGGCTCGAACCATGCGCCGATCTTCTTCTCACGGCCGGTTTGCGCCTGCTCTTTGGCGAAGTGCTTCGGGCATACCCAGAAAAACATGATGGCGGCCAAAAGCGCTCCGAGCGGAATGGCGTAGATGGAAACCGCATCCATCCAGGCGCTCACCGCGTCTCCGCTTTCAATGAACACGCCCACGCCGAATGCGACGGCCGCGACGATAAGCACCGCGCCCCAGCGCGGGAGATGCAGCTGCTCCTGCAGCGCCTCGATCGGCGTTTCGAACAGGTTCACCAAGCTGGTGATCGCCGCGCACGCCACCGCCAAGAAGAACACGAAGCAGAAGATTCCGCCCGCGGGCATCTCCTGGAACACCTGGGGCAACGCGATGAACATCAGCGGCGGGCCCGACTGCGTGTCCAGACCGAACGCGAACACGGCGGGAACCACGATCATCGCCGAAAGCACGGCCGCGAGCGTGGAGAAAATCACGACGTTTTTCGCGGAAGACACCACGTCCACGTCTTTTTTCAGATAGCTGCCGTACACCAGCGTGCCGCTTCCTGCAAGCGAAAGGCCGAAAAACGCCTGGCCAAGAGCGAATACCCAGGTTTGGGGATTGGCAAGCGCGCTCCAATCGGGAACGAACAGGTATTTGTAGCCCTCGAACGCCCCCGGCAGCATGGCCACGCGCACGAGCATAATCACGAACAGCACGAAGAACAGCGGCATCATGATCTTGTTCAGACGCTCGATGCCGCGAGAGATGCCCAGCAACATGACGGCGAACGTGACGACAAGCGCCGCGGCATGAAAGCCCACGCTGCCGAAATCGCTGGCAAGCCCGCCGAAGTAAGCGCCCATATCGGGAACCTGCAGAAGCGAGCCCGTGCCTGCGGCGAGCAGATACTTCAAAAACCAGCCGAGCACCACCGAATAGCCGATGGCGATGCCAAGGGACCCGAGCGTGGGAATGGCGCCGACGATCTTGCCGATCGGGCCCGCATGCTTCACGCCGCGCATCTCGAGCGCCTTCGAAAACGCCCCCATGGGACCGGTGCCCATGGCGCGACCGAACGCCATCTCGCCGATGACACCCGTCAGTCCGAGCAAAACGACGAAGATGAGATACGGAATCAGAAAGGCCGCGCCTCCCAATTCCGCCACGCGATAGGGAAACAGCCAGATGGCGCTCATGCCGACGGCAGAGCCGATGCAGGCGATGATGAACGCCGTGCGCGAAGTGAACGAATCGCGCGAGGTGGTTGATGTTGCCATGCGTCTTCCTTCCATAACGCCCCGATGCAGCCGAGGCACTTTCCGCCCATGAGGGCTCTACGAAAAATGGCTCCGGTCGCCCGGAGCCATTCGTTTCATTTGATATGCAAACGCGACGAAAGCTCGCGATCGACCGATCGACTACAAGCTACGCCACCACCATGCCCGAGAAGAAGCGATCGGCGCGAACACGGATATCTGGTTCATTGCAGCTCCTTTCGGACGGACGAACGGGCACATCGCCCGATATCGGCAAACGCATCGGCATTCATGACGCCGACGTTTCGTATGGCGGTCACTTTACCACAAGATAGTGCCGATGGCGGCGCGTTTTTTCTCCGTCGGCAGACGGCGTCGTCCAACGAAACCGGGCGATGCGGTCGCGATGACGAATCGCACGAATCCCATCGAGGAAAACCGACGCCCCTCCTACCCCCCTGCGACGCATTCCACGATGCGGACGCGCACATACGCTCCCGGTGCGATCGCGAAGAAGGTAACGGGACGGTTGCGTGTTAGCACTCTCACTTGCAGAGTGCTAACACGAGGACTATAGTGCGAAACGTAAACGAAGAAGACGAGCGGATGCAGAGCATATCCCGCACCGAAGAGCCCTACGAGATGGCATCCGCCGCACAGACAGGAGATGACCATGATGTTGGTTCCCGCACGCAAGAACGATTTCTTCGCCGATTTTTTGAGCGACCCCTTCGATATGTTCGGCGGACGCCCGCAAGCCAAGCAGCAGGCCATGCCCGCCATGATGAAGACCGATATCAAAGAGACCGACAAGGCTTACGAATTCGACATCGACCTGCCGGGATTCAAGAAGGAAAACGTCCATGCCGAATTGCAGGACGGATATCTCACCATCCAGGCAAGCACCGAGTCGGCCACCGAGGAGAAATCCGATAACGGCACGTACCTGCGCAAGGAGCGCTTCACGGGCAGCTGCCGTCGCAGCTTCTATGTCGGCGAAGACATCTCGGAAGACGACATCCGCGCGAAATTCGAAGACGGCATCCTGCGCATCGTCGTTCCGAAAAAAGAACTTCCCGCCCCCGAAGAGGCGAAGCGCCTCATCTCGATCGAGGGTTAAACGAGCAGTCCCATTCCCCTCCACCCCATAAGGAAAGGAGCCGATCGGCTCCTTTCCTGCGTTATGCGCCCAAAATACGCTCTATCAAATATCCCTCGCGCACGCCGTTGCTGCAGATATGCAGCGTATCGGCATCGAAATCGTCGAAAAGCTCGGTGAGAATGGCAAGACCGCACGCGATCGTATGGATGCGCTCCGGCGCCGCATGCAGCACGGCATCGAGGAACACGCGGCGGCGTGCGAACATGTCCTCCGCCAAACGATGCACGTCGTCATGCGTCATATCCCTGTCCGACGCCCCTTTTGCAAGGTGAGCGTTCACTTCGGCAAGCGCGCGCACGCTGCCGCCGACGCCGAACAGCCGGCGCACACGATGCTCCGCCATGCCGTGCGCATCCGCCTCCAAGAGCGCGCGCACCTCCCCCTGGATGGCCGCGAACTCTTCTTGCGTCGGCATGATGTCGCGCACATGCTTCCTATACGACGAAAGCGACCCGAGCGGCAGACTGGCGCGCATGACGTCTTTGCGATCGGCGATAAGCGTGACCTCCGAAGACCCGCCGCCGATATCCACCAATACGCCGTTGACCAGCTCGTCTTTCGACGACGCGCCCGCAAAGCCCAAATGCGCCTCGTCCTCTTCGGACAGCAACGTTATCGTGCAATCCGCCGCCTGCTCGATCGCGGCGATAGCCTGCGGGCCGTTCGCTATATTGCGCAAAACGGCCGTGGCGAACACATCGACGCGAACGGGCTTGAGATACGCCGCACGTTTAAGGCATTTACGTACGCTTTCCGCCGCCACCCGGATGCCTTCGTCGGAAATCGCTCCGTCTTGCACATAAGCCGCCAAACCCGCCATGGTTTTGCGATTTACGATCGTTTTGAACTTCTTGCCATCGGCCGACACGTCGTAAATGCACAGGCGCACCGTATTCGACCCGACGTCGATAACCCCGTAATTCATGAACATGACCTCGCTCATTGCAGAGAAAAAGCCCGCTTTGCGAGCTTGTTGCACAGTGTTTTCAGTATAGCCATGCAGGCCTCAGATGGCGGCACCTTCTGTAAAGCCCGTGTCAAATCGCTCGAAAACCGAGGTAGTTCCGAAAAACGGAATCGAGGTGCGGGAAGTCGAATCAAAAA
Source organism: Slackia sp. (assembly GCA_030525985.1). Taxonomy (GTDB): domain Bacteria; phylum Actinomycetota; class Coriobacteriia; order Coriobacteriales; family Eggerthellaceae; genus Slackia. The sequence continues at coordinate 43,761 of JAUNDR010000010.1, read as the reverse complement.
AGCCGGCGGGCAAAAAGCAAGATGCACGGCATTGCTCGAACCCGCCGGCATCGACATACGCAGCCGAAACCGATCGCGCCGGCAGGCGGGAGTCGGAATCGCCCGCCCGCCGCAGGCATCGCGGCCAAAAGCCATCAGCGCTGCAAATTGCGCAAAACCTCGATTTCGTTCGCATATCCGTCCAGTTCATTCGGGGTTTCCAGAATGAACGGCAGATCGCGCAAAGCAGGATGGTTCACGATGCGCTCGAACGCCTCGATGCCGATATGTCCCGCCCCGATCGTCTCATGGCGGTCTTTGTGCGCGCCGCACGGATTCTTGCTGTCGTTGATATGCACCGCCTTCAAACGATCGATGCCGAGCACGCGGTCGAATTCCTCCAGCACGCCGTCGAGATCGTTCACGATGTCATACCCCGCATCGTGGACGTGGCACGTGTCGAAGCACACGCCCATATGGTCGGCAAGCTCCACGCGATCGATGATGGCGGCGAGCTCTTCGAAGCTGCGTCCCACTTCCGTGCCCTTGCCCGCCATGGTTTCGAGCAGCACCGTGGTGGTCTGTTCGGGGGCAAGCACGTCGTTGAGCACCGCGGCGATCATCTCGATACCCGCCTCCGCGCCTTGCTTCACATGGCTTCCCGGATGGAAGTTGTAGTAATTATGCGGCGTGAACTCCATGCGCACGAGATCGTCGGCCATGGCTTGACGGGCGAATTCGCGCGCATGCGGCTTATCGGAGCAGCAATTGAGCGTATACGGAGCATGGGCGACCAACTTTCCGAAGCCCCGCTCCCTCATCCATGCATTCAGGACCGCAGCATCGTCCGCGTCGATCGCCTTCGCAGAGCCGCCGCGCGGATTGCGCGTGAAGAAGGCGAACGTATCCGCGCCGATCGACGAGGCCGTCCTCCCCATGGAGAGAAAACCCTTCGATGACGACAGATGGCATCCGATGGTAAGCATGACGCAACCGCCTTTCGCGTTGTAATGGCACCGATTATGTATCATTGATTGCGGCGCATTATACCGCAGCCGACGAAGCGACCCGTGCCGAACGAGGCCTCGACCTGACATTTCGTTGACGAACGCCCCACGATGCCGCAACGCTTCCCGCACGAAGCCGCGTTCGAAAGATCGCCGTGGCATAGTGGATGCATCAACGAAAGGACGAACGATGAAAACGACGGATTCCCCCGTGTTTGAAGCATACGTCATCGAAAACGACGGCACGAAAACCGCCGTTCCCGCCGGTTTCGCCGACGAAAAGCCGCGGGCGCGATACGGCACCGCCCCGGGCGGGCAACGCGCTTACGCCTATGCACCGAGCACAACGGGGCGTACGCGATACGGTTCCTTTTTCGCGGCAACAGAAGCGGCTCCGCAGCGCAAACTTCATCTCGGGCGCAGGCTTCTAGGCGTCGGCGTCATACTGATCGGCTTGCCGATGCTCATTCTTCCAGGACCGGGACTCGCGCTTATCGGCCTTGGATTATTGATGCTCGTCATGCCGTAAAGCGAGCACCCATACAGCTCGCACCATCGAGGGCATCCGTCGAAAACGGGTGCCCTCGATGGTTTTCGACGGGCGAATCACGCCCTCGCGCAGCACGATGAAGCATCCGAAACGCTGCGGAAAATCCGCCTCGCTTCGCGTCCCCCATCGACCGAGCACTCCCGATAAATGGGCTCCTCAAACGCGCAGGGCATCCGCGGAAAAGCAAAACTCCGTCACGGCATTCCGATTGATTTCTCGCATGGTTTCCCTGCCCGAGACGACCTCGATGCCGGCAAACGATGCGAATCGCGCCATTCGCCCGCAGCGATGCGCATCAACTACGAACCGCGACAGGGCCGACAAAAAACGAAGCCCCGGCACATCGGGGCTTCGTTTTCATACAAACTGATAAACGGACTGAAATACAGCCGAATCGCTACAGCGTGCGCAGCGCGACCTCTTTGAGCTGACGAGTGGTGACCTCGTTGGGGGCGCCCGTCATGGGGTCGGATGCCGAAGACGTCTTCGGGAAGGCGATGACGTCGCGGATGGACTGCTTGCCGGCCAACAGCATGACCAGACGGTCGAGGCCCAGCGCGATGCCGCCGTGCGGCGGAGCGCCCAGCTCGAGCGCATGGATGAGGTGGCCGAATTTCTCGTCGATGTCGGCATCGGTCAAACCGCAACGGCGCAACACGCGGCGCTGCAGCTCGGCGGTATGGATGCGGATGGTGCCGCCGCCGCACTCGAAGCCGTCCATGACCAGGTCGTACGAATAGCTGCCGCACTCGAGCGGAGCCTCTTCGATCTTATGCTGCTCCTCGGGCGGCACCATAGTGAACGGATGGTGCTCGGCAGCATACTTCTTCTCGTCCTCGTCGTAACGGAACATGGGGAAATTGACGACCCACAGAAGCGCATGGCCTTCGCGCGGGATGTTCAGCGCCTCGGCCATGTGCAGACGCAGCGCGGAAAGCACGGCGTTCGCCACATCGGCGGTATCGGCGGCGAACAGCACCAGGTCGCCCGGCTCGACATTGAGGGCTTCCTTCATCTTGGCATAGGTCTCGTCGTCGAAGAACTTGATGATGGGGCTCTTCTCGGCGCCTTCGCTGGTGTAGGCGATCCATGCCATGCCCTTCGCGCCATTGGCGGAAGCGATGTTGGCAAGCTTGTCGATATCGCCGCGGCTCCAGTCGCCCGCGCCCTTGGCGTTGATGGCCTTGACCACGCCGCCCGCCTCGACGGCCTTGGCGAACACGCCGAAGCCGCAACCGCGCACGATCTCGGTCAGATTGACGAGCTTCATGTCGAAGCGCACGTCCGGGCGGTCGCAACCGTAATATTCCATGGCATCGGCGTACTGCATGCGCTGCAGCGGGAACTCGTGCTCGACGCCCGCGGCGGCCAGCACCTCGCTCATGACGCCTTCCATCATATCCATGACATCTTCGCCCTGGACGAACGACATCTCGATGTCGACCTGGGTGAATTCGGGCTGGCGGTCGGCGCGCAGGTCCTCATCGCGGAAGCAGCGTGCGATCTGGTAGTAGCGCTCGATGCCGCCGCACATCAACATCTGCTTGAACTGCTGCGGGCTTTGCGGCAACGCATAGAACTTGCCCGGGTTCGGGCGGGACGGAACGATGTAGTCGCGCGCGCCTTCGGGCGTGGAATTCGCCAGAATGGGGGTTTCCACCTCGATGAAGCCGCGTTCGTTGAGCGCGGAGCGCATAGCCTGGGCCACGGTGTGGCGCAGCTTGATCGCATTGAACATCTCGGGGCGGCGAAGGTCCATGTAGCGCCACTTCATACGCGTGGTCTCATCGGTCTCGATGCCGTCTTCGATGGAGAACGGAGGCGTGACCGAAGTGTTGAGCACCTTGACGGCGCTGGCGAGCACTTCGATTTCGCCCGTAGCCATGTTCGGGTTGACCGTGCCCTCGGCGCGAGCGCGCACCTTGCCGGCGATTTCCACCACGTATTCGCGGCCCAGATGCTCCGCCACCGCGAAATCATCGGCGCTGACGCAATCGGGGTCGATGACCACCTGGGTGAAGCCTTCGCGATCGCGCAGGTCGATGAAGATCAGTCCGCCGTGGTCGCGGTTGTGCCATACCCAACCGGTCAACGTGACCTGGGAATCGACATCGGAGGCACGCAGCTGGCCGCACGTATGGTCGTGCATGCAATACTCGTTAACGAAATCCGTCATTGTGCTTTCTTACTCCTTATCGTCATTCTCGAACGAGAACACCGTATCTATGTTCAGCGGCGCCGCGACATCGCCGACGCGCTGGCCGCCGAATTGCGAGAGCAGGCGCTTGGCCGCATCGATATCGACCAGTTTCTCGGTGTGCTTCTGCATGCTGCGGATGCGCGCCTTGCCCTGGGCGAGCTCATCGGGACCGAGAACCACCACCACGCGGGCGCCGATCTTGTCCGCCATCTTGAACTGGCTCTTCAGGCTTTTCCCCTGATGATCCATCTCGATGGAAAGACCCGCATCGCGCGCGGCGCAGACCAGGTCGAACGCTGCGGGACGCACGCTGGCGTCCACACAGGCGACGTAGCCGTCGACGCGTTTGGCACCCTCGCTCAAAGCTCCTGCGGCTTCAAGGGCGAGCACCATGCGCTCGAAGCCGAGCGCGAAGCCCAGGCCGGGCGTCGGACGTCCGCCCACCGATTCGGCGAGCTTGTCGTAACGACCGCCGCCGCCGATGGCGCTTTGAGACCCCATGCCCTCGGTCACCTGCACCTCGAACACCGTGCGCGTGTAATAGTCGAGGCCGCGCACGAGCGTGGGATCCTCCTCATAGGAAACGCCCGCCGCATCGAGCAGCGCCTTCACGCTTTCATAGTGGCTGCGACAATCATCGCACAAGTGGTCGGTGATCTTCGGCGCGGCCTCCATGACATGGGCGCACGTTTCGTTCTTGCAATCGAAGGCGCGCAGCGGATTGGTGTCGGCGCGGCGGCGGCATTCCTCGCACATCTCGTCTTCATGGGCGAGGATGAACGCGCGCACGCTTTCGCGATAAGCCGGGCGGCATGCTTCGTCGCCCATGGAATTGATGAGCAGGCGCATGTTTTTCGCCGGCACGCCCATGGTTTCGAAGAAACGCATGAGCATGATGATCATCTCGGCATCCGCCGTCGGCTCGGTGGCGCCCAGGCATTCCACGCCGATCTGGTGGAACTGGCGCAGACGGCCCTTCTGCGGACGCTCGGCACGAAACATGGGACCCGCATAGAACAGCTTCGCGGGAGCCGCTCCCTGCTCGACCAGGTTGTGCTGCACCACCGCGCGCACGACGCCCGCCGTGCCCTCGGGACGCAGCGAGAGCTTCTGCTTCGCCTTGAGCCCGGCATCGTCGCCGGCGGCAAGGGCGCGCTTGTAGTTTTCGCCGCTGCGAACGACGAACATCTCTTTGCCCACCACATCGGTGGCTTCGCCGATGCCGCGCGTGAACACTTCCGTCAGCTCGAACAAAGGCGTGTCGATAGGCTCGTAGCCATACGTGGAGAACAGCTTTGCCGCAGTTTCAGTCGTCGAGCGCCAAAGGCGCGCGACGGAAGGAAGCATATCGGCGGTTCCCTCGGGTGCGTTGTAAGGCATAGTCATCCTTTGCGACGTGGCGTTATTCGTAACGAGGTATTGTAGCACCATGAAGCCCGCACGCGCGGCGGGCTTCATGGCACAACGGACAAACGACAGAACGGCGGATCGAATCGGACCTCGCAGCCGAAGCGCGCCCACCGCGCAAGGCGACGGCGAGCCCGTCCGAAGGCCGTGCGCCGGCGAGCGCGCAATACCGCCGTCTACAGCAGCTCGATGAAATCCCAATCGGCCTTCGAAGCGCGCAGCACCTCTTCGCCGCCGAATGCGCAGACCGCGCCGTCGGCCGCGATGCAGTCGAGCACTTCGGCATACGAACGCAGCTTTTCGGGCGTCGCCGCCAGCTTCTCGTCGCGCAAGCGCTCGCGATGATCGATCGGCTTGCCGCAGAAAAACGCCGCATCCTGCCGACGCGCCACCTGACGGGGCTTCACGGGCGCGTCATGCGACGCCACCGTGCTTACAATGTAGCCCTCCATCTCTTCTTCGCTCGGAGCGAAATGGGCGAGCCACTCCCCCGCCGCATCGTAGCGCTCGATCGTGGCGTCCACGCCCGGATCGCGGAACGAATAGAAGCGGGCGAATCCTTCGGCCGTGCGGCGGAAGCCCACGCCATACGCGCCGCCTTTCACACGCACCTCGTTCCATAGGTAATCGAAGGAAAGCGCATTCGCGAGCACCGTCCACGCCCCGTCGACGCAAGACCTCTCATGAACGTCTGCGCCCTTCGCCACGTAGCACACGTCGCCCGGCACGATGAACGCCTCGCGTTTGGGCTCGGGCTGCGGGATTTTCTCGCCCAGCTCGAACGGACGCGCAACGCCCTCGAAAGGCACGCACTCGCCGGAAAGCCCGAAATCGCCGGCGATTTCCCAGAATTTCTCCAGGTCGTCTGCCGAACCGGTGAAACTTGCCAGGGCGCCCCGCTTCGTGAAAAGGCGATCGCGCACGTCGGACAGGCGGGCGCGTAGATCATCGAAGCGCTCGTCGAAATGCTCGATGAGATCGCACAGGAAACGATAGAAATCGACCCCGCCCATATGCTCTTTCAAAACGCCCGTCTTGAATACGTAGGACGACAGGCGGTTCATGGCACGCACGTGGCCTTCGCCCATGAACGACTGCTCCATGGCGATGCGGCGCTGGACCAGGATGTCGCGAATCTTGCCGGCGTCGTCGAACTTCGTTTCCGCCCACACTTCGCGCGGAACGGACGCCAGATATTCCAGCTCCTCGGAAAGGGCGCTCGATGCCGCCGTCATCTTGACGGACACCTTCGAGGGGTCGGCATCGTCGGCGTAAGCGTCGGCGAAAAAGCGCAGCGAGCCCAGGTGGGTGCGCATATGCACGTCGAGTTCCGCCGCCGTGCGCGTTTCGGTGTCGAGACGCGTGAGCAGCATGCCGAGCAGCGTCACATACGGAAGGTCGTCCCACGCGAGCCCGTCGGCGTCGAAATACAGATACAGATAGTCGATATGACGCGTGGGCAGCTCATGGTGAAGGCACGGCAGAGGCGTGTCGGCAAGCACGCGATAGGCGGGATCGGGAACGGCGGCCCCGATATCGCTCACGCGCAAACGCGGAAGCGTCGCCACGGCCTCGGGAGCATCGGGGGCTTCCTGCATGGCGCGCAGAACCGCCACTTCGTCGCGCACGTCCTGCTTCGCCTTGTCATCCATCGCATCGAGAGCGCACGCCAACTCGGCTTCTTCCTCGGATGCGCCCTCGTCTGTCCCGGTCACCAGATCGACGAGCGCCTTGTGATCGCTCGCGCATACCAAGGCTTCGAGCGTCTCTTCGAAATAACGGCCGCTCAATCCTGCGCGCATATGGGCGAGCGCGTCCTCATAGCGAAGATAGGTCGTCGCCATGTCGTCGCCGTAAAGCCAGCCCGCCAGCGCATTCATGGCCAACGGCACGCCGTCGGCCATGCCGCGGTCGCGTTCGCGCAGGTCGAACGCCATCTGGGCAAGCGATGCCTCGAGCACGTCGCGCGGAATCCCATCGCGCACCAGACGCGCGGCCTCGCGTTCGACGGCCTCCATGAAGGCGTTCGCCCTCTCCGGCTTCGCATTCTTCAGCTGGAACATGGCGACGGGCTGGGCCTGGGAATCCATGAGATACGCCGTGACATCGCCGCCGAATCCCTCGTCGAGCAGCGCGCGCTTCATGGGGGATTCGTTGCCTCCCATCAACGCATCGAGCAGCACGTCGCACGCCAGCACGCGCTCGAAATCACGCGCCTCGCCGACGACGTAGCCCAAGCCGACGCAGGCGTTCTCGGGAGCCGTGTCCATGCGCACCGTGACGTCGGTCGCCACGCACGGCGCCTGCACGCCCACCTCGTTCGGTGCCACATCGGTGCGCGGCTCGCTCGCCGACAGATAGCGCTCGTCCAGAAATGCGAGCATGCGGTCGGCGTCGAGGTTGCCGTACAGCACGATATAGGCGTTGTCCAGGCGGTAATGGCGCGCATGCGCGTCGAGGAACTGCTCGTAGGTCAGCTGCGGAATGGCGCGCGGATGGCCGCCCGACTCGAACGCATAGCACGTATCGGGAAACAGCGCCTTGTTCACCGCGTGATACAGCACGCTGTCGGGGTCGGAAAGCGCGCCCTTCATTTCGTTGAACACCACGCCGTTGTAGCGCAGGCGCTCGGCATCGACCGCAGCGCATGCCCCTTCAGCAGCCGGCCGATTGCCTTCCCCATCCGCTTCACCATCTTCAGTACTCGCTCCGTCGAGTTCGTAATGCCAGCCTTCCTGCTGGAAAATGGCGCGCTTCGTATAGATGGCGGGATTGAGCACCGCATCCATATAGACATCGACCAGGTTCATCAGGTCCTGCTCGTTGGTGCTTGCCACCGGATACATGGTTTTGTCGGGAAACGTGAGCGCATTGAGAAACGTCTGCATGGACGTTTTGAGCAGGTCGACGAACGGCTCTTTGACGGGGAATTTCTCCGAGCCGCACAGCACCGAATGCTCGAGGATATGGAACACGCCCGTATCGTCGGCAGGCGGCGTCTTGAACGCGATGGAAAATGCCTTGTTGTCGTCGTCGTTTTGCAAAAAGAGCAGGCGGGCGCCGCTTTTTCCGTGGCGCATCACGTGGGCGAAGCCGTCTATTTCAGAAAGCGGATCGGATGATTCTACCGTGAACCCGTGCAGCTTGGCGCCGACGGGGAAATCTTGAGATGAGAGCATGATGACTCCTTCGAACGAATATGTAGCGAAGGATTATAGAACACTGAGCGGCGGCGCGTTCGGCGCCCGCGTTCGGCACGCTCGCGCTCGCTACCTTCCCTCAAGCTCCACAAGATCGATAAGTTCTTGATGCGTGTGGACGCCGAGTTTCGCGTAGATGTGGCTGACATGGCTTTTCACCGTATTGTACGAAACGACCAGGTTTTCCTGGATGAACCGCGCATTGCGCCCGCGGGCGAGCAACGCGAACACCTCCCTCTCGTGCTCCGTCAATCTCGCCCGATCGGCCAAGACGGCACAACGTTCATCAAAAGAATCCTGCCCGTCGGCATCTTCTTCCTCGACAACGACAACGTCTATCGCAGGCGTCATGTCATCGATGGTCTGCGAAAACGAAAAACGCCCCGAGATAAACAAAACATATGCCATCAAGAAAAACACTATGACCGAAGCGCTTCGCCGCCCGGGATTTTCAACATGCGGGATACACTCGGCGCACCGGCGGAAACACGGCTATACAATGGGCGGATGATGAGCGCCTGTGCGAAAGGACCAGCTATGGAAATATCCGCGTTCGACAAACGTGCCGTGCCTTTTTCGGCCGAGGTAACGCTGAGCGCCGAGGAAATCGATGCCCTAATTCATAGCGCCTACGCACGGCTCGCGCACATCTTCAAGCGGTCCGAATCGGACGTTCGTGCATATACGAAGCAGCTGATGACCGCACGTGAGATACAAACGTTTCTTAAAGAAACCATCGTGGCTCGCGCAGGAGAGAAGGCGCTTGCGACGCTTGACGTACCATTCGTGGGCGCACCGCGCACGGAAGCGGAATCCGATTGTGCGGAACATGCGCCGTTTTCGTTTCGCGTAACGGCGCACCCGATTCCCGCGATGCTGCTCGATACGGAAACGCCCATTACGCGACGATGCGGAAAAGAAGCTGGCTCGCCCGCCGAGCACGAATCCGCACGTTCGGACGCAACGGCTTCGGACACCGCGAAAACTTCGACCGAAGCAGCGCGCCCCGCCGCCGAAACGGACCGCCCTGAAACCCGAAGCGAAAAAAACGAGCGCCAAGCCGTCGCATCCCGAAAAGCGTCCGAAAAGCGCCGCGCAGAGGAAACCGCCGTCGCCTCGGATGAGGAGTTCGTCGCCGAAACGCTGCGCGCACGTCTGAACGGCGTCATTCCCGAGACGCTTTTGCGAGATGCCCTCGCTCGAAAAAAAGATGCCTTTCTTGCCCGACTCGGCGAGAAAGGCATCACCTATCGCGAGTATCGCATCGCACATGGAGTGAAACCGCAGGAAGTGCAGGACGCCCTGTATGACGAAGCGTTCGACGAGCTCTCGCGCGATATCGCGCTCGACACGTTGTTCTTCACGCAAAACCTCGCAATTGCATCCGAAGACGAACAGGCTGTTTTGACGGAAATGGCGCCGGGCCGAGAAAAATCGCTCTATGCCGAACTCGAGGCAACGGGAAAGCTCTGGATGCTCAGGCAGAAAACCCGTCGAGCCGCGGCATTGCGCTGGGCGGTCGAGCATCTGCTGATATACGACCGTCGCTGAGGCCACAGAAAGCGCGCTCCGGTATGCGACCGGAGCGCGCAGAATCGAAACCGGATGCCCGATGGCTTCGCAGCACCAAGCGGCTGCACGGGCAAAGCGCATCAAAACGTCGGCATAGTCGAAGGCGGGCTGACGGATGCAGGCACGCCTTCGACAGCATGCGGCATGCTTCGAGACGCAATCTTCCGCCCGAAACACCGGCATGACGCAGTCCGTCCGCGGCGAACGGCCTACGGACGGACGAAAAGCCGTCGCAATATCCCTTACGCGTACTTCATGACAATCGAGCGCATGATATCCGATGCGCGTTCGCACGTATCGGCGGTGTTTTCCATGCGCTGGAACAGCTTGTCCCAGATGAACACGTCGACGGCCTCCTCGCGCACATCATGGGGATCGGCGGAAGGAGACGCGTCTTTGCGGGCACTCGTATACAGGTCGTGCATCACCGTGAAGAACAAATCGTCCGCTTCTTCTTCCACGTCGCCGACCTCTACGATCAACGGCTTGAGCTTCTTGCCGATTTTGAAATTCTTGAATTCGAGCACCGCCGCCTTGAGCGCTTCGCAGCTTTTCAGCAGCAACTGGGCGAAGTCGATCGCACGCGGATGCATGCTCTGCACGTCGAACATGTAGAAGCGCTGGATGGTGCCCTCCATGTAGTCGAGGATGTCGTCCATGCTCTGCGTCAGCGAAATGATGTCCTCGCGATCGATCGGCGTGATGAAATCGGCGCTGACCGCATCGAAGATATCGTGGCACACCATGTCGGCGGCATGCTCGATTTCATGGGCGCGCTTGATGTCGTCGAGAAGCGCCTCGGAAGTGCGGAACTGCTCGATGATTTCGATCAGCAGCCTTGCCTCCTGGCATGCCAAATCGGCCTGCTTTTCAAACGCATCGAAGTAATTGAATTTCTGCTTGAGACTCATCGTTGCCCTTTCTCATGTGGCACACAACGGCGCAGACCCGCGCGCCGACGCGCGATGCGGCGCGATACTTATACGAATTGGAGGAACAGCTCGGCCATCAAGAAGCCGATCAGTCCGCATCCGGGGAAGGTAAGCACCCAGGTTTTCACCATGTCGATGGCGACCTGCCACTTCACGGCGCTTTTGCGCTTTGCAGCGCCAACGCCCATGATGGCGGTGGTCTTCACGTGCGTGGTGGAAACGGGCATGCCGGTAAACGTTGCCACGATCAGGCACAACGTTGCCGAAGCGCTTGCCGCGAAGCCCTGATACACTTCGAGCTTCACCATGTTCATAGCGACGTTTTTGATGATGCGCTCGCCGCCGATGGCCGTGCCCAAGCCCATATTCAAGGCACACAGCACCATGAGCCACACCGGCAAAGCAAGCTCGGCGGGCTGGCCGAGACCTGCCGCCAGCGAAATGCCCAGCATGAAAACGCTCATGAACTTCTGGCCGTCCTGCGCGCCATGCATGAACGCCACGCCCGCGCCTGCGGCGATCTGGCCCCAATGAAACACCTGGTTGGCCTTGGCGCGCTGCACGTTTCTGCAGAGGCGCGCGATGATCTTCGCCGACGCCCAGCCCATGCCGAAGCCCAAAAACGTAGAGAGCAGAATGCCGTAGATGACCTTCATCCATTCGCCCCAGTTGATGGCGTCGAAACTTCCGACGGCCGCGATGGCCGCGCCCGTCAAGCCGGCGATAAGCGAATGGCTCTGAGAGGTGGGGATGCCGAAGAACCACGCTGCGGCGCCCCACACGATGATCGCCACCATGGCTGCGGCAAGCGCGGCAAGGGCCGCCTGATTATCGCCGCCGAAATCGACCATGTTGAAGATGGTGTTCGCAACGGCGCTCGTAAACACCGATACGACGAGCAGACCCAAGAAGTTGCACAGGGCCGCCATGATGATGGCGGGACGCGGCTTCATCGACCTGGTCGATACCACCGTGGCGATCGCATTCGGCGCATCGGTTGCGCCGTTCACCACGATGACCGCCACGTTCAACAACGTGACGGCAAGCATGAGCGGGTCGGACATGATACCCGCCATGAAGGTTCCGAATTCGACGGTCACTTAAGATCCTCCGATCGTTTCCGCGCCTCGGCGCTGATTCGCTAAAACGCCTCGATGACGCGGCGACGCTCGGTGCCGATGGTCGTCAGGCCTTCATGGCCGGGATAGACGATCGTGGCGTCGGGCAGAGGACTGAGCTTCTTACGCAGGCTCTCGCGCATCTCGCGCGCGCTTCCGCCTTCGAAATCGACGCGACCGGTGGCGCCGCGGAACAGCGTGTCGCCGGAGAACAGCATGCCGGGCTTGCCGTCGAAGCCGGGAAGATACAGGCAGATGCCGCCTTTGGTGTGACCGGGGGTATGGATGACCTTGAATTTCAGCGAACCGAGCGCGATCGTATCGCCGTCTTTCACCTTGCGATCGACGTGCACGGGGGCGACGGCGTCCCAATCGCCGAAATAACCGCCCTGGCCCGATTCGATCAACTTCGCGTCGGCCGCATGGGCGATGACTTCGGCGCCCGTCGCCTTCTGCAGAGCAGGAAGCGCCACCAGGTGGTCGTTGTGATCGTGGGTGCAGACGATATATTCGAGCTTCAGCCAGCCGAGCGCCTTCAAGATGGCCTCGACATCGCCCGCGGGGTCGACGACCAATGCGGGAGCGCCTTCTTCCCGGCCGCACGATACGATGTAGCAGTTGTTATCCATCATGCCGATGGTCAGGATGGATGTCGGGACGCAGCCGTTGGAATCGGTAACGACGCGTTTGCAATCCGCACGCATCAAAGTTCCTTTCGAACGGCCCGAGGTGGAAAACCGCGGGCTTCCTCGCGAAAGAAGCCGGGAATGCGCCGCGGCCCTTTCGTGCCGAAGGCTCCGAGACCGTTGTCGCGGAGCCTTTCAGAGTTGCTATTTCCTTCGATGCACCGCATCGCCCGGAAGCATGCGGCGCGCATCGAAAACGCCGTCGATCTTGCGCAACGATTCCAAGATATTCTCGATATTGGAAACCTGCGACACCTGGAACAAATACCTCATTTCCACGATGCCGTCTGAATGGCTTGCCGTATTCGAGGTGAGCACGTTGACGCCCGTATCGGACAGCGTGTTGATGATATCACGCAAAAGGTTCATGCGGTCGAGCGCTTCGATGAAGACCTCAACCTGATACGAACTTGTATTCTCCGCCGAATCGCCCCAGGAAACGCCGATAAGACGGCCCTGGTCGCGCATGAGGTCTTTCGCGTTGGGACAATCGGCCCGATGCACCGAGACGCCGCGGCCGCGCGTGACGAAGCCGATGATTTTATCGCCCGGCACCGGATTGCAGCAGCGGGAAAGGCGCACGGGGGCGCTGTCGAGGCCCGCCACCACCACGCCGTTGGACGAATGGGCGCGCCGCGGCAAGGGACGCTTGACCGACGTGATCATCGGAGGCATGACGCCGCTGCTCATCATGGGAATGGCGGGAGTATCGTCCACCGGCTCGGGATGCAAGATCTTGATCAGGCGGTTCGCCACATGCAGCACGGTCTCTTTGCCGGCGCCGATGGCGACCATCATGTCTTCGACGTCTTTGTAGCCCATCTGCTCGGCAACCTGCTTCTGCGCGCGCACCGATGCGGTTGAGCCCAGCCCTAGGCCGTGCTTCTTCATCTCGCGCGCGAGCTTCTCGCGACCGAGGATGAGGTCGTCGCTGCGGCTCACTTTGGAGAAGTAGCTGCGAATCTTGCTGCGCGCCGACGGCGTTTTGACCATCTTGATCCAGTCGCGCGACGGCGTGGCGCTTTTCTGCGTGAGAATCTCCACGCGATCGCCCATCTGCAGCTCGTAGGAAAGCGGGACGATGGCGCCGTTGACTTTCGCGCCGACGCAATGATTGCCCACCTCCGAATGCACGTTGTAGGCGAAATCGACCGGCGTCGATCCGCTGCGCAGGCTCATGACCTCGCCCGCCGGCGTGAATACGAATACCTCGGTGGGCGCCAGGTCCACCTTAAGCTCGCTGAGGAATTCGCGCGAATCCTTGGTTTCTTCCTGCCAGTCCACCATCTGGCGGAGCCATTCGATCTGACGGTCGAACGCGGCATCGGCCTTGCTGCCCTTCTCTTTATAGCGCCAGTGCGCCGCGACGCCGTATTCGCTCATGCGATGCATCTCTTCGGTGCGGATCTGCACTTCGAGCGGACGGCCCGACGGACCGATCACCGTGGTGTGAAGGCTCTGATACATATTGAGCTTCGGCATGGCGATGTAGTCTTTGAAGCGGCCGGGCATCGGATGCCACAGCGAATGCACCGCGCCGAGCACCGAATAGCAGTCTTTGACCGTCTTCACGATGACGCGCACGGCGATCAGATCGTAAATCTCGGAGAATCCTTTGCCGCGCTTGGTCATCTTCTGGTAGATGGAATACAGATGCTTGGGGCGACCTGCGATGTGGCCCTTGATATTCACCTTGTCGAGTTCGCCCGTGAGAAGCGCGATCACATCGGCGAGATAGCGCTCGCGCTCGCTGCGGCTTTCCGCCACCATGCGGCTGATCTGGCCGAACTTCACCGGGTCGAGGTAATAGAACGAAAGGTCTTCAAGCTCCCATTTAATCGAGCCGATGCCCAGACGGTGCGCGATGGGCGCATAGATTTCAAGCGTTTCGCGCGCTTTGAAAATACGCCTGTCTTCCTTGAGCGCCGAAAGCGTGCGCATATTATGCAGGCGGTCGGCAAGCTTGATCACGATGACGCGGATGTCTTTGCTCATAGCGACGAACATCTTGCGAATGGTTGCGGCCTGCTCGTCGGTCAGGCTTTCCACCTCAATCCGCGTGATTTTCGTAACGCCTTGCACGAGCTGCGCGACCTGCGGATTGAACAGGTCGGTCACCTGTTCGACCGTGGTATCGGTATCTTCCACGGTATCGTGCAGCAGCGCCGCGCACAGCGTATCGGCGTCCATGCGCAGATCGGTCAGGATGAGCGCCACCTCGATCGGATGGGCGACGAACGGCTCGCCGCTTTTGCGCTTTTGTCCGGCATGGACTTCGCTCGCGAACAGATACGCCTTCTCGATCAAGGCGCAGTCGTCTTCGGAAAGATAGGTCGAGGCGATCTTCTTCAATTTCGCGAAACGCACTTCGGGCGATTTCGCCTCGGAAGGATTGGCGGAAGGAGCGATTCCCCCGTCGAAGAAATCCTCTATCGGCTCGCCGACGGCGTTGGCGAGCATCGGCTCTATGCGCATGGCGCCGGCATCTTCGGCCTTCGCTTCATCGGACATGGCATCCCCCTTCCCCTTGCACGCCTTCGGGGGCGATCGGCCTGATCAGCCGCTCGCGCAGCGAAGACGCAGGCGTGCGCATCACCCACTCGGTGAAACGCGCGAACGCCTCTGACTCGTCGAGCCCCTCGCGATAGCGCACGCTGTCGGTCAACTCCACCTTGCCGTCGAACGCGCACACGTGCACATCGCGTTGCAGCACGCCGTCGACCGTCCGCTCGCGCGTGCGGACCAGGCCCAATTCCTCGAACACGGCCATCCCGCAGGCGCACACGTCGGCGGTCACGGCGAACCGCGGCGTGCGCGCATTGCATACGCCCGCCAGCTCTTCGTCGGTCATTGTAAAGAATACGTCTTCGTCTTGCACGAAAGCGGCGGCATCCGTCGGCGTAGGGAGCTTGGCGGCGCGCGATTCGGCGTCGCGCTGAAGACAGCGCAGCTCGCGATACACCTGGCCCAGCGCATCGTGTTCAGGCGCCGCCTGGCGCAGAATGTCCTGATTGGCAGCGGCATCGCGGCTGCCGAACAGCAGGTGGATGCAGGCATTCTGCCCGTTGCGCCCGGCGCGGCCGCTCATTTGGTTGAATTCCACCTCGGAAAACGGCATGCCGTAGAGCACCACGTGGCGCACGTCGGGAATATTCACGCCTTCGCCGAATGCCGACGTGCATACCAGCACGCGCAGCACGTCTTCCCTGAACAGCCGTTCGATGCGGGCGCGCTCGTCGCGCGAAAGGCCCGCGTTGTAGAAGCCGATCTGCATGGCGACCTGCGGCACCATACGGCGCAAACTGCGGGTAAGGTCGACCGAACCCATGCGGGAATTCACGTAGATGATGGTTTTCTCGCCCGATGCGATAAGCGATGCAAGGTAGCTGTCCTTGTCGCGCAGACTGCGGCGGTCGTCTATCTGCAGATTCGGCCTGTCGGCGGCGTCGTAGACGATGTCCTCGATGCCGAGCACGTCGGATATGCACGATGCCGCCTCATCGGTCGCCGTCGCCGTGACGGCGAGCACCGCGGGATTTCCCATCATGAGCGCGATGTCTTTCAGCTTGGCATACGCCGCGCGTTTGGAAGAACCCGCCTGCGCCATATGGTGAGCCTCGTCGACCACGAGAAACCCGATGCGCCCGCATGCCGCCACGTCGGAAGCGTGCCAAGCAAGATATTCGGGCGTCGTGAGCAGCACATCGACCGAGCCGTCCGCCAAGCCCGCATACACGCGCACGCGTTCGTCGAACGACGTCTCGCCCGTCAGCGCGACGGCGGAAAGCCCGAAGCGCGAGAAAAGCTCCGTGATATGGAATACCTGGTCGGAAATGAGCGCGCGAAGCGGATACACGAACACGCTCGCCAGGCCGGCGCACAGGGCGCACCGTGCGGCATGCACGTGGAAGACGAGCGATTTCCCGCGGCCCGTTCCCATGATGGCGAGGGTGTTCCTCCCCCGCGCGAGCGAATCGAGCGCGCGGCGTTGGGCGTCATGCAGCGTCCCTTGCCCGATGGCGGCGCGCACCAATTCGTCGGTCAAACCCGCAGGATCGCCGAGCGCGACATCGCGCCAATGCGCGCGGCATTCGTCGCGACGCTGTTCGCAGCAGCACGGCGCATCGGGGCACGCCTCCCGATCCTCGTCGCACAGGTCGTCGACGAACTCCATATCTTCGCTCGGCAGGCAAGCCCTCAGCGCCGGGCAGGCGCTGGCGGGCTCGACCACGTCGAGCATGCACTTCACCGTACGGCGGCCGCGCCATTCGTCCACCTGCACCTGGAACGCCGCGTCCACCACGCTGCCGCATGCCATGAATTCATCGATGCCGTCGCAATGGAACATGATGGCGTCCACCGACGAGGCGCCGTCGGTCAGCGTGCAGGCGAGGTGATTCTTGCCCGCGCCCACCGCGCGGCAATTCGACAGACGGATATTGCGCGCGAGATAGCGCGGCGTGAGATTCTCCTGACCGAACGGCGCCAAAGCGGAAAGCGCATCGACGGCGTCCAACGTCAGCTCCCCCAGATCGACCAGGGAGTCCACCTCGACCAGCGGATGGAAGCTGTCTTCGGGAAGCGCGTCCATATACGCGCACAGGCGCTCGGAGAATTCGGGGAGCTTGTCGGCGGGAAGCGTCACGCCCACGGCGGCTTCATGCCCGCCGAAGCGCGTGAGGATATCGGAAACGGATTCGACCGCCTTGAACAGGTTCACCCTGCCCACGCTGCGTCCCGATCCGCGCGCCTCGTCGCCCTCGATCGTGAACAGCAGCGAAGGCACGCCGTAGGCGTTCACCAGGCGCGACGCCACGATGCCCTTCACGCCTTCATGCCAGCCCTCGCCCGCCACCACGAGCGCGCGCTGGCCGGCATAGATCGCGTCCGCCTTCGCCTTCGCCTCTTCGGCCAAATCGGCCTCGATGGCGCGGCGGGCATCGTTCACCAAATCGAGTTCGCCCGCTTTGACCTGCGCCGTTTCGAAATCGTCTGCCATGAGCAGCTCGAGCGCCAAATCGGCGTTGCCCATGCGGCCCGCGGCGTTGAGGCGCGGAATGAGCGAGAACGACAGATTGGTGGAAGAAAGCGGCTTGCCCGCCGCGTTGCACACGCCGATGAGCGCGGCGATGCACGGACGCGGATGCTCGTTCATGCGGGCGATGCCGTCCGCGACAAGTGCGCGGTTCTCGCCGCGCAGGGGCATGAGGTCCGCCACCGTGCCGAGCGTTGCGAAATCGGTGTATTCGCGCCAAAGGTGCGGCATGCCCAAACGGCCGCCGAGCGCCTGCACCATCTTGAGCGCCACGCCCACGCCTGCAAGAACGGAGCTTTCGCAGGAAGGGTCGCGCTTGGGGTCGGCCACGGGGACGCCCTCGGGCACCGACGCGCCCGGTTCGTGATGGTCGGTGACCACCACGTCGATGCCGTCGGCGAGCACCGCGTCCACCTCGTCTTTGCACGAGATGCCGCAGTCCACCGTGACGATCAGCGACGGATCGTGGGTTTTCGCGCGGGCGATCGAGGCGGCCGTCAGACCGTAGCCCTCTTCGAAGCGCTTCGGGATGAGCGGAACCGCATCGGCGCCGAGGGCGCGCAGACCGCGCGTCAGCACCGTGGTGGCCGAGATGCCGTCGAGGTCGAAGTCGCCGAACACGAGGATGCGACGTCCTTCGCGAATGGCCGCCTCGAGACGGTCGGCCGCGCGGCTCATATCGGGGATTTCGTACGGGTTGCGCCAGTCGCGCTCAAGATCGGGCGCCAAAAACGAACGCGCCTCGTCGACGCTCGCGATGCCGTGGGCCGCCATCGTGCGCGCGACGAAGCGCGGAAGGCCGAATTCTTGCTGAAACGTTGAAACAAGCGCCGGGTCGGCCGACGCCACATGGAATTGCGCTGCCATAGTGTCACATGCCTTAGGTCATAACCTCTTCTTTCACGTGCCATTGTCGCACACTTGAAGAGGTTTCGACGCACGGCCGCGCAGGTTGCACACCATGTTGAAAAGAAGAAAGCCGACACAGCGGCGAACCTTCGAAGCGATGGCTCGGGGGAGTTTTCGCATATTGCCCGCACGATGCGTCCTCCGCGACCGGCGAAATCATTCTTTCATCCCGAACATCTCGAAAAGCTCGGCGCGGCTATGCACCCCGAGCTTGCGATACACGTGGCACACGTGCGACTTGGCCGTGCCGGGCGCCACCACCATGGCCTCGGCGATCTCGCCCGCTGTTTTGCCTTCAAGAAGGAGCGCCAATGCCTCTTTTTCACGGCGCCCGAGATTGCTCTTTTCCGCCGCACGATCGATGCGCGCCTCGAGGATAAGCGCGGCCGAAGGAGCGAACGACGGTTTCAGCTCGGCCGCTTCGCCGCGGTCACCCGCAAACGCCCCCATTCCCACGCAAAGCAGCAACGCGCCCACGACGGAAAGGATCGACAAAAGCACGGCGGCATCGGAGGGAAACGGGTCGAGCACCACGGCGAAGACCGAACAAAGGCGTCCGACAACGCATCCTCCCGCAAACGCCAAGGCCAGCGCAAGAAACGACCGGTAGGCGGCGACGCCGTCCGCATACGTCAAGAACAGAACGACCGTAACCGCATACACCAGGAACAAGAACACGCCCGCCACCGCGAGATCGAACGAAAGCACGGGGTCAATCCCGAAAAACGAAGCCGTCATGACAACGGCGGTCATAAGCGGCACGGCTATGTTCAAAAGCGAAGAAACCGTAAGACCTCTCAAGATAAGCAGGCAAACGCAGGCCAGAAGCACAGGGGCAAAAAACGTCCCTGTCTTATAAGAAGACGATGCGCCGTTGCTTTCGGCGAACGAGATGGCCACAACGAACGCGAACGCCACCAGAAAACACGCAGCAAACAGGCGCGGCGACACTGCGTTCGAACGCGAGGCCTTCATCCGAACACGCACGACACCTTCGTCAACACCGTCTAGCGCCCTTCGCAGCATGTACGTTCCCAGCAAGAGCATGCCGACAGAAGCGGCCGCCAATCGCGACGGGCCCATATCGGCAAGAAACCACACCAACACTGCCCCGACCGAGCCCGCCAGCAGAATGGTCCACACGATTTCGCCCGGGTCATACGCCGCGCACACGCGCAGCCACAGAGGAACCACGTAGGCAAGGTACACGCCGAACAACGCCCCTCCGAACAAGAACAGCGCGTTTGTGACCGTATCCACAGAAACGATATCGGCAACGCTTGGAACCAAGAACCCGTACACGATGAAAAGAAGGGCGACCGCGCACGACAGCCCCCAAAGCACGGGCATGGAAGGAACAAGGGGCGTTTTGCGCGAACGCAGCAGAAGAAACGCCGCACAAAGCGCACCGCAGCAATACGATGTGTCGGTGAACGACAGCATGACCGGAGTGACATGGGTCATCGCAGGAGCAAAGAAAACCTGCACGACGAAGGCGAAATTGCAGGCCATGCCAACCAAAAGGCCGTCTTTCGATGCTACACGTATCTTTTCGTCCATGGAGCGCAGCATGCGCGCCCCTTTTCCGGTTTTCGCCATATGTTTCACCCCAATCGCCCTACCACCAGGAGATACGGCGTCGAATACGCCCTTGTGAAACGGGGGTTACCGAAGCACTAAACCGTTCAGCCGTAACAAAGCACACCCGTTTTCGCGGGGGTTACCCATCAATAACCCGCTTTCAAGCCGATATGGTAGCAGCGCCGCACCGCCCTGGGCAATCGTCGAGAGAGCGAGCTCGAGTGACGAGACCCGAGACGTGCGACGCAGCGAAAGCACAAAGTTCAAAACAGGGAGGAACAATGGGAGAGTATTCGCGCAGGAACTTCCTCAAAGGGTCGGCTCTCGGCCTGGCGGCCATGGCAAGCGTCGGAGCCTTGGCTGGCTGCGCTCCGAAGCAACCCGGACAAGGCGGAACCGCAAGCGACGGCATGACCTACGCCGACACGATCGAGTGGAACGGCGAATACGACGTCATCGTGGTCGGCTTCGGCGGCGCAGGCGCGGTTGCAGCCCGCTATGCGGCCGAAGAAGGCGCCAAGGTGCTGCTCATCGACAAGGCGCCGCTCGGCAACGAGGGCGGTAATACCCGCTACTGCGGCCAGCTCATCGTGTATTCCGAAGACAAAGAGGCCATGAAAAAGTATTACTCCGGCCTTGCAGCGGGACATGACCTGCCCGAAGACGTGCTGGAAGCCTATTGTCAGGGCCTCACCGAGACCAAGCAGATGCTGATCGACGATTTCGACGTGCCCGAAGAAAACTTCCAGCACTGGAAGGAAGACTGCAGCCTGCAGCCGCTGATCGCCCACTTCCTGCCCGAATACCCCGAAATCGAAGGCGGCGAGGCGCTCGACCTCATCAGCGTCAATCGTGAAGAGCAGGGTTTTTCGCATCTGTGGAAGACCTATCGAAAGAAAATCGACAGCATGAGCGATTCAATCGACGTTTGGTGCAATGCCCCTGCCACGCATCTGTTCCAGGACCCCGTGAGCAAGGCGGTCATCGGCGTAACCGTGGAAAAAGACGGCGAGCCGGTCAACGTGCGTGCGCTTAACGGCGTGGTTCTGACCTGCGGCGGCTTCGAGAACAACAAGACGATGGTCGAAGGCTACCTGGGCCTTTCCAAATTCACCGTCAGCGGAACGCTCTTCAACACGGGCGACGGCATCAAGCTCGCTTCCGAAGTGGGCGCCGATTTCTGGCACATGGAGGCCTACGAAGGCAACTGCTTCCACTTCGGCGGCGTGTCCTTCCCCATCAAGGAGACCGAGCATTCCCTGCGCAGCGTCATGAACAACCCCTACCTCGTCAGCGGCAGCTACGTGGTCGTCGGCAACGACGGCCAGCGCTACATGACCGAAGACGCCGTCGCCCGTCATGGACACATGCCCTCGAACGGCGAATGGGTCATGCTCAAGCGCCCGCACACCACGTGGTGGGTATGGGACAGCGCGCACAACGAGCTCATCGAGCAGATGCATGGCCTCGCGGGCTATGACGAGACGCTCGTGACCGCCAACACCATCGCCGAGCTGGAAACGGCGCTCGGCATTCGCGCCGGCGCGCTGCAGTCGACCATCGACGGCTTCAACCGCTCCGCTAAAGACGGCTTCGACCCCGACTTCAGGCGTGCGCCCGAATCCATGCGCCCCTTCTCCGAGACCGGCCCCTACTACGCCATCGAGCTGCGCCAGGCCATCCTCAACACGCAGGGCGGCGCGCGCCGTAACGGCAACGCCGAAGTGATCGGCATCGACGGCGAGCCCATTCCCCACCTGTACAGCGCGGGCGAGTTCGGCGGCATCACGCCGTATCAGTACAACGGCGGCGGCAACATGGCCGAATGCCTGATCTTCGGCCGCCTCGCAGGCAAGGGCGCGGCAGCGCAGAAAGACCCGCTGCCCCCTCTGCCCGTCAACGTGGAATCCGACATCGAGTTCACACAGGGCAGCGGTAGCAGCACCGTGGAGACCGATCCGGCAAGCATCAAGGCCGAGGCGAACCAATACGTGGGTTCCTCCGACTCGGGCATGGGCGGTCAGGCCATCGTGAAAGTCACCCTGGACGGCTCGACCATCATCGCGGTGGAAATCGTCGAGCATCATGAAACCGCAGGCATCGGCACGCCGGCGATCGAAGCCATCCCCGGAGCCATCGTCGAGGCGAATTCCGCCGACGTGGACGTGATCACAGGCGCCACGATGTCGAGCCGCGCCATCATCGACGCCACGAAGGACGCCCTGGCGCAAGCAGGCCTGTAACGACATTCCCGGCCAAGGGACGCGCGGCCCCTCCTCCTTTTCATCCGCGCGTCCCGCCCTGCCGAAGCATCGCCTTGCGAAAAACCGGCTCCGAATCCGTTTTTTCGCACAAACGTATGGGGGGCCGCCGACATTTCGACGCCGGCGGCCCCCCATGCAGTAGAACATGCCCTTAATTGAACTTCTGCTGCGTTTTTTCCAGCCCGTTGTCCAGGAAGAACAGCACGGCCTCGGCGGCGCGATGCACCGCCTGGTCGAAATCGTCGCGCGCCTCCTTTTTCGGCAGGCTGAGCACCCAATCGGCCACGGGCATGCGTCCCGGCGGGCGACCGATGCCGGCGCGCACGCGCGTCCAATCCTTCGTCTGCAACTTGTCGGCGATCGACTTGAGGCCGTTATGCCCCGCCAAGCCGCCGCCGAATTTGACACGCACGGTGCCGGGGTCGATATCCAGCTCGTCATGGATGACCACGATGTCGGCGGGCGCCACCTTGTACGTCGCGCACAGCTGCTTCACCGGCCCACCCGACACATTCATATAACTTTGCGGCTTGGCGAGCACCAGCTCCTCGCCGCGGTATTTCACCTTCGCCGTCAGCGCCCCGCACTCGGTCTTCCAGTACGTCGCCCGCAGCTCGCCCGCCAATTCGTCGATGGCATCGAAGCCGGCGTTATGGCGCGTATGGGCATACTCGTCGCCCGGATTGCCCAATCCCACGATCAAACGCATGCGTTCCTCCTTGTTCTCTTTCGGCGACGATTATGCCATGCAGCGCCCGCGCATACGCGGAAACGCACAAAACGCGCGAGACGGCTCTGGCGAACAGCCGAGCCCGGTCCGGGAAAAACGCGCCGGCATCACGAAAGGCACGCCGAAGCGAACGAACGGCGGCGGCCGAAGCGGCTTCGTGGCAACGGGCTCCGAGCTGTGCCGGGCATCCATCGCACCCCATAGAGCGCATGGAAATCGAGCGAACCCGATGCGTCCGCCCCCCCCCGCAACCGCGGCGCCTGCCCTACTCGCGACGCTCGCGCGCCTCGCCCTCCTGGCCGAACCATGCCCGATGCGCGACCGCTTCCGCAAGGTCGCCGATGGCGGCCGTCAATGTGACCCTCGTGGCATCGTCGGTGTTTTTCGCCGCATCGCGCAGGAGGGAAAACGTTTTCGGGCCGAATTTCAACACGTCGGAAAAATCGTGCGCGCCGCTCGCCCGCATGGCGTCGAAAAGAGCGTCGACGATTTCGCGCGCCTCATCTTCGTCGTAGCGCGCAAGCCATCGACCGATAACGTCATGCGCGAACTGCGCCGAGGACGCCAAGCCGCTGCATCTTTCGAAATCGAAGCCGTCGACTCCCCACGAAAACGGATCGTGCTGCCATGCGCCCGCCGCACTCGAACGCACCGCGGCATACGGCACCGGACAATCCATCAACATACCGATAAGCGATTCGTGCGGCACATAGCGCTCGACCATCCCCGAAAGCCGGTCGCGCTGCGCCTTGCCCAACACGCCGGGGCGAAATCCCGGCGCATCGAAAGAGAACACCTTGGAAATGCGGCGGGCGGTTTTATCGCCGCACATCGCAGCCGCATACAGCGCAAGGTTGCCGCCTTTGGAATGGCCTCCGACGTAAACCTTTTTCGGCAAACGCCTCATCACGGCTTCCAGATAGCGCAGCGAGCTTTCCTGCGCAGGAACGCGATTCATGTACGCCATATCGAAATCTTCGCGCCATCCGGTAAACGAGCAGTCCGTACCGCGAAACCCTACGAAGGCGAATTCGTTTTTGTACGTGAACGACAGCGCGGCGAACTGGGTGTTCTCCTCTTCGTCGAACACGCTGGCGCACTCGCTCATCTCCATATCCCGAAACCGCGGACTCGCCGCCAGCGCGAGCATGAGCTCTTTCACCTTATCGGGCATCAGCCCCACGAACATATCGTCGTAATGCTCGGCGAGCAAGGCGTCTCTGAAATGCACCCCGCGACGCGGCAAAAGCGACCGAAGGCGCGCCACCGCCTTCCCTCCGATCGTGTCCTCGTCGCGCATCGGCGGCAGTACATGCTCCATGCGCACCATGCAGAACTCGGAAAGCACCAATGCATCGACAGCGCAAAACGGAGCCTCTTCGAATGTCGCGAACTCGGTCGCCAGATAATCCATGATCGTACGCATCGCATATCCTCTTTCCTCGAACGGCGGCATCGCATCGCCGATGGAGACGATTTTTACAAAAACGAAGATTCCGAGTCCATTTTTTGGCGGTTGTACCACAACAATCGAAACAAAAGGCGGTCCCGGCAGCGGGCAAACCGCCGTTTGCCCAGGTCGCAAAATGAACAATCGAGACAAACCGAAAGAATCCGTGGCACAACCGCCAAAAATCGACCGAAGCGGCAGCCTTTTGTTCAAGGACGCGCTTTATCGTTCGAAAAGACGGCTTTTGCGTTCGCGAACACGTAAACCGCAGAAACAAGGACCCTTCTCGTGGGGCGCGCGAATCAAGACGCAACGACGCAACTGCCGAAGACGGCGCGATGCGCCCCCGTCACGCAAAGAACCCGTCGCACAAGACGACGGGTTCTAACAATGACGTAACACCGCTTGGGTCGATGGCGAAAGCAGTCGATACCGACCGAACCTATTCGAACAAAGAAGCGACCGAACCGTTCTCGTAGACGTTGCGAATGGTCTTGGCGAACAAGGGCGCCACGGAGAGCACCTTGATCTTACCGGTCTGGCGCTCGAGAGGCACGGGGATGACATTGGTCACCACGACCTCTTCGATGCAGGAATTCGCGATACGCTCATAGGCAGGGCCGCTGAAGATGCCGTGCGTGGCGCAGGCGAACACCTGAGCGGCGCCTTTCGCCTTCAGGGTTTCGGCGGCGGCGACCAAAGAGCCCGCCGTGTCGATCATGTCGTCGTTCAGGATGCAGATCTTATCGGTGACATCGCCGATCAGCGCGGTGATTTCGGCCTGGTTGTGGCGCGGACGATCCTTGTGCATGATAGCGATATCGCTGCCCAGCATGGTCTGGAACTTCTTCGCGGCCTTCGCGCGACCCACGTCGGGAGAAACCACGCACAGCTTCTCGGGATCGAAGCCCTTCTTCTTGAAGTAGTCGGCGAAGATGGGCATGGCGGTCATGTGGTTCACCGGACGATCGAAGAAGCCCTGGATGGCGTCCTGATGCAGGTCAATGGTGATCACGTTGTTCACGCCGGCGGTCTCGAGCAGATCGGCGACGAGCTTCGCCGTGATGGGCTCGCGCGGGGCGGCCTTGCGGTCCTGGCGCGCATAGCCGAAGTGCGTGATGACGGCGGAAATGGTGCGGGCGGAAGCGCGCTTCGCAGCGTCGATCATGATCAGCAGCTCCATGAGAGCATCGTTGATGTGGGCACCCGCGACAGACTGGATCAAGAACACGTCGGCGCCGCGCACGCTTTCGAGGTAACGCGCATAGATTTCGCCGTTCGCGAACTTCTCGAGCTTCACATTGCCCAAAGACACGCCCAGCTCATTGGCGATCTGGTCGGCAAGCTCGGGGTTCACCGAACCGCTGAAAACGGCCATGCTTTTCTTCATATCGGTCATGGGTATTCGCTCCTTCTCTACTCCCATGAAAACAGCCGTTTACCATATTACCCTCTTCTTGGAGAAAATGCCCTCCACCTCGCGAAAACACCGGGACGGCAGAAGGGGCGGGAAACGGAACGCACCGAAAAGCGCCCGCCGAACGAATCGGACGGGCGCTTGAAAAATCTAAAAAGCGCGCAGTCGCATGCGCTGGGACACAACGACGCGTTTCGGTCGAAAGGCGGATGCGGCGAAAAATCGTTGCGGGTTATTCGCTTTTCTTCTGCGCCGACGCCTCGGCCTTGCGGGCGCGCAGTTTCGCCATGTGCTTTTCCGCCCAGCCGGGAATCTCGCGCTGTTCGGCGCGTTCGAGAGCGAGCGCGCCCGGCTCCACGTCGCGCGTGATGCACGATGCGGCGCCGATGATCGACCCGGCCCCGAGCTTCACGGGCGCCACGATCATGGAATCGCTGCCCACGAACACGTTATCCTCGATCACCGTGGCGTTCTTATTCACGCCGTCGTAATTGCAGGTGATAGAGCCGGCGCCGATATTCACGCCCGTTCCCATAGAGGTATCGCCGATATAGGACAGATGCGGCACCTTGCTGCCCGCGCCGATCGTGGACTTCTTGATTTCCACGTGCGTGCCCGCCTTCGCCCCTTCGCACAGATGCGTGCCGGTACGCAGATATGCACGCGGGCCGGCGGTAGCGGCATCATCGATGCGCGCGTTCTCGGCGACGGTTTCATCCACGCGGCAACCGCGGCCGACCCGCGTGTCGGTCAGGCGCGTGTTCGGACCGATCACGCTGTCTTTGCCCACGGAGGTCTTGCCCAGAAGGAAGGTGATCGGCAAAAGCTCCACGTCGGCCTCGATTTCCACGTCGGGACCGATCCACACGGTGTCGGGATCCCACATGGTGACGCCCGCCGCCATGTGGCGCTCATTGATGCGGCGCTGCATGGCCTTCGCGGCCTGGGCCAACTGGATGCGCGAGTTCACGCCCATGGCCTCCTCGGCATCGGACGTGGTGAGCGCCAGCACCTCGCGGCCGTCGTTGCGGCAGATTTCGAGCACGTCGGTGAGGTAATACTCGCCCTGGGCGTTGTCGTTGGACACGCGGGAAAGCGCGTCGAAAAGAGCCGGCGCGTCGAAGCAGTAGAAGCCCGCGTTGCATTCGGTGATGGCGGCCTCTTCGGGCGTGGCGTCTTTCTGTTCCACGATACGCGCCACGGCGTCGCCCTCGCGCACGATGCGGCCGTAGCCGAAGGGGTTTTCCATCTGCATGGTAAGCACCACCACGGCGGCGTTCGTCTCTTCGCGCTTGGCGACAAGCGCCGCGATGGTCTCGGGCGTGATCAGCGGGCAATCGCCCGAAAGCACCACAAGCGAGCCTTCGGCGACCGAGCCGTCATCGCCGGTCATAGCATCGCGGGCGGCATTCACGGCATCGCCCGTACCCAGCTGCTGCGTCTGGATGACGATTCGCGTGTCGCCTTCCACCAGCGGAGCGACGCGTTCGCTCATATGGCCGAGCACCGAAATGACATCGGCAATGCCCGCCTTGTGGGCGGCGTCGACCACCCAGCGCACGAGCGGCTTGCCCAAAACCTCGTGGGCGACCTTAGGTTTATCGGATTTCATACGGGTGCCTGCACCCGCCGCGAGAATCAAAGCTTTGGCGTTCATGCGAGAACCTTCTTCGCATCGACAATAAAGACACGCGCAGTATAACGCAGGCCGAAAGGACCGCCGCGACCACAGATGCGAACCCATGCAATCGGCAGGAATGAAGGCGGGGGTCCGTGCCGATCGCCATGTCGCAAAAACCGCCGACTCCCATGAAGCCATGCCTTACACCGCAATGCGAGCGAGCACGGGCAGAAAATCCCGAAAGCCCCTCGTTGAAAAGAGTCTCGGGAATCGCAGCGCCGGGCACATCGGACAGGTCGTCAAATAATCGGACGCGTCCATTCGGGCAGGCCTTTGGCGCGACGGTTCGCGCGGCGACCCTTCATGTTGTTCACGCATCCCTGCATGCCATGGGGAACGTAATCCAGGCTTTCGATATCTTCAGGCAAATAGCTCACCAGGCTCAAAGGAGCGGTCTGCACGATGGCATCCGGATCGGGACCGGGGCGCTGCGGCACGGCTTCGAACCCGTACACCGTGGCACCCTGCGCGACCAGCTTGTTCTCATAGCCGCTCCACGGCTCGTCGGGAAACTTCGAGCGCACGTCATCGGTATTCCAGCGCACGTCATAGCCCGCAAGCTCGAGCTGCGTGAGCGAGAAATCGCGCAGCGGCTGACTGTCGGTGCGCAGGCGCACGACGCCTTTTTCCGCCAGCAACGGACGATACGCCATGAGCCTGTCCACGTACGTCAAGCGCAGCGGCGCCTTTTTCTTTTTCGGAAACGGCGTGGGGAAATTGAGCAGGATGGCATCGAGCTCGCCTGGCGCGAACAGCGTGGACAAATCCAAATCGGGATTCTCCTCGAACACGAACACCGCATTGGCCACGCCTTCGGCGAGCGCGCGTTCGGCGCCGCGCATCACGCATACGCCCTCGATGTCGAGCCCGATGAACAGCGTGTCGGGGTTCGCCTTCGCGCACGCCACCGTGTATTCGCCCTTGCCGCAGCCCAGATCGAGACATACGCGGGCATAGGGAGTGCGCGGCGATTCGAGTCGCAGAACAGGGGAAACGGAAACGGAATCGGTCTCGGAGGACGACCCACCCGTCATCTCGATAGCGGAAGCGCCCGCTCGACATGCTTCGAGCGCATCGTCCGATCCGCCCATCGCCGCAGCGATCGTATCCGCGTCCGACGCGACAGCGGATTTCATGCAAGGCATCCAGGAGCGCCACTGCCCCGCCCACACGCTCGGGTTCGACTCCACCGCTTCGGCGCAGGCCGCCAAACGGTCTTCGAGCGAGAAATTCTTCGGCATACGAGAACGCGCGGTGCGCATGAGGCTTTTCCTTTCGAACGAACGTGCGGCTGAGCGCACGGACACAAACGGCAATCGCCCATCCTAGCGCGTCTGAATCCTTTTGGCGAGAACGACGATGACGGATGCCGCGAGAAGGCGGCGAACCGACATGCACGCGGCACTGCCAGGGAGGCCGTACGGAAAAGAGGCGAAGCCTCGTTTGCGGAGCGAAACGGTAACGAGCCGGCGACGGCCGCAGGAACCGAAAGGCCCTAAGGAGATGAAGCGACGCCGACGCAATGCACGAAACGAACGCCGCGCCGAATCGGAATCGTCCGGAAACGACAGATGGCGGCGCATCTTCCGAAACGCTACAGCTCCACCGTTCTCGTGGCGACGCGCGCGGTCAGCGCGGGCGAATGCGACACTACCGCCATGCCCGCTCCGCGCTCATCCGACCAGGCCATAAGGCGCGCCCAGATGTCCGCCTGCGTCAATGCGTCGAGCATAGTTGATATCTCGTCGCAGATCAGATAGCGGGGATTGCACGCAAGGGCGCGCACGATGCAGACGCGCTGCAGCTCGCCGCCCGAAAGCTCGCGCGGACGACGCGTCAACCAAGCGTCGCGCACGCCGATCGCCTCGCGCAGCTCGCCAAGCGTTTCGGCATCGCAGGGGCATTCGGCAAGGCTTTTCTCCATGGTGAGCAGCGGGTCGAGCATGCGTTCGGGATGCTGCCAGATCATTTGCACGGGCGCGGGCCCGCCCGTCGGCAGAGGAGCGCCGTCGAGCGTCACGCTGCCGCACTGCGGCCGCAGATACCCTGCGAGCAATTGGCACAGCGTGGTTTTCCCGCGCCCCGACGGGGCGGATACGGCCACGCGCTCTCCTGGGGCGATGCCTATGTCGAACCCCGCGATAATCGGCGCAGCGCCGTACGAAAACTCCAGGTCATGCGCTTCAAGCATCGCCCGCTCCTTCCTGTTCGCACACCTCGCCGCCCGCAAACCCATGCTCGGGAAGCGCCGCCCACAACGCACGGCTGAAAGGATGGCGCAGCAGTTCGGGCGATGCGAAATTCGCCACGGCGGTTTCTTCGACCACCGTTCCGCCCTCGAACACCGCGATGCGGTCGGCCACGCGCAGCACCAACTCGATATCATGCGTGATCAGAAGCACGCCGCCGCCCGCATCGGCGAAGGCGCGAAAATCCCCCATCGCACGCACGGCGAGCTCGAGATCGAGCCCGGGCGTCGGTTCGTCGGCGATGATCAGCCGCGGCTCGTTCACGAGCGCGCATGCCAGAAGCACGCGGCGCGCCATCCCGCCCGATAGTTCGAACGGATACAGTTCGGCGGCCGCATCGTCTAATCCGTACCGCGCGAACACCGCTTTGCGCCGAGCACGCGCCTGGTCGGGCGATGCCCCACGCGCGAACAGCTCGACCTGCCTGCCCACTTTCATCAACGGATCGAGCGATTCCACGCTTTGCGGCACGAACGCGATATCGCTACCCCTCAGATTGGCGAGGCCCTGCGCGTCCTGCTCGACACCGTCGAACCAAATACGTCCCGTCACCAGCGCGTTTTCGGGAGAAATTCCCAAAATGGCATCGGCGAGAAGCGTTTTGCCTGAACCGGACGCGCCCACGATCGCCACGATTTCGCCCGCGTGCACGCCGATGTTCAGTCCATGGATGACCTCCACCGTATGCTGCGGCGCCGAAATCCATGAGAGAAACCCCGATCCGGGAGCATCGTCGTACATCGAAAACGACACGCTCAGATCTTCGACCTGCAGCAAATGATGACCGCCCGCATGGTGGGAATCGCACGCGTGCGTATGGCGATGGTGCGCATGCCCATCGCGATGGATCTCGTGGTGCGGCTCGGACGCAGCGCACGCGTCTGTCGCATGGACGCCATCGAGCGAACGGCTCGTCTCGGACGCTTGCGTCATACCCGAAAGCTCGGCGTTCTCGGACACGCGAGAGGCATCGCACGCGGATGCGGCGGCGCAATCGGCGCGCAGCTCGTCGTCTTTTCGCAATGCAGACATCGCGCCTCCTATTCCTGCGCCGTCGCCGGATCGGTCAGGCGCCGCAGCCCCTGCCCCACCGCGTCGAACAGCATCACCGTCGCCACCAGCGCGATGCCCGGAAACGCCGCCAGCCACCACATGCCCGCCGAAAGATAGCTCATCGATTCCGACAGGATGATGCCGATGGCCGCCGATTCGGGCGAAAGCCCGAAGCCCAGAAACGTCACGGACGCCTCGTGCAGCACGGCATGGGGAAACAGCAGGATGGGCAGAACATGGGGCAGAACATGCCTGACGGCGACCTGGAAGCGCGATGCGCCCAGCTTGCGCGCCAGCATGACGTACGGCGCGTTTTTCACCTGCAGCACCTCGGCGCGCACCACGCGCGCCAGGCCAGGCCAATGCGTGAGCGCGATGCCCACCACCACGCCAAGAAAACCTTTGCCCATGGCGTACGAGATCAAAATGAGCAGCACGATATGGGGAATGCCCAGCATGAGGTCGATCAGCCAGGTGATGGCGGCGTCGACCTTGCGTCCGCCAAGGGCCGCGGCGCATCCCAACGCCAGCGCGATGCATGCGCTCGCGCCTGCGGCCAAAAGACCGATCAGCACGCTTTGGGCAAGGCCCGCAACCGTGCGCACCAGCATGTCATGCCCCAAACGGTCGGTGCCGAAGGGATGCTCGAAAGAGGGAGCGAGCGAACGCGCATTCATGTCGGTTTGCACGGCGGCGCCCGCAAGCGCCACGCCGGCGACGACCACGCAAGTCAGAACCGCAAGAGCGAAGACGGTCGTGGCAAGCGTGCGCCTGCGCGAAGACGTGCGGCGATGCGCGGGCGCCTGCAATACGCGGCGCGCGGGGGCGGCTTGGACAACGCTAGAGCGCACGGACGGCCCCCTTTCTGATACGCGGATCTATGACGCCGTAAAGGATATTCGCCGCCAGATTGCCTCCGAACACGATGGCGGCGGAAACAAGCGCGATGCCTACAAGCAGAGGGGCATCGCCCCCGAGGCCCGCCGTCACCGCCGCCTGACCCAGACCCGGATAGGAAAACACCTGCTCGACCAGCACCGATCCGCCGAAAATCTCGGAAATGGAAGCGAATTGCAGCGTGATGGCGGGCAGGGCGACGTTGCGCAATCCATGCCTGCGAAACGCGGCTGCCGGCGATTGCCCCTGAGCACGGGCGAAGCGTATATATTGCGACCCCATGACGTCGATCGTCTTCTCGCGCGTATGCAGCGCGATGTTCGCAACGCCGAGAAACGACAGTACCGAAGCAGGCAAGATCATGTGATAGAGAATGTCGCCGATGCCCACATCCTCGGCCGCCATGCCGATAGGCACCGAGAACCCGATGGGAAACCACCCCAACGCCACGCCGAATACCACGAGCGCGATCAGCCCGAGCCAAAACGTCGGCGTCGAGGCCAGGATATAGCAGTACGCGCGCACGATGCGGTCGAGCAGGCTGCCGCGATGCAGACCCGACGCCACGCCGAGCACGAATCCCAGCACGCCCGAAAAAACCCACGCGCAACCCATCAGCAAAAGGGAATTTCCTGCGCGCCAGGCGATCACGTCGACGACGGGCGCGTTATAGCGCAGGCTCTGCCCCATATCGCCCTGCAACGCCGATGCGGCCCATTCGCCATAACGCTGCCACAGCGGAAGGTCGGTTCCCCAATAGGCGGCGAGCTGCGCTTTTTTCTCGGCGCTCATGGATG
Organism: Slackia sp.; assembly: GCA_030525985.1. Taxonomy (GTDB): domain Bacteria; phylum Actinomycetota; class Coriobacteriia; order Coriobacteriales; family Eggerthellaceae; genus Slackia. The sequence continues at coordinate 11,047 of JAUNDR010000010.1, read as the reverse complement.
CAAGGGCGGCCTGGCCGGAGTTCGCCTGCACCGGGTCGATCGGGGAAAGCGCCACCAGCACGAACGCCACAACGCTCACGGCGATCATCAGCAGGATGAACTTCACGATATGTCGCGCGATGAATTTGACCATGAATCGGTATTCTATCTTTCTTCTTAAGGCGGAATGCTTCGGTCGGCAACGGCATTCGGCCGACCGATCAGAAACCTCCTCCGGTAGCCGAAACGCAGGCGAAAGCCGCCTGCCGCCGCGACAATCGATATGACCGGCCCAAGAATCGCGCAGCAATCGCGCGACCAGGACACGGAGAAACGAGGCTGAGCCGATAGCGGCACCGCAGGTCGAATCGCCCCATCCCGATCGCCCGGCGCAGACGAGGGAGGCGATACCCCGCCGGCTTAAAGCAGCCCGGCGGCCGAAGCGCAGACGAGGGCGAACGATTCGCCCCGTCATCCAGTCGCCGAACCGTAGATGAGGGCGGGCGCGGCGGCAAGGCGAAGCGCCCTATCCGACAGCAACGTCGCTGCAAGTCGAATCGCCCGTCGCTTCCCGGTCGCCGCAACGCAGGCGAGGGCGGGCGCGGCGGATGCAGTCGGCGTGAAGGCGGAGCGTGGCGTACTTAAGGTACGCGAGCCCCGTCTGGAGCGCTGAATGCGCCGCCCCGCCCGTCCGCAGCCGGACGACCCCGTTGTGCCGTTCGGTGGAACGGCACAACCTACATCCAGCTCCATTCGTCCACGTTGTTGACGATCGACCAGCCATGTCCGTGGGGATGAGGCTTCTGCTCCGCCACCTTCAACCCCTCACGCGTGAAGTACAGATGGTCGGCATTGGCGAGCCACACCCACGGCGCATCGGTGTCGGGCGTGACGCCTTCTTCGCCGTCGAACTGCGCCTTGCGATACAGCTCGTAGGATTCCTCGATCGTCGGCGTGGACACCGCCTGTTCGAGATACGCGTTGGTGGTCTCGCTATCGCGGCAGGCGAAATCGGACGTGCCCTCGGAATAGTTCAGATTATAGATTTCGATAGGCGAATTCGAACCCCAGCCCCACAGCTGCGCCTCGCAATACGAAAGCGGCTCGAGGTCTTCCCATGCCTTGCCTTCCACGTTCACCTTGATGCCGAGCGGGGCCATCTGTTCGGCGAAATCGGCCGCCATGGCCTGACGCATCATGTCGTTGGTCATGTAGTACAGCGAAAACTCCGCGCGCGTCCCGTCTTTGGCCAAAACGCCGTCGTCGCCCGGCTTCCAGCCGCCTTCCTCGAGAATCGCCTTCGCCTTCTCGACATCGGTGGCGATCTTCATGTCTTCGCACGCCCACGGCATGCCGTCGGACGGGCTGAATGCAGGCGTCGCATGCCCGCCCAAAGAACGCTTCACCAAAAACTCGCGGTCGACGGCGTGATTCATGGCGCGTCGCAGCGCAAGATCGCAGGTTATATCGTTGCCGGCAGCGTATTCGACATCTCCGACCGTACGCTTCGCTCCCGCAGGAACCACCGGAAGCGAGATGCCGCGCGAATCCACTGTTTTCACGGAAAGCAACTCGAAGCCCGCGGGCGCGGCATCGGCCAGCGCCGCCGACGTATACGCCACATCCACCTGGCCCGATTGCGCCGCCGCAAGCGAGGCGTCTTCGTCCATGAACACGATGACGACGCGCTGCATCGCGGGAGGCTCGCCGTAATAATCGGGGTTCGCCTCGAAGATGATCTGCTGGCCGCGGTCCCACTGCGCAAGCTTGTAACGGCCCGATCCGATGGGGTTGCTGCCGTAGTCGGCGCCATGGGCATGAGCGGGACAGATTCCCACCGTTGCCAGGGTATACATAAGAATATTGAACGGATGCGCCATGCGGATTTCGACGGTTTCATCATCGAGGGCGACGGCTTCGGACACCATGGAGAAGTCCGCTTCCGAAGAAGGTGCTTCCTTGATGCCGTTGATGGTGAAGGCGACGTCTTCGGCGGTCAGCGCTTCGCCGTCCGTGAATTTCGCGTCGGTGCGAATTTTGAACGTCCACACCATGCCGTCGTCGCTGCATTCATACGACGTGGCGAGGTCGTTGTGCAATCCCATATCGGCATCGGTTTTAATCAGCGTGGACTGGATCAACGGCTCGTGCACATGTTCGCCGCAACCCCACGCCACGAAGGGATCGAAACCGGCCTCGGGCTCGGCGTTCGGCGGCATAGAAACGATGACCTGGGTTTTTTCCTGCGCGGCTTCGTCTGCGGGCGCGGAGTCAGAAGACTCGGATTGCGCACACGACGAGAGCACGCCCGCGAACGCGGCGGACGAAGCGCCCACGGCGAGCAATTGGGAGAATCGACGGCGAGAAAACGACGGCTGACGCATGGTTGCTCCTTTCGGGAGGCGACCGAGGGGCGCAAGGACGACAACGCGAAATACGCTGGCGAGCATGCCGACCCGAATCGAATCGGCGATGCCTTGGACGAGGTAAGGCGGCGCTTCCGTCGAAGCGCCGCAATCCCCGATCGCGACGTGACGGCCATGCGGCCGCAAGCCCCTCCCGTCACCCCTCTATCGGTGTTACCTTTTCAAAGCTCGTAACACCGTAAGGTATTAGTGTTACTGATTCAATATTTGTAACACCAACGGCATGAATCCGACCAACAACGGCGCCGGCATCCATCCTTCGAGAGCTTCATTCGCCGGCAATACCGCGGAAACGAGCAGTAGCTGCAGGAAATTTCCGTTTTCCTGCTCGACGGGCCTCCAATTGGAGTTCGGAGCGAAGCAAAAGCCCAGGTCGCTTATTTTTCCATCCGCATTCGCGACGCAAACTGGCCGAAAATCAGCCTACTGAGAACTGGAAAACGAAAAAATCATGCAAAACCAAGGGAATCGCAAGCAGCCGTCAGGATGCGGAACCGAAAAGGCATCGCATCGCCGCTTTCGGACGCGAAAAACGGCACGCGCCGATCGATCAATACGCCCGCTGCTCCACCGGAACGTACGGCACGCCTTCGTAGCCGAATGCGGCGGGCCCCACCACGGCAAGACCTTCGGGCGTGCGCCACTGCGGCGCGCACGGAATGCCCAGCACAAGGGCGCGACAACCGTATTTGAGCGCTTCGCCCGTGATGGGAGTCAGCGTTTCCACATCGAAGGCGGCGATCAGGTCGGGGGCAGTGCACACCGGCACGCCATCGCGGCGAGCCATGAGGAATTCGTTTTGGAACTCCATTTCGAAGATGCCGCCGCGATACGCATCCATGCCTTCGAGCGTGGCGATTCCGCGCGCGAACCCGCCGGTCGTGCGGCGCTCGACATCTTGCACCTTGCCGCGGAACAACTCCACCGCGCCGAGACGCTCCATCAAACGGTCGTAGGCATCCACCCTGTTCGCACGCGCCGAGCGAAGGATGGCGCCCACTTCTTCGCACAGCGTATACGTACCGGCGACGCTGTTCGCCTTCGCCTGCGCTCCCGTCATGCCGTAGCATGCCAGAGAGATGTTGCCGCCCATCATCACCGTGGCGCCGCGGCAGAGATCTTCGGCGCGCTTGTTGTCGTCGGTCTCCACCACCATCACGTTGCCGCGCTCGTCAGCCACGCCGATCGGCGAAGACTTCTGGCCGAACACCGACCAGGTGACCATCTGCAGTTCGGGAAACGCACGGCCCATGCCGTCGGCATCGAGCAAAGGAAGCCCGCGCCGTGCGGCGGGAAGCATGGGATGCAGCGAATTCCAGCCGCCCGCCTCGGAGGGAAGGAGCGCATCGAAGGCGCAGCCGCACGCCGATTCGAGCGCCTGCAGCGCGAACTCGGGCTCGGTGCCGCGCGGCACCTTCTCCACCAATACGGTGGGGGCGCCCAGACCCATCGACACGACGACGCGCGCTTCATCGGGGATTTCGTCAAGTTCGAGCAGCGTGATGGGGCCGAATTCCTCCACCGTCTGCCGCGCCACCACCATGCCGAGATACGGGTCTCCCCCGCCGCCCGACGCCATGACCGCCGCGCCGCGCGCGATATCCTCGACCGCCTGAACTCCCAATTTCCGCATATCCTGTCCAATCGTTCTCGTTAATACACGTCTATTGCCGCAGCCGAATCCCAGGTCGTCGCTAGCCGAAAACATCCAGGTCGCCGTAACGAAGAGAAAAGCCGCCCGGTGCCCCGAATCGGCCCGACTGGCGCAGGGAGCGCACTGCGGTGCGCGACCGGAGCACGGAGGGTCGAGGCGGGGTGCCCGAGCAACAACGGCGTTGCAGCAGGTCGAAATCGCCCCGCCCCAGGTCGCCGCAACGAAGGCGAGGGCGAGCGCGACGGATGCAGCCGGCATGAAGGCGGGGCGTAGCGTACTTCGGTACGTGAGTCCCGCCTGGAGCGTCGGATGCGCCGCCCCGCCCGTCCGCAGCCGGACGACCCGGTTGCGTCGGCCGAAAGGCCGACGCAACCTAGAGCCGCAGGCTGCCGACGGCCTTCACACGCACGCGCGTGGCATTGCCGGGAAGATATGCCAGCGGCACGTCTTCCACATCGATGATCTCGATGGTCGCAGGGTCGGCGCCGGCTTTCACGGCCTCTTCGGTGGCGAGCTCCTTCGCTTTGGCGAGCGCTTCGGCGCGGCCCATCTCGTCGAGCGAGAAAATCCGCTCGATCTGGCCCGACACCTGCGAGATGGCGCTGCCGATGGCATTGGCCACGCCGAAGTTCTCGGGCTTGTGCACCTTGCGCACGCCCTTGAGCGTATCGGGGATGAGGATCGAACCGCCGCCCACCAGGATGACGTCGATATCGCCCGCGCTCGTCTTCATCTTGTCCACGCACTCTTCCACCATGCGCGCCATCTCCGCCGATGCGGCCGCCACCAGACCGGGGTCGAGGTCGGCCACCTTGCCCGGGTCGCCCACGCCTTCGGCGGCACCGCTCGCCACCGCGATGTCGGTGGCTGTCAGCACATCGCCGCCGAAACACAGCGCGCGCGTGAGCACCTGATAGCCCACCGAATCGGGACCCACCGTCACATGGCCGTCGTCGTGCTTGCGCACGATCGAACCGCCGCCCAAGCCGATCGAGATGATATCGGGCATACGGAAGTTGGTGCGCACGCCGCCGATCTCCACCGCGAGCAGGCTCTCGCGCGGAAAGCCATGCGTGAGCGCGCCCAAGTCGGCCGTGGTACCGCCCACGTCCACCACCACGGCATCTTTCAGACCCGTCAAAAACGATGCGCCGCGGATGGAATTCGTGGGGCCGCAGGCGATGGTGAGAATGGGATAGCGCATGGCATACGCCGCGCTCATCAGCGTGCCGTCGTTTTGGCACAGATACACCTCGGCATCCTCGATGCCCTCGGCGGCAAGCGCCGCGACGAAACTTTCCGACGTGGTTTTCGCCACCGTGACCAGCGCCGCGTTCAAAATGGTGGCGTTCTCGCGCTCGAGCAGGCTCACGCTGCCGATCTCGCTGGAAATGGACACGGGAAAATCCGCGCCCAGGCGGGCGCGCACGATCTCGGCGGCGCGCTTCTCGTGCGACGCATCCACCGGGGAAAACACGCTTGTGATGGCCACGCTGTCGCACGCGCCGTCGATTTCGACGGCGATGCGCTCGAGCTCGTCGGTATCGAGCGGGGCGATTTCGCGGCCGTCGAACTCATGGCCGCCGCCCACCAAATACCAGCGATCGCTGATGGCCTCGCGCAATTCCGCAGGCCAATCCACCATCGGCTTGATTGCCGCGGTGGCAGGGGCGCCCAGGCGAATGACCGCCACGCGGTCGAGCCTCTTGCGCTCCACGATCGCATTCGTGCAGTGCGTGGTGCCGAGCATCGCGTACCCGATATGCTCGCGCGCGCCTTCCACCTGGGAAAGCGCCGCCGCCATCGCGGCGCGGATGCCGCCCATCACATCTTCGGTGGTCGGGCATTTCACGGCCGCCACCAGATTCAATTCGTTATCAAGCACCACCGCGTCGGTGTTGGTTCCGCCGACGTCGATGCCTATGCGCCAATCCTTCATCTATTCCTCCTGACGAACGCTTCCGACGGCCGTTTCTCCATCCGAAGCCTTGCGATTCGCCTGCGACCGCACGATCGCCCCATCGCCGAAGCAAAGCCTTCGAACGCATCCGACCGCCGGAAACACCCTCGCATTTCTCGATTCGCAACGCGCTTGCGCCTTATCGTTGCTCCACCGGCACGTAATCGATGTCGTAGCCGAAGTAGCGCGGACCGGCGATTTCCAGACCGCGCGGGCTGCGCCAATGCTCATGCACGGGAATGCCCACGACCACGCCGCGCGCGCCGTATTTCAAGCCCTCGGTGGTGATCGGCAGCGCGGTTTCGGCGTCGAGCACCGCAATCAGGTCGGGCGCGCTGCACAGCACCTCGCCGTCCGAGCGCGCGATGAGATGCTCGTTTTGGAATTCGATTTCGCACGTGCGGCCATGGCAGGCGTCGATGCCCTCGAAATGCGCATAGCCGCGCACGAAGCCGCCCACCGTGCGGCGCGACACATCGTCGAGCTTGCCGCGGAAAAGCTCTTTGCCCTTGAGCAGCTCGAGGATCACAGGGATGGGATCGCCGCCCGCCTCATGCGCCTCGCGGATGGTGCGGCCCACCACCTCGCAATACGTCGAGGTGCCGGGGATGCTCGTCTTTTTGGCCTGCGCGCCCGTCATGGCGTAGTCGGCCATGAACACGCTGCCGCCCGTGGTGATGGCCACGTTGCGCGCCAAACGCTCGGCCCAGGCGTTGTCGATCGCCTCGATCACCACGGTGTCTCCCTTTTCGTCGCACACCGCAGCAGGACACGCCGGCACGTCGAAGAGCGTCCAGGTCACGTGGCGCAACTCGGGAAACGCGCGCCCCATGCCGTCCGCATCCACAATCGGAACTCCCTTGGCCGCCGCCACCTGGAAAGGCAGAAGCGAATTCAGACCGCCCGCCTCAAGCGGCATGATGGCATCGAATTTCCTGCCCAGGCGCGCTTCGAGCGCATCCACCGCTCCCACGCCTTCGCGACCGTTGGGAACCTTTTCCACCAACACGGTGGGCGCGCCCAGCATATGCGACGCGCATACCCACGCATCGTCATCCAACTCGTCGAGCGTCACCATCTGAAACGGCCCGTATTCCTCGATGGCCTGCAGCGCCATGAGCTTGCCTATATAGGGGTCTCCCCCGCCGCCCGAAGCGAGCACGGCCGCACCGACGGCCATATCCTCCACTTCGCGTTTGCCGATAATCCGCACGGCAGCCTCCTTCGTTTTCTTGTCGCATCCATGCAATCGAACGCGATCCGCAGCCCGACGCATGCCGATGTCGAAGCTTTCCTCCTTTGCCTGCAGCGGGCATCCCTCGCCTCTCGAGCGAGACGACGAAAGCGAAGCCGCGCAAAATCCGCAACTCCCGCCCTGAACGCATGCATGCGAACGGCGGGAAATCGCGGGACGGCAGTCATCGAGAAGAATCTTTTACGCCAGCTCGTCGACGGCAGGCAGGGCGCCGAAGCCCTGCAGGGCCGCCATATCGCCGTAGCGTTCGACGAACGCGCGATAGTCGGCCTCGTCGTAAAACGCGCATGCGCCCGCACCGAACGCCTTGGCGGCTTCGATCATGAATGTGCCCGCCTCGTCAAGATCGCCCAAGCGCGTGGCGCCCGTCGCACAGCCCGCCACAGCCGTCTCGGTGGTGATGGCCACGCCCACCACGGGCGCATCGGTGCAGGTGCACGGCTGCAAGATGCTGTTGAGATGATATAAGCCGTTGCCGTAAGGCGTGATGTCGGCCATCGAGAGGGCGAATACGTGCGGCAGACGGCCCGTCGCCGTCTGCGCCAGATCGAGCAGATCCTCGCTCACGCGCAGGATGACGCCGCGCTTGACCGTGGGGCTGATCGCGAACCCGCGCGCGTTGATGATGCGGTTGCCCTTCGTGGTGTCGCACACCAGAATAGCGTCGAGTTCGTCGGTCACCTCTTCTTTGTTGATGGCCGCCGTCGACGTGGGCGAACCCATGAACGGCACGGGGTCGTGCGGGAATGTGGGCGCATGCGGGCACACGTGCGTGGACACGAACACATCGCCCGGCAGCACGTCTCCCTTGCGATGCATGTCGATGAGCTTCGCCGCGCAGGCAAGCGCCGTGAGCGCGCCGTCGCCGTCGGACACGAAGCCGATGCGCTCGGGGCGCGCGCCCAAACCGCCCAGACGGCCCAAAAGACCGATCGTCGGCGCATCGCCGCCGTGCGCTTTGCCGCGCGAACCGGGAATGCGGACGCGCACCATGTCGGTAGTGCCTTTGGGGCCTTCCAGCGCATACGTTTCCACGTCGCAATCAGGATCGATGCCGCGCAGATACGCCGCAGCCGCCTCTCCGCTTGCCTGCGGAGAGTCCAAGACGTCGTAGAGCTCCATCAAATATCGCAACAACATAGGCGGTCCTTTCGTTTTGCGCCGCATCATGCACGTCGAATACGGCCGTCGAACGACGATATGCCGCCGACACGGGCAAAACCGTCGCCGAAAGAACCGTCGTGCGTCGTATGCGAACGCGCTGCGCCGTAGAGATGAAATCAGCACCCATTGTAATGCTCCGCCGCCGCTTCTGCACCAGAGCAGCGCGCTAAAGCAGAGCGCCACGAAAACGGGAGTTCGCACAGAAACCCCGCTACAATGGACGAAACGAAAAGAAAGGACGCCTCATGAAGAATGCGAAGATCGCGCTCGTACAATTCGAGGGAGAACTCGGCAACGTGGAAGCCAACGTGGCACGCGCGTGCGATATCGTGAAAGAATCCGCCGAACACGGCGCCGACCTGGTGGTGTTCCCTGAATTGTTCAGCACGGGCTATCACCTGAACACCATCGGCCCGCGCATCGTCGAGCTTGCCGAGCCGATCGACGGACCCACCGTGCGCGCCATGCAGCAGGCGGCGCGCGAGGCGGGCTGCTATGTGGTGGCACCGATCGCCATCGTGCGCGAAGTCGGCGGCGTGCCGTTCAACAGCGCTGTGCTCATCGACCGCGAAGGAAACGTGGCGGGCAGCTACGACAAGGTGCATCTGTGGGCGCTCGAGCGCTTCTATTTCCGCGCGGGCGCAAGCTATCCGGTGTTCGATACCGATTTCGGACGCTTGGGCATCATGATCTGTTACGACATGGGCTTTCCCGAGGTGGCGCGCACGCTCGCGTTGCAGGGCGCCGATCTGATCGTATGCCCGAGCGCCTGGTGCGTCGAGGATATGGACGTGTGGGAAATCAACGCGCCGGCGCGTGCTTTGGAAAACACCGTGTTCTTGGCGGCGGTCAATCGCTTCGGGCACGAGGGCGGCAATCTGTACATGCCGGGCAAAACCATGGCATGCAACCCGCGCGGCAAGAAGCTCGCCCAGCTCGAAGACGAGGCGGCGGGTATCCTGTACGTGGACCTCGATGCATCCGACATCGATACCTACCGCGTGAAAAGCCCCTACCTGCGCGACCGCCGCGCCGACACCTACGACGGCGTGACGCGCTGGTAAGACGAGGAATAGAAAAGCCGGGCGGCAACCCGGCTTTCAAAACCCGACACGCATCACCCGCACCTAACCGACCTTGCAGAGACGTTAGAACCGGCGGGCGCTGCCGTCTAAAGCGCATTAGAGCATTGAGCAGCAGGGCCGGAACCGTCAGTCGGTCAATCGCTCCAAGGCGCCCGCTTCACAACGATGAGCACAACCGGGTCGGAGCGAAATTCGAACCCATGCACGAAAGAAGGGCCCGCGGGCCCTTCTTTTTCGGCTCTTGAATATTTCACGCGCTTCGTGCGCGAGCTTACGCCAGCTCGGCTTCCACCACGTCGGCGATGGCGCGGGCATGGCCGTCGGCCACATCCTGCGTTTCGGCCTCCACCATCACGCGAACCAACGGCTCGGTGCCGCTCGTGCGCACGAGCACGCGGCCGGAATCACCCATGGCCTCTTCGGCCGCACGCACCGCACCCCAGATGGCTTCGTTACCGTCGAGCGCATGCTTGTCTTTCACGCGCACGTTGATCAGCGTCTGCGGGAAGCGCGTCATCACCTTGATGGCCTCTTCCACCGGCTTGCCGCTGCGGCGCACCGCCGCCAAGAACTGGCATGCCGTCATCAGGCCGTCGCCCGTGGAGTTGTAATCGAGCAGAATCATGTGGCCCGACTGCTCGCCGCCCAGGGCATAGCCGCCTTCGCGCATGGCTTCGAGCACGTAGCGGTCGCCCACCTTGGTCTGCAACACTTCGATACCCGCATCGCGCATCGCATGCACGAAGCCCAGATTGGTCATGACCGTGGACACGGCCACGTTGCCGGGCAAGCAGCCGCGCTCTTTCAGATCGACCGCCATGACAGCCTCCATCACGTCGCCGTCGATTTCGGAACCGTCGGCAGCAAGCATCATCACGCGGTCGGCGTCGCCGTCATGCGCAATGCCCACATCGGCGCCGCTTTCGGCCAGAAGCTCGGCGAGCGGGGCCAGATGGGTGGAGCCGCATTCCACATTGATGTCGTTGCCGTCGAAATCGTCGTTGATCACGGTGACTTCAGCGCCCAGGCGACGCAATGCCTCCGCGCTCGTCAGCGACGAAGCGCCGTGGCCGGTGTCGAGCGCCACATGCAGGCCCGAGAAATCGATACCCTGCGCCTGAATGGATTTCACCACGTGGTCGATATACATCTCGCACGCGTCTCCCACCTCCACGGCCACGCCCACCATGGGACCGACGGGCATGGACGCCTCCTCGCCCGCTTCGCGCGCACGGGCCGCGACGCCCTCAAGGCCGCCGCCCGCGATGAACGCCTCGATTTCGTCTTCCACCGTGTCGGGCAGCTTGAAGCCCTGGCCGTCGAAGAATTTGATGCCGTTGTACTCGGGCGGATTATGCGATGCGGAAATAACGATGCCGCCGTCGGCATGCAGCTCGCGCGTCAGAAGCGCGATCGCCGGCGTGGGAATGACCCCCGCCAGAAGCGCATCGCCCCCGGCGCTCGTAATGCCCGCCACCACGGCCGCCTCCAGCATATCGCCGCTTTTGCGCGTATCTTTGCCCA
>JAUNDR010000069.1 GCA_030525985.1 Slackia sp. | reverse complement strand
GGGCGAATGCCCAGTTATAGATGGCGGTGCGGGCGCCGCCGATGTGCAGCTTGCCGGTCGGCGAGGGCGCGAAGCGGACGCGTACGGTGTCGGTCATGCCGAATCCTTTCTTCGGGTTCGAGGGGGTGTGCAATCGAACGCAAGGGCGGGTTCCGATGCGCGGATTGCGCCGAAGCTTGGCAATGAAGCTTAACGAAATGGCACGATTCCGCCCAAGGGCGCCTCCCTCGCGGTATATATGAAGCTCGTTTGCGCGGCGCTACGAAGCGCGCTTGCGCAGCAACCATCCCATGATAAGGCAAACCGCGCACGCCGCAACCGTGATGCCGAGCCAGACGCCGCCCATTCCCAGCCAGAATTCAGGCGGATACATGCAGATGAGCAGCGAATCCCATGAAAACGTCCAGGTTCCGTCGGCGAAAAACAGCGAGTGGAACACCGTGAAAAACCCGTTGAAATCCACGACGACCCAGGCCGCCATGGCGGCGAACGCCGCAATGACCGCGATCGCCGCATTGCGCAAGACGCCGCCCAGGTCGCGCTTGCCGCAGCGCACGAGCACGTGGGCGAGCGCCGCGATGCAGACGATGCCGATGCCCGCGAACGCCCAGCGGGTGCCGACGAGCACGCGATACACATCGTCGAGATGGTCGAGCGCGTCGTCGGTCAGCGTATAGCGCTCCCCGAGCTTCTCGAGCGCGGCTTGTTTGTCATCGCTTTCCGCCAGGTCGGGCTTCACGTCGCCCGCCGCTTGCGCAATCGCGTCGAGCGTCGCCGCGCGGTCGGTTCCGTCTACCGTATAGTCACGCGTGACCAGCGCAAGGCCGACAAGGGCGTCTTTGCCGTAGGGCGAGTCGGCATCGTTGCTTGTCGCCTGGGCGAGCAACATCGTGGTCGGGCGCAGGCAGCAGGCGAACAGTCCCGTGCTGACCAACATGATGGCGAGCGTGACCGTGGCCACGATGCGGGCGATGACATTCAGGGTTTTCAAGAAGTCCTCCTTTTGATTTCGTGCGCTTATTATGCCGCTATGCGTTTCGTTTCTTGCATGCGAATTCGCGCGCGAAGGGTGCTTGCGTCGGTCTGCGCGTCGCTATGCGGACGTGCCGCAGGCGCCTTCGTGTCGGACTCGCCGCTGCTGTTCCGAGCGATTCGCGGCCGAGCTTCGCTGTTTTCATGAAAGGCCGCCGGTTTTGCACGATTTTTCCGTTTTCCCGCTGAGAAACGCGCAAATTCATCGCCCTTCGACGGAATCGTTATGTCTCGATCGTTGCCGACCTGGTCTTTTGTCGCCGATTGCTGGCAACTTTTCATTTCCTGTTCGTCGAGTCGATCGGAAAACGGAAAAATCGTGCAGGACGTCCGTCAATCGACGAAACGGATGCCGTCGCATTGCGGTTTCGTCATCGTCTCGGCATCATTTCAAGGCGCTCGGGCACGCGGCAGATCCGGTGACGATTTCATGGAAGGTGAATGCGTGCTTGTCCGCGCCCGGCTTTCACGATATTCTTACCAGGTTTGAAAGCCGGGGCACCTTGCCGCCTGCCGGATTTTCATTTCATGTATATGCCGTTTATCCAGAGTCGGGGGAGAGAGTTGGCTCGACAATCCCGACACCAACCTGGCGGAATCGCCGCCAAGGTGGTCCGGCCAACAACGATGAAGGAGGAATCTTGACCGATACCCGCTCCAGCTATGTCTTCACGTCCGAATCGGTGACCGAAGGCCACCCTGACAAAATCTGCGACCAGATTTCCGACGCCATCCTCGACGCCATCCTGTCGAAGGAGATCGCGCTTGCCGAAGAGGGCTACATCGCTCCGTCCGGCCAGCCGGCAGACCCCACCCAGCTGCGTTGCGCGTGCGAAACGCTCGTGACCACGGGCATGGTGGTCGTCGCAGGCGAAATCCGCACCCAGGCTTATGTGGACGTGCAGGAAATCGTGCGCGGCGTGCTTGCCGACATCGGCTACGACCGTGCGAAGTACGGCTTCGACGCCAGCACCTGCGGCGTGATGAACGCCATCCACGAGCAGAGCCCCGACATCGCCCAGGGCGTCGACGAATCCTGGGAAGCCCAGCATGGCGCCGATGTGGCCGCCGATCCGTATGAAAGCATCGGTGCGGGCGACCAGGGCATGATGTTCGGCTATGCCTGCAACGAAACCTCTACGCTCATGCCGATGCCCATCTATCTGGCACATCGTCTGTCCGAGCGTTTGACCGAGGTGCGCAAGACGGGCGTCTTGCCTTACCTGCGTCCCGACGGCAAGACCCAGGTGTCGGTGCGCTATGAGAACGGCGTGCCTGCTGCGGTCGAGACCGTGGTCGTGTCCACCCAGCATGCCGAAGACGTGGAAAACGATACCTTGCGCGCCGATATCGTCGAGCAGGTCATCAAGCCCGTCATGGCGGCCGAAGGCGTCGTGCTCGATGAAAACGCGGGCATCCACATCAATCCTACGGGCCGTTTCGTTGTGGGCGGACCGATGGGCGATGCAGGTTTGACGGGCCGCAAAATCATCGTCGATACCTACGGCGGCATGGGCCGTCACGGCGGCGGCGCGTTCTCCGGCAAAGACTGCACCAAGGTCGACCGCTCCGGCGCCTACGCCGCGCGCTGGGTGGCGAAAAACGTGGTGGCGGCGGGCCTGGCCGATCGCTGCGAGGTTCAGATCGCCTATGCCATCGGCATGGCGCATCCGGTTTCGGTGTTCGTCGACACCTTCGGTACCGGCAAGGCGGATGCCGATGTCATCGAGCGCGCCGTGCGCGAAGTGTTCGACCTGCGTCCGGGCGCGATTATCGACGCCCTCGACCTGCGCCGTCCCATTTATCGCCTGACCAGCAATTACGGTCATTTCGGCCGCGAACTCCCCGAATTCACGTGGGAGTGCACCGATCGCGCCGACGCGTTGCGCGCCGCTTGCGGGCTGTAATCGGCAATCGATGAGGGAAGGGCCGCAATGCGGCCCTTCTTCGTTTCGACGCGTGCATTTTCGGGCTTGACGAACGACATACGTGCTCGGCCGTCGCTGCTTGCGTGCGCTATGACGGATATTCGTCTTGCGTCGGTTTCTGCCCGCTTTCCTTGAAATCGCCTGTGTTGTGCATCATTTTTCCTTTTTCCAGCTGAAAAGAGGGCGATTTCTATAGGAAGAGATGTTTCAAGTCTGTATTGCTGACATCCGACCTGGTGTTTTGTCGCGCGTATTCCCGCCTTAACCGCGTATGGGGGCTGGAAAGCGGAAAAATCGTGCAAATCGACGCCGAGGGGCGACAATCCGCAGGAGATAGGACGCGTAGCCGAAGGGGGCGCGCGGCCGGAAGGCGATGCGCGCGACACGTCGAATGCCCGCATATCCGGAATGCCATTGCGGGATCGATTCGAGGCTAGGCCGTTCGGGGCGCATCGTTTCAGCTCCGGCATCCTGCGGCGTTCGGTGCGTTCATCGCCGTTCGATGCGAGCGCGCGGCTTGCATTTTCGCGGCAAATCGGCAAAAGAGGAGGGTGCATGCGAACCGTATCGGTCGTGCTCGACATTCAGACCCAGGCGCTCGATACGCCCTATACCTACGCCGTTCCCGACGACATGGACGGCGTTGACATCGGATGCGCCGTGCTGGTCGAATTCGGCCGCCGCCGCGCCGTCGGCTACGTCATGGCCGAAGGAGACCCCGTATTCGTCGATGCGGGCAATGAGAACGGCGGCGCTGTCGGCTTGCTTGACGCGGGCATCGATGCGGGCGAGGCCGGTTCGGTCATGTCAGCGGAAAGTGAAGAGCGGGCGTCCGCCGCAATTCCGGGGCGCATGTGCTTCGTGGATGATTTGCGTGGGGAGAATCCCGACGGACAAAAAAGGAAGCCCGAACTCAAATCGGTGCTCGCCGTGCTTTCCGCTCCGTATTTCGACGAAGACGGCGCGGCGTTGATCGAATACATCGCGCATACGTATTTGGCTCCGTTGAGCTCGTGCGTTCATCTTCTCACGCCTGCGGGCCGCATGCCGAAGGTGTCCAAGCGCGGCGATACGTGGGAGTTGCAAAGGCCCGCCCGCCGCCGCAAGAGCGCGACGGCTGACGGCGCGTCTGTGCGCGCGGATGAGGAAATCGCCGCCGCCGCGCGTGCGTGCGAGACCCTCTGTTTGACGGAGGGCCAGAAGCACGCGTTCGATACGGTGCGCGCCTGTGTCGAGCGCGGCATCGGGGAAGTGACGGTGGTCGACGGCGTGACGGGGTCGGGCAAGACGGAGGTCTATCTGCGCGCCATCCGTTGCTGTCTCGAACAGGGGCGCGGCGCCATCGTGCTCGTGCCGGAAATCGCGCTGACGCCGCAGACCGTCTCCCGCTTCGAAAGCCGTTTCGGCGATACGGTGGCGGTCATGCATTCGCGCATGACCCAGGCGGAGCGCTTCGACGCATGGGAGGCGGTGCGTCGTGGCGAAAAACGCGTCGTCGTCGGGGCGCGAAGCGCGCTGTTCTGCCCGATGCCCGCACTCGGACTGATCGTCATCGATGAGGAGCACGAAAGCACCTACAAGCAGGAGAGCGCCCCGCGCTATCACGCCCGCGACGTGGCGGCATGGATGGCGAAGCGCGCGGGCGCGGCGCTCGTGCTCGGCAGCGCGACGCCTTCTATCGAGACGCTGTGCCGCTGCAAGACGGATGCGTCGTGGCATCGCGTCGTGCTTGCCGAGCGCGCGAACGGCAAAGCGATGCCCGAGGTACGCATCGTGGACATGGCGCGCGAATTCGGCGGCGGATCGCGTTCGATGTTCGCCCGCGAGCTTGCCGAGGCGTTGTTTTCGGCGCTCGACGCGAATCGCAAGGCGGTGCTGCTGCTCAACCAGCGCGGCTTCGCGAATTTCGTGCTCTGCCGCGATTGCGGCTTCGTTCCCGAATGCCCTACCTGCTCGGTGTCGCTTACCTATCATGAGCGCGGCAACGAGCTCGTGTGCCATCATTGCGGGCGCCGCATGCCGGCGCCGCCGACATGCCCGGTGTGCGGAAGTCCTTATCTGAAGAAATTCGGCGCGGGCACGCAGCGCGTCGAGGCGGAGCTTCGCAAGCTTTTGGACGGGCGCTGCGATGCGCGCATCATCCGTATGGACGCCGATACCACCGCGACGCGCGACGCCCATGCGCGTCTTCTTGCCGAGTTCGCGCGTCCGGGCGCGGCGGTGCTGCTCGGCACGCAGATGATCGCCAAGGGGCTTGATTTCGACGACGTGGTGCTTGTCGGCGTCGTCAACGCCGACACCCAGCTGCGCCTGCCCGATTTTCGCAGCGCAGAGCGTACGTTCGATTTGATAGAGCAGGTGGCGGGGCGCGCCGGCCGCGGAAAGTTCGAAGGGCGGGTGCTCGTGCAGACCTATATGCCCGAAAGCTGCGCCATCCAGGCCGCCGCGGCATACGACCGCCGTCGTTTTCTCGCCGACGAGCTCGCGAAGCGAAAGCTTCTGCGCTATCCGCCCTATGCGCGCTTGGCGAACGTGCTCGTCTGGGGCGAGCGCGTCGACGAAGTGCGCGCGGTCGCCATCGAGCTTGCCGGGCGGATCGACGAGGTGATCAGGGACGTCGTGGGAGACAGGTGGCAAAGCCTCGGCGCCGCTCCCTGCGCCATCGACAAGCTGCGCAATCAGCATCGCTGGCATATTCTCATCAAGGCGCCCGCCGATGCCGATGTCGCCTGCGCCCTCGCCCCGGTCATCCGAGGGCGCCGGGCGCACAAGCGCGTGTCCGTGGCGTGCGACGTCGACCCGCTCAGCCTCCTCTAGAGCATGCCGCGTCGGTGCGTGCGGGCACGGCGTCGGGCGGCCTGCACTTCTCGCGTCCGAATGCGTCCCCTTCTTGCGGCTCTTTCGAACGCCTGCGCGGCCCTCGGTTCATGGTGCGCTTCGCCGCTCGCTATGGACCGAGCATGCGTTTTCCGCCGCTGCGCGCGCAAAAGCTTCGGCGTCGGCCTGCGGCCTTCGCCATCGCACGGATGACGTGCGCGTCCTGTCGCCCTTCGCGCGCCTTCGTTGTGTGGAGCAATTCCGCTTTTGCCGCGTTTCGCGAGGAAAGCCGACGTGAGCGGGCGGATCGCGCTGCGGCTTTCCGGTATACTCGCGGCGGAAAAATGCGAATTGACAATACGGATAAAGGATTAGCCCATGGCATTCGATACGCTCAAGGTGGTCACGTACCCCGATTCAACGCTTCGCCAGGTGTGCGAGATGTGCGATCCGCACGATAAAACGCTCAAGAAGCTCGCGCGCCAGATGGCGAAAACCATGTACAAGAACAACGGCTGCGGACTGGCCGCTCCTCAGGTGGGCGTGCTCAAGCGGATCATCGTGGTGGATTGCGACCAGGAAGACGGCGAGCAGAACCCCATCGTGATGGTGAATCCCGTGCTCGTGGAAACGCGCGGCCGCGAAGTGGTCGACGAAGAGGGCTGCCTGTCGTGTCCCGGCATCTCGGTTCCCATCCGACGCAAAGAATACGCGGTCGTGCGCTACCTCGACCTCGACGGCGAGGAATGGATGATCGAGGGCGACGGGCTTTTGGGTCGCTGCCTGCAGCACGAAATCGATCATCTCGACGGCAAGACGCTCTTCGAATCCTGCGATCTGTCGGCGCGCATTCAGGCGCTGCACGACTACGAAGAGGCGAAGGCGGCGGGCGCCAAGCCGGGCGATACCCGCATCTAGCAAGACGAAGCCGCGTGCTTTCGGCGCATTCGCGGCAAGAAGGGATGATGCGCATGCGTATCGTTTTCATGGGAACGCCCGATTTCGCGGCGAACATCCTTTGCGAATTGAAAGAGCAGCACGATGTCGTGGCGGTCTATACGCGTCCCGATGCGGTGCGCGGACGAGGCAAGAAGCTCGAGCCTTCGCCCGTGAAAAAGGTCGCGCTCGAAGCGGGCATTCCCGTGTTCGAGCCGCGCAGTCTGCGCGATGCCGGTGAGCAGGAGCGGCTGCGCGCTTTGCGCCCCGATGCCGTATGCGTGGCGGCTTACGGCAAGATCCTGCCGCACGAAGTCCTTGAGATTCCGCGCCACGGCTGCTTGAACGTCCATGCGTCGCTGCTGCCGAAATATCGCGGCGCGGCGCCTATCGAGCGGGCGATTCTTGCGGGAGAGCGCGAGGCGGGCGTATGCATCATGCGCATGGAGGAAGGTCTCGACACGGGCGATTACTGCATCAGCCGTTCCTGCGAAATCGGCGATATGGATTGCGCGCGCTTGACAGAAGAGCTTTCCGACAAAGGGGCGCTCGCCCTGCTTTCGGCCCTTTACGCCATCGAGGAGGGCACGATTCGCT
>JAUNDR010000009.1 GCA_030525985.1 Slackia sp. | reverse complement strand
GTCGGATCGCTCAATGTGGCCCAGGCGGCAACGGCCATCATGTACGAGTGGATGCGCCAGTGCCATGTGAAGGCTCAGTCTTAATAGATACTAGGTATCATAAAGAAACCAGGTATTTTAATTATGGCTAAGCAAAGAAAGAAACTCCTTATCGTCGATGGGTACAACGTGCTGCGCAGCGGATCGCGCTATCGCCATCTGCGCGATGCGGGGCCGAATCCCGATTATGCCGACGATGCGTTCAACCGTGCGCGCGAAGCGCTGATCAACGACGTCGTGGCCTACGCGGGACGCGATTTCGAGGCGGTCATCGTGTTCGACGGCGCGCGCAACGAGTTCTCCGACGGTTCGTGCGAACGCATCGCGGGCGTGCGCATCATGTTCTCGCGCGCGGGCGATTCCGCCGACAAGGTGATCGAGAAGCTCAGCCGCGATGCGCGCGAGCGCGGCATCGAAACCATGGTGGTGACCAGCGATGCCACCATTCAGAACACCGTGTTCGGCTTCGGCGTCGATCGCATGAGCGCAAACGGTTTCAGCCATGCGGTCGAGGTGAACCATCACGAGTACGACCTCGACGAAAGCCCGCGCGTCGCCGTGAAGAACACGGTGAGCGAGCGGCTCGATCCGTCGGTGCGCGCCAAATTGGCGGCTTTGCGCGATTCTCTGTAGGAAATCCGCTTCGCATTGTGGGGCATAGAGCCATCGGATAGAATCGGGCACGACGGAAACGGAAGGAGATATCGAGCAGTGAAAATCCATATCATCGCCGTCGGCAAGCTGAAAGAGAAGTTCTGGGGCGAGGCATGCGCCGAGTACATGAAGCGTCTGAAGGCCTATGCCAAAGTGACGATCGAGGAGATTCCCGATCGCGATCCCGGAAAATGCGGCGGCGAAGAGGGTGCGCGCAAAATCGAGGGGAAGGGCATTCTTGAAGCGCTGCCCGAGCATTCCCACGTGATTCTGCTCGATGTGGGCGGCAAGCAGCTTTCGAGCGAAGGCATCGCCGCTCGTATGGATGCGCTCATGCTCTCCGGCGTCAGCGATATCACCTTCGTGGTGGGCGGATCGGGCGGCGTGAGCCGCAGCGTGCAGGATTTCGCCGACGAATGCCTTTCGTTCGGCAAGATCACGCTGCCGCATAATCTTGCGCGTGTGGTTTTGCTCGAGCAGATTTATCGAGCGTTCAAGATCAGTCGTGGCGAGCCGTACCACAAATAACGGAAACGCTTCCATATTTTCAGGAATGCTTACCGGGCGTCGATGCTTTCGACGCCCGTTTCGTTGCGGGGCGAGCTGTTCGATCGGGGGCTTTCTCCGCTTTTTCGACGCAGGGGCGGGTACAGGCGACGCTTTTCCGTATGATGCCGCGTATCC
The DNA here is from genome assembly GCA_030525985.1 of Slackia sp. GTDB lineage: Bacteria > Actinomycetota > Coriobacteriia > Coriobacteriales > Eggerthellaceae > Slackia. The sequence goes on along the minus strand of JAUNDR010000009.1, from coordinate 48,068 downwards.
GATAGGAATTCTCGATGACGCCGACCGGGCGTCGTATTCACGATAAGGAGGCCGCATGGCCCGCAAGCAAACGCAGCCGCATATGACCGATGAAGACCGTCGGTTCATCTATAACGCGCTGAAGAAGAAATTCGACTTCGACGAGGAATATCCCCTGGCAAGTCTCGGGTGGTGCTTCGTGCGCGAAGGAATCGACCGTGAAGATTATGGCTTTTTGAAGCTCAAGCCGATGCTTGAGGAGATGTCCGATTTCGTGAGCATGTCCACCAAGGAAATCGGCGGCGTGTCGCAGTCCATGTTCTCATTGCGCGAATTCGAGCCGTATGAGACGTTGCTCGACGGGGACGAAGCGACGGAAGACGACCGCGACCGCGAATCGTCCGTCGATTCACGCGATTCGGTTTCTTTAAAAGAGAAAGATTCTAAAAAAGATAAGGTTTCTCAAAGGAATAATAGTTCTAAAAAGAAACCAATAGAACAAAAAGAAACCGAAGAAGCAGTCTCTGCCGAAGAAGCGGCGGATGCAGCGAACGGCATTGTGCCCGATGGATCCGCGACGGCCGCCCTTTCTGATGAAGAAAAGAAACGAAATATCAAAAATAAAGATGATGCAAAAAAGCATCAAGAAGAAAAAAAGAAACTAGACAATAAAAAAGAGCAAAGCAATAAAAAAGATACCAATGTCGATAACGAGGATGAATGCAAAGACGACCGCGGAGGCGAAACTGCCGATGCGGGAGAACAGACATCTTCCTCGCGGCGTTCTTCGCGGACGAAAACTTCGATGAAGCCTGCGGATTCTTCGTCGGATTCCGCAAAGGCGCCCGATGCCGCTGAAAGCAAGGCATGCGAAGAAGCGCGGTCTGCGAAGGAAGGCGACAGCGCGCGATCTTCGGGGCGCGGCAGGAAAGACGATGCGACGGCAAACGACAAGGCGGCGAAATCGTCGGTGCGCCGTTCCGCTAAATCCGGCGCATCGGTTTTAGCCAAATCCGCCGCGCAAGAGCGCGACAACGCCGCTAAGGCGGGAGGGGTCGAAGCAGGGGAGCGGGGCAAGAAGGGCGCATCCGACGATGCCTCCTTGCGTCGCAAGCAGAAATCCGCAACGCCCGCCAAAGAGCAGGCGGCGAACAGGACCGAACGCCGTCCGCGCCGCCGCGTCATTCCCGGCAAAGAACTCGAGCGCTTCGGATACCTGGGCACATGGCAGGAGTTCCTTGAAACGCTGGCGTCCTTGGCGCTTGATGAGCCGTGGGATTTCAACGACGCGGGCCTCGACGTGCGCACGCGCCGTTTCGACATTCTGCACAACTACATCCGTTACACTTTCTATCGCTTGACGCTCGAGGACAAAGTGGGCTTTTCTTCCGACGAGGATTTCGCCGCATGGAACACGGGTCTTGTGGATAAGCATTACGAGGATATCTACGCCTGTTTCGAGCCATCCGATCCCAACGATCCCGACGCCGCGCGCTATTCCTGGACGTTTTCGGGCTTTTGCACGGCGGGTACGGGCCGGCTCGGCAAGCGGCTGGTGCGCGAGTTCAATCCGCTGCCCCAGCCCGCAAGCTATCTCGAACGCAAGGAGGATCTGCTCTTCGACCTCGACCGCGAGGTGGTGTGCGACGTGCACCATATCGTGGTGGACAACGTGCATCGTCTGCCGGTGAATTTCCTGCGCGACGAGTTGGCTTCGTCGCAGGAGTGCCTGGGAATCCTGGCGGGCGTGGAGGAGCTTTCCGATGGCGCGCGCGGCGAGCGTTTCGAGAAGTTGCGTGCGGCGATCGAGAACGACACCCGTTTGTTCAACCGGTTGAGCACGAGCATCAACGCGGCGATCGCCGTTGCGAAGCGCCAGGTGCGTTGGAATTACAAGACGGCGGTGCCGGCGTATTATCCGCGCACGAACAGCATGAATCTGCTGCTGCCGCTCATTCTGACCGATTCTCCGACTCCCGATGTGGCGTTGGTGGTGGAGTTGCAGAAATCGGGCAACTATCAAGGCCAGACCATCGTCACCATGGCGCAGGCGTATCGCGACGCCCGCCTTTTGTGCAGGCCGTATATCGATTGGCTTTCGCCTGCGTCGATCATCGACGCCGCCGAGGAAAAAGACGAGGAGGAATAGCCGTGACGAATGCGGATTCGGAATCCAGGGAGTCCGGGGTCTCCGCGCCCGATGCCGCCGCGTCGACGGGTGCCATGCTCGTGGGCATTTTGTCGGATACGCACGGGGCGCTGCCGCAGGCTGCGTTCGCCGAATTGGCGGATTGCGACCATATCGTGCATGCGGGCGACATCTGCGATCCGTCCATTCTGGCGGAGCTCGAAACGCTGGCGCCTGTGACGGCGGTGCTCGGCAACAACGATTATCCGGAATACGGCGCGAAGGTCGGGCGCTTCGCCACGCCCGTCATCGGAGGCGCGCGGTTTTTGGTGACGCATACGCCCGACGATCTGATGCGCGCATTGCGCGGCGGAACGTCGGCGCTGCAGCCGGGCGACCCGTTGCCGCAGGTGGCGGTGCATGGCCATACGCACGTGCCGCGCATCGTGTCGGGTCGGGCGGCGACGCCTGCGGGTTATATCGTGTGCCCTGGCTCGGTGACGCGTCCGCGCGGCGGTTCGTCGCCGAGCGTGGCGAAACTCGTCATCAAAGACGGCGTCGTTTCCTCGGTGCGTCTTGTGGAGTTGACGCGCCGTTAGCATGATGCCGGCGAACGGCGGCCGAAGAAGCCGCAACGGCGTGGTTTTGCCGGCCATGTTGAGTTCCGACCGCCCTTCGCCTTGTTTTCTTGATCGCATTATTTTTATCGGAACGGATAGAAGGAGATTGCCCATGAAACTCGATGCCGCCGAAGTGCAGGAGATGCTTGCCGGCGACCCGCATATGCTGCTGGTCGACGTGCGCACGCAAGAAGAATACGATACCGGCCACATCGCCGGCGCGGGTTGCATGCCCGTCGAGGACATCTGCGACTGCCTGTACGACGAGGCGCTTGCCGAGCGCGGACTTGACGCCATCGCGAACGCGCGCGGCATGGAGCTTTCCGACGATGCTTCGGTCATCGTGCTGTATTGTGAGACGGGCGAAAAGAGCGCTCAGGCCGTGCAGCACATGGAGGCGCTCGGCTACGTGAACGTCTACGATGCGGGCGGCCTTATCGACTGGCCGTTCGATGTGGTGACCACCGATGAGGAGCGCGCGGTGGCGGCGGCGCTTGCGGCGTCTGCCAATGTCGCTCAGGAAACGGCCCCTGCGGCATCCGGCTGCGCCTGCGGTCACGACCACGACCACGGCGATTCGTGCTGCTGCTAGCTGAAGAGGATGCCGCGAAGCGCGGGCGACGGCGATTCCGTCGCCCGCGCTTTTTCAGTTCACCTCGATGTTTTCGATGATCGCGAGCATCTCCCGCTTGCGGTGCACGTCGAGTTTCGCATAGATGCGCTTCAGGTGCGTGCGCACGGTGTTTTCCGAGATGAAAAGCGATTCCGCGATGGATGCCGCCGTCCGACCCCGTGCGACGAGCTCCATGATTTCGACTTCCCGCGCCGAAAGCGCGAAGCGCTCCTTCACCTTCTGGCAACGCTTCGAAATCTGGTCTTTCATCTCGCCGCCCTCGTCGACGCCGTCTTTCCCGTCGGTTCTCCTGCGCGCGAGGGTCTGGGAGGCTTCGAGTTCTTTTGCGAGGTTTTCGCCTGCCTTCTTTGGGCTGAGCATCAAAAATTCCAGCCGGTTCGCATGCAGCCTCTTTCCGCCGCCGCATGCGATCGACGCGATGAGCAGCACGAAAAGCGCCGACACCGAAACGAAGGAGAGCTGGCTTACGTCGAATCCGTGGTCTATTCCCGATCCGTATCCTACGGCGTATCCGACGATCTGAAGCGCGTAGACGATGCTTTCGTAAAAAGAGAAGGTCACGACGGGATTGATGCCGCTCGTGCGCGCGATATGGCAGCAGTGCATCATGATCAGCATGTTCACGAGCATGGCGGATGCGTAGGTTATCGCGATGCCTATGGTCGAGAACACGCCTCCGGTGAAGGGGAGCAAGAGCAGGCCGACGCCCACGAGTGGAAAAAGCATCCGATAGATTCCCACGAGGTCGAAACTCAAGGCCCGCTTGCGCCAGAGCAGCAGAAACGCGATCGCGCCCGCCGCAAGAGCCGCCATCGATATGAGGTTGACGATATTGAACAGCTCTTGATGGGTGATGGCCACGAAGCGCATGGCTCCCATGGAAAATCCTAATGCGCCCGCGCAGAGGGCGGGCGGCGCGCTTTCCCGTAAGACGTTGCGATACAGCGCCGCATGCTCTGCGGGCACGTCCTCGAACATGGGCTGGTCGGTATCGGCGGTATCGAGGGCGATCCAGAGGCAAAGGCCCGCAAGGGGAACCATGACCAGGGGTATGAGGTAAGCAGTCAAGGCGGCAGGAATAAGGCATATGCCGAAGTAGACGACGGCGGAGTAGAATGCGCCGCCGATCAAGGCCAACGAGCATTCCTCGCTTTTGCGCGCGGCGAATGCCCGCTGCCATGCGGTCATATAGAGCGCCGACCCCGCACCGACGCAGAGGGCGGCCGCGACGATCAGCGCCATGGTGTGCGAGGGGATATACATGGCCGATACCAGAATGAGCGATCCGGCGGAAAGCGGGATGGACGGGGCCAGAACCCCGAGCCGTCCGATCGCATGGGGGTTGCGCCATCCGATGGCAAGCCCCGCCACATAGGCACCCGTCATGGCGGCGAGCTGCGCCAGATAGAACGAAACGGTCGATACGCTCGTTTGAGCCTCGAGGGGGAAGTAAGGAAAGACTCCTCCCCAGACCGATGCTGCATTGATGGACAGGATAACGGCGAATCCGAAATTCAAGACGTTCGGCTTCAGGAGCGAAATGAAGTTCATGGCCCTTTCCTTATCGTGTCGTTCGGCTTTCTTGTGCGTCTACGCTCGACCTCGCATGCGAGCAGCGTCGTCGGCGGACCCTCGTTCGGCAGGTCCGCTCATCGGTGGCGCTATCGTATCAGACCCGCTCGGCGAAGCGCGCCTTTGCTTTCGCCGTTTGCCTTCTTGCCGATCGTATCCGATGCCGTCTGCGACCTCCTTTTGAAAATGGTGATATCATGACCTGGTATAACGTTGAATTCACCCCATTTTGGTGACGACGCTTTTTCGCCGGTGACGCTATATTCCGCCTTGTTGGATGGCCGGAATCGATCCGCATCGTCGCTTCGATGCCGTTTCGGCCACGCTGAGAAACGCATGCCGGCATCGCGTCGGCACGGCGTCGAAAAGCAAGAGGAAGAAGGGGGAGAAAGTGAGCATCGATACGTCGATCGACCGTCGTTCTTTCGTCAAGACGACGGGTGCCTTGGGGCTTCTTTCCGCTGCGGGCGCGGCATCCGCGCCGTTGTTCGGCGAAGGAACGCCTGCGGCGCATGCCGACGAAGCGGCCGACGAGAAGACCGTCTGGACTCACTGCCATGTCAACTGCGGCGGCGCGTGCGTGCTGCAATGCCATGTGAATAACGGGGAATTGGTCCGCGTGGAATCCGACAATACCGGCGATTCCACGTTCGGCGGATATCAGGCGCGCGCCTGCCTGCGCGGCCGTTCCATCCGTCGTTGGCTGGGCGGGCCCGATCGCTTGAACTATCCCATGAAGCGCGTTGCGGGAACCAAGCGCGGCGACGGCCAGTACGAGCGCATTTCGTGGGACGAGGCACTCGATACCATTGCGAGCGAATTCAAGCGCATCACCGAGACGTACGGCAACGAAGCGGTGTTCATCCAGGAGTGCTCGGGCGTCGAGCAGAACATCATGATGAACAATCCGTTCTTCCGCCTGTTCAACCTGTGTGGCGGCGAGATCACCCGTTACGGCAATTATTCCAATGCCGCGCTGAGCTTCGGCGCCGCGCCGTATACGTACGGCGACAAGGGCTGGGCCACGCGCTCGTATAAAACTCTCAAAGAGAATCAGCTCGTTGTTTTGTTCGGCAACTCTCCCGCGGATACGCGCATGGGCGGCGACGGCGCGGCTTACGATTTGAACGTGGCGCGCGAGAAGAAAAACGTGCGCATCATCTGCATCGATTGCCGCCGTAGCGAAATCGCCACCAACCAGGACGTCGAATGGATCCCCATCATCCCGGGCACCGACGCGGCGCTCGTCGCCGGCCTTGCCCATGTGCTGATTTCCGAAAATCTGGTCGACCTTGATTTCCTGCATACGTATTGCGTCGGCTACGACGAGGAGACGCTGCCCGAGGGCGCGCCTGCGAACTCGTCGTATGTCGCCTACATCACGGGTGCGGGCTACGACAAGGTCGAAAAGACCCCCGCATGGGCGTCGGAGATCACCGGCATCCCCGAGGAGCGCATCGTCAAGCTGGCGCACGAGATCGCCGAGGCCGATCCGTGTTTCATCGCTCAGGGCTGGGGCCCGCAGCGCCATACCAACGGCGATTCCGCCGCTCGCGCGATCATGCTGCTTCCTCAGCTGGTCGGCCAGGTGGGCAAGCCGGGCACCAATTCGGGCGCCCGCGAAGGCAACAGCGGGTTCGATCTGCCGACGCTTCCGACCGGCAAAAACCCGGTCAAAACCCAGATTCCGCAGTATCTGTGGCCCGAAGCCATCAAGGACGGCCCGAGCCTGACCGCCGTCAAAGACGGCATCCGCGGCGCCGACCGCCTGTCCACGAGCATCAAGATGCTGGTGAACTACGGCAACAACATGATGGCCAACCAGAACGGCGACATCAATTTCACTACGGACATCCTGCGTGACGAATCGCTGTGCGAGTTCATCATCCAATACGACGTGAATATGACCGATTCGTGCAACTATGCCGATATCATCCTTCCCGACCTCACGCCGCAGGAAACCTACAGCCTTTCCGCCGCGGGCGAGAACAACGACTCGATGGGCTTGTGGCCGGGCCAGCCGCTCTATGAGCCCAAGTACGAGCGTCGCGAGATTTACGAAGTATGCGGCGAGCTGGCGAAGCGTCTGGGTGTGTACGAGGAGTATTCCGAAGGCGGCCTGACGCGCGAGGATTGGTGCCGTAAGCTGTGGGACGAGCTGCGCGAGGAGCAGCCCCACATTCCGACGTACGACGAGGCCGTCGCCCAGGGCATCTATAAAGAAGACATGCCCGTAGAGGATAAGACCGAAGACTTCATCGAAGACCCTGAGGCGAATCCGCTCAAGACCGCAACGGGCAAGATTCAGATCTATGCTCCCGAGCTTGCCGAGTTCGCCGCCGAATGGGAACTTCCCGAAGGCGACGAGATCTGCCCGATTCCCGCCTATACGCCCGGTTTCGAGGGCCAAGGTTCGCAGACCGACGAGTATCCGCTGCTGATGACTGGCTTCCATACGAAGACCACCACGCATTCCAGCTATGCGAACAACGATTGGATCCACGCGGTGGCTCCGTTTGCGGCATGGATCAATCCGGTCGATGCCGATGCGCGCGGCATCGTCGACGGCGAAACGGTGAGCGTGAGCACCGCTCGCGGCGAAATTCGCATTGCCGCGAAGGTCACCAACCGCATCATTCCGGGCGTCGTCGCCATTCCGCAGGGCGCATGGCATAAGGCCGATATGGCGGGCGACCACATCGATCACGGCGGATGCATCAACACGCTCACGAGCCGTCATGTCAATCCGGTTTCGAAGGGCACGGGCCAGCACAGCGGCATCGTCCAGGTGCAGAAAGTCGAGGCATAATCCATGGCACAGTATGGTTTTTATTTCGACGCGACGCGTTGCACCGGCTGCAAGACGTGCGAGGCGGCATGCCGCGATGCTCACGATCTTCCCGTCGATTCGACGTATCGCCACGTTTACGAGCTTGAGGGCGGCGCGTGGAGCAAAGACGCCGCCGGTTGCTGGGTGACCGATTCGTTCACGTATTACACGTCGTTCTCCTGCCAGCATTGCGACGATCCCGCTTGCATGCACGTGTGCCCCACGGGCGCCATGCATAAAGACGGCAACGGATTGGTGTCGGTGGATGCCGAGCGTTGCATCGGCTGCGGCTATTGCGCCATGGCCTGCCCGTACGACGCTCCCGAGGTCGATCGCTCCAAAGGCCGCAGCGTCAAATGCGACGGTTGCGCCGAGCGCGTCGCCGCCGGTAAGAAGCCCGTCTGCGTGGAGGCGTGCAGCATGCGCGCCATCGAGTTCGGCCCGGTGGACGAGGTGTCCGCCAAAGGATCGCGCGCCGATGTGGCGCCGCTGCCCGACCCGGCGTTGACGTCGCCGAATCTGTACATCAACCCGTGCGCGGCATCCCGTCCGTTCGGCTCGACCGACTGCCGCGTCGCGAATGCTTCGGAGGTGAAATAACGTGGGAACCGGATTCGCTGAAGCTCCTCTAGCGGTCTTTACGACCCTCGCTCCCATGGGCGCAGGAGCATTCCTGCTGTTGGCAGGCGCATTCTTCTTGTCGAAGATCGACGACGGCGCGTTGGCGCGCATCGATAAGATGACGTTCATTCCCATCGTGGTCGCCATCGTCGGCTTCATCGGGGCGTTTTTCCATCTGGCGAGCCCCCTGCATGCTTTCGGCGTGTTCGCGGGCATCGGTTCTTCGCCGCTTTCCAACGAGATCGCGGCGGGCGTGCTGTTCATGGCAGTTGCCATCGTGTACGCCGTCCTTGCCGCGATGGGCAAGCTTTCCGCCGGCGCCCGCAAGGGATTCGCCGCTGCGGTCGCCGTCGTCGCCGTGGCATTCATGGCGTTTTGCGGCTTGGCTTACATGATGAACACCATTCCCACGTGGGATACGCCCGCTTCCGTCATCCAGATGCTCGGTTGCGGCATCATGGGCGGCGGCGCTCTCGGCGCGCTCGTTCTGGGATGCGCCCGTGTCGAAGCGACGCCGCAGCTGCGCGGCCTTGCGGCGGCGTTGTGCGCTACGGGCCTGGTCATCGGCGCCATCGGCTTTGGCATGCAGGTAATGCTTGCCGGCTCCGTCTTCAATATCTGGGGCAGCGCCGCCGACTTGGTGCCCGCGCTTTGGGGTATGTTCGCGGCGTTTGTCGTCTGCGGAGTTGCGACGGTCGTGCTTGTGTTCGCAGCGGGCAGGAAGAATTTCTCGGTCTCGCTTTCCGCCGCTGCCTTCGCCCTTGCGGCAATCGGCGTGTTCGTGGCCCGCATCGCGTTCTACGGCTTGTACATGGGCGTGGCCCTGTAAAGAGGTTCCGCGAGGTCTTGCCCGCGCCTTCCTTTCTCGTAGTCTTCCCCCTATCGAAAAGCGTCCTTCGGGACGCTTTTCCGCTATCATGGCTTCGTTTCGGGCGCATCGTATCGATTTCGATGGGTGTGCGATGCGCGTCAGGCCGCATGTACGTATGAAGGGGGATTGCCGTGGATATGGCCATAAGCGAAATCACGCTCGTCGTGTTCACGACAATCGCGCCGGCAGGAGCCGTCGGCTACGTGTTTTTGGCGGCCGCCATCCTGCTGACGCGCGACGATGCCGTGGCGAAGCGCTTGAGCGCGTATCTGGTGATTCCGCTGCTTCTGGCGCTTGCGGGATTGATCGCGTCGGCCACCCACCTGGGGACGCCTGCGAATGCCCTGTATGTTCTGACGGGAATCGGACGCTCCCCGCTTTCGAACGAAGTGGTCGCCGCCGCGGTATTTCTTGCATTCGGCGGCGCGGCGTGGATCTTCTCGTTCGGCCATCGCCGCCGCGACGCTTTCAGCTCGTTCGGTCTGGGATTTGCGGCGTTGACGGCTCTGGCGTTCGTCGGATTCGTCGCGCGGGCGTATTCGGTCGAAACCATACCCACGTGGAACTCGCCGATCGCTCCTTTGACGTTATGGGCGAATGCCTTTGCGAGCGGGCCTGCGGTCGCGCTGTTCGCCTACGCATGCGCCGACGTCATGGCTCCTCGTCGTTTCGCGCTTTTCGCATGCGGTGCGGGCGCATGCGCCCTTGTCGCCAATGTCGCGCTGCTTGCTCTCGAATGGCAAAGCCTCGGCGCAATCGTCACGACGGTCGCTCGCGCGACCGATTTGGTGCCGCTCCATCCTTTCGCCATCGCCGCTTTCGCCGTCTTGTGCACCGTCGGCATGACGCTGTGTTTCCTGTCGGCCACCCACCGCCGCTTCGCCGCGCTCGCCAAGCACCGGGTGAGGGCGGCATGGTGCGCGCTCGGCATCGTCTGCGTGCTGGCGGGCTGCTTCGCCGTGCGTTTCTCGTTTTATGCCATGTATATGACGTGGGGCGTTTGATTCTTCTGCGTGTCGAAACGATGACGAAAAAGAATCCGTTCATCGTCTCGTGCCCGTTGCGCCTAGGCAAAAACGCGTCGAACGTATATGTTCGAGTCGTGTCCATAATGCCGCGCGCAATCCGGCGTGCGGCTTGTTCGTAAAAGGCGGGAGGAATCGGATGGAAAAAGCGCTGTTGATCGTGAATCCCGATTCCGGAAAGCAGGAAGGAAGCCTGCTTGCCCGCCGTATCGCATCGATGCTCGAAGAGACGTTCGGCGTTGTGGAATGCCGTCTGTCGTCGTGCGCCGACGATGTGAGGGCATGGGCGTGTGAGGCGCGCGAATCGCACGTCGATGAACTGTTCGTCATGGGCGGCGACGGCACGGTGGGCCTCGGTCTGCAAGGGCTCTTCGAAGGGGCGTGCGCAAGCGATTCCATGCCGGCATTCTGCGTCATCCCGAACGGGACGGGCAACGGGCTCGCGCGCACGTTGGGCATACCTTCCGATGCGCAGCGTGCGGTCGCCGCGTACGATTTCTCGCGCACGCGCGCTTTCGACGTGGGCTTCGTCAACGAGCGGCCGTTTGCCTACACGGTGACGGGCGGAACGCTTCCCGAAGGCATTCGCGACGTGCCCTCCGAGGCGAAGACGCGCTTCGGCTTTCTGGCGTATGCGATAAGCGAGCTTTTGCGCGTCGGAAGCGACGAGCGTCACACGCTGCGTATCGTGGCGGACGGGCGCGAGGTGGTGGAAGACGTCAGCTCCTTCGTGGCGTTTTCGGCGAATGCGCTGGTCAACGATTTCACGACGGCGCACGATACGCGCGTCGACAGCGGCAAGATGCATCTGATCGCGCTGAAAAGCGCGTCGGTGGCATCGCTTCTTTCGCTTGTTCCCAACGTGATCGCGCGTTCTATCGACGAGAACGACCAGGTGCTGTTCCTGCATGGCGAATCCATCGAGGTGTCGTGTCTCGATAGCGTCTTGACCTGCGGCGTCGACGGCGATGAAGGGCCGAGCCTGCCCGTCAGGCTTTCCGTGCGCCCGGGCGCGTTGCGCATGTTCGCGTTGAAGGATGGGGAGTAGGGCTTTTCGTCGCAGGCGATCGGCCCGACGCGATTCTTTTGCGTCCTATACCCCGAACTGCATGGCGCAGTAGCGGGCGTAGGTGCCGCCGAGGGCGATCAGCTCGTCGTGCGTGCCTTCTTCCACCACGCGGCCGCCGTCGACGACGGCGATTTTGTCAGCGCCGCGAATGGTGGAAAGCCGATGCGCGATCACCAGCGTGGTGCGTCCCTTGGAAAGCTCGGCGAGCGATTCTTGCACGTGGCGCTCGCTTTCGTTGTCGAGCGCGCTCGTGGCTTCGTCCAAAATCAAGATCGGCGGGTTTTTCAAGAACACGCGCGCGATCGAGATGCGCTGCTTTTGTCCGCCCGACAGGCGCGCCCCGCGTTCTCCCACGTAGGTGTCGTAGCCGTCTTCGAATTCCATGATGGTGTCGTGGATGTTCGCGCGCTTGGCGGCTTCGATCACTTCGGCATCGCTTGCCGCAGGATTGCCGTACAGGATGTTGTCGCGGATGGTTCCGTCGAACAGATATACGTCCTGCTGCACGATGCCCACGGTGCGGCGCAACGATGCCAGCGTGACATCGCGCACGTCGGCGCCGTCGATGCTCACGCGCCCTTCGCGCACGTCGTAGAAACGGGGGAGCAGCGAGCAGGTGGTGGTTTTGCCGCCGCCGCTCGGACCTACGAGCGCCGTGGTTTTGCTGGCGGGCGCATGCAGGTCGAATCCGCGCAGCACGTCGGTTGCGCCGTCGTAGGAAAACGCCACGTTTTCGTAGCGGATGTCGCCGCCAATGGGGGCTTGCGCTGCTTTTTCCAGGTCGACGGCGCCCGGCTTATCCTGTACGGCGGGCTCGATCGCCATGATTTCGGCGAAGCGGCGGAATCCCGCATAACCTTTTTGGAATTGTTCGGCGAAGTTGATGAGCTGCTCGATCGGCGAAAGGAAGATGCCGATATAGAGGGCATAGATGGCCAAATCGGTGGGCTGAATCTGCCCCTGCACCATGAAGTAGCCGCCGCCGACCACCACGATGGTATACAGCAGCCCCGTGAACAGGGAATTCACTGCATGGAAGCGTCCCATGAACTTATAGGAGCGTTCTTTGGTGTCGACGAATAGGCGGTTGGTGCGGGCGAATTTCTCGGCTTCGAGCATCTCGTTGCCGAACGATTTCACCACGCGCATGCCGCCGAGGGCGTCTTGGATGCGCGAGTTCACGCCCGCCATGGTGCGGCGGTTTTCGGTGAAGATGACGCGTTTGCGGTAGTTGGTCCATGCCGCGTAGGCCGCCATGGCGATCGTGCAGGCGAGCATGATCAGCGTGAGCGGCACGTTGATGAAGAACAGCAGCACGAACGACCCGACGATCTTCAGCGAGCAGATGAAGATGTTCTCGGGGCCGTGGTGCGCCAGCTCGGAAACGTCGAACAGGTCGGTGACCAGGCGACTCATCATTTCGCCCGTGTTGTTCTTATCGTAATAGGAAAAGCTCAGGCGCTGGTATTGCTCGAACAGGTCGTGGCGCATGTCGGCTTCCATGCGCGCGCCCATCACATGGCCCCAGCGGGCGATGAACCACTGGCAGCCCGTGCGCAGCAGATAGAGGGCGATCATGCCGGCGCAGATCAGGCCCAGCGCACCGAGCACCACAGGCGCGGGCTGCAAGAAGAAATCGCGCGTGAAGAAGTTGAGCAGCTGGGGGAACGCCAGGTCGATGCAGGCGAGAAGCGTCGCGCACGCCAAGTCGAACCAGAAGAGGAACTTGTATTTGCTGTAATAGCCGATGAATTTCTTGAATACCTGGGTGCCCGAAATGCCGGATGCGTTGCTGTTCGTGCGCGGTGCCGTTTTCGACATGGATATCCTTTCGCCGTGCGAGGCAAGCGATTTCGTCTTGTGCGGTTTTTAGAAAACGCGCCCTATGGTAGTACGCGCCCGGCATTTCGGCGAGCAACGCGCGCAAGAGAGCAAGGAATCTGCAACGAACCCCGAAGCGCCGCAGCGGACGGTTTCGGTTTTCATTTCGGCCGGCGTCCGCCTCATTGCTCGTCGGGACTTTTAAGGGGGAACCATGCTTCCCAGTAGGTTTGGATGCCCTCGCTTTTTCTATGGCAGGTTATCGGCCGCGCATAGATGCTTCCGTCGAGTTCTTCTTCTATCGATGGGTCGAGTGTGCGCACTTCGTCGAAAATGGCAGGAAGAAACGGCGTTTCTTTCGGGGCGAGGACGGCATAGAGGGCTTTTCGGCGCGGCACGAATATCGCTTCGCCGTGCTCGATATCCTCGATCATCTGATTGTCGGCATATGCGAGATTCGCTTCCGAAATACCGACGCCTACAAGGTCGTGCATTCCGTTTTCGCCATCGGGGATTCTTGCGGTGTAATAGTGGGCCATGGGAAGGCATTGCGTCCAATGTTTCGACGAGGTGCGACGAGGGATGAGTCGCCCGTTTTCCGTGTCATATATTTTCTTCAGCCAGAACGGCTCGAGTACGGAAAGCGTTACCGAAGGGATATGCTGCGCCTTTTCGAGCAGCCGTTCGTTCTTTTTCAGCTGGTCGAGTTTCGCGTGTTCGATTGCCAGCGTGCGTTCGATGTCGCGTATCCGGTCTTGTACGAGCTCGCGCGCATTGCAAGGTGTCGAGTCGAGAAGCTCTTCTATGGTTTCGGTCGAAAAGCCGCATTGACGGTAGAAGCGCACGCGGGAGAGGACGCACAGGTCATCCGAGGTGTACTCCCGATACCCGTTCGAGGTTTTCGCCGGCTTGATGATTCCTTGCCGTTCGTACCAGTGAAGTCCCTGGGAGGATATGCCGAGGAAACGTGCGAGTCCTCCCGTCGAAAGAATCGTCGAATCGTTTCCGTCGCATTGGTCGGGGCGGTTGGTTTTCATAGTTTCCCTCCGGAGCGCATTCGTCGAAGCGTCGAGACGACGAATGGATTCTACTTGCATATGCGCATGATAGGGGCGAGCGGACGTTTCGATGGAGGGGAACGAAACGTCCGCGATCGCGCAAGGCCGCTTGGGGCGTTTAGGATTCGAGTGCGTTTGCGACGGCTTTGATGATGCCGCTGCTGGTGACCGTCGCGCCTGCGATGGCGTCGACTTCGATGCCGTTCGCCTCGACGATTTTTCCAGGAAGGTTATCGAGCGCTGCGTCGCCGACGCCTTCGGTTTCGGTCGCATGGATGATTTCGACATTCGAAATCGAAGATCCGTCCGTGGTCACTTTGACCCAGATAGGTCCGCCGAGACCTTCGCCCACGCCGACTTTTTCATTCGAACCAAGATTCGAGGCGTCGGGAGTTTGCTCGTAGATCGACTGCGTTCCGCATCCAGGGACGAATTCGAGGCTCGAAGCGTCGATGTCGACGGCGTCTTCTTTTTCCTCTGCCGCCGCCTCGCCCGATATCTTGCCGAACACGACGCATTCGGCGATATTGCCTCCGCCTTGATAATCGTTCGCCGTCACGCCGCCGTATTCGCCGGCCGAGTACAGATGGGGGATGGGGGTTCCGTCGGCAGCCAAAACTTCGCCGCGGGCCGTGCGCTCGGGGCCGCCTTGGGTGTTGAGCACGGAAGGCCATGCTTCAAGGGCGTAGTAAGGACCTTCGCCGAAGGCACGCATCGATTCGGCGGAGCGCCCGAATGCGTCGACGCCCGTTTGGACCGCCTGATTGAACAATTCGATGGTGCGGTTGAGGATTGCGGGGTCCATATCGAAGTGCGTTGCTATCTCGTCGAGCGTGTCGGCCTTGAAGATGAGGCCGTTTTCGATCTTCGAGTCGATGTTGGTGAAATTATAGGTTGCGTAGTATTTCGCCTTGCCTGCTTCGAGGTCGGCCTTCTGGGCCTCGTCGAATACGAAGAAGTTACGCAGCGGTCGCTGCGGCATGATCCACGAACCTGCTATCTTCAGGTGTCCGTGGCGCTGCTCGAGGTCTTCCGCTATATAGCGGCTGCCGTCCGTTCCTACGAGCACGACCGATCCCGAAGTGAAGAACGTCCGCGTGGAGAGATTGCGCACGCGGTCTTCCTGCTGGGTGAGACCGATGCCGTTGCTTTCCCATGCTCCCATGTGCCACATCTTCGCGCCGATTTCCTGCGCCATGCGGATGCCGTCACCTTCGTTGTAGAGAGTGCCGATAGGATAGACCGTGGTGTATCCCGTTGCCTGCTGCATGTATTCGGCGTTGTTCTCGAATCCGCCGAGCGCCATGACCACGCCATTGCGCGCAGCGATGCGGGTGCTTTTCCCATCATGATCTATTTCGACGCCCACGATGGCCTTGGTGACGGGGTCCTGGATGAGCGATGTTGCGGGAGATTCGTACCAGCAATCGATGCTGTCGGCGCGCTCCACGACGCCTTTTTTCAGGAAGCGCCACAATCCCGCCTGGCTGATCGTTCCGTCGATAAGGTTGGTGCGTACGGCGCTCGATCCCGGAAGCTCGGGGTATTCGACGGTGAGGTTGGAGATTTTCTTGTCGGTGAGGTCGACCATGCCCGATTCGTCGGCTCCCCATGAAACGAGGGTCGAACGGATGTCGCACATGCCCTGCACGTAGGCTTCCAAGACATCGTCGGGCGTATAGAACTGTCCACGAAGGGCTTTGTAGTGTTCGAGGCCCTGATCGAAGTCGTTGATGGAGACGAAAAGCTGGGCGCAATAACGGCTATTTCCACCCTCGTGTCCCTCGGGGGCTTTATCGACGATCAGGACTTTTGCGCCTGCCTCTGCTGCGGCGATGGCCGATGCCGCTCCTGCGGCTCCGAATCCTACCACTACCACGTCGAAGCATCCGTCCCACGCGATGTCCTGGACCGACGACGACTGCGAAGACCCGCTGGTTTTCGGCGCGCAGCTTGCGAGCGTGGTTGCGCCCAGCGCACTGATTCCGGCGAGTGCGCCAGCCTTGATGAAAGTGCGGCGAGATGTCGAGTACATGACGTTCCTCCTTGTGACGTTCGGGCCGTATCCCCTGCGGTCCGGTGGCATCATGGTGGACCCCCAAGCCGCTTGAGGGTCAAGGAGAATTTTCGGTTCGTCGCGTTTATTTTCGCGGGAATTTTATGTGGGAAATCGGACAGCTCTCGTTTGCCATGGCTTGGGAAATGTCCGCGCTTTCTCCAGGCCCGATCCGGTCTTCTTCTGAAAGTCGGCAAGGTTTTGCGGTTACGCTTGAATGGTTCTTTGAATTGATACTAATCGATAGTACTATTGAGGAGGATTCGATGATAGCAAGGAAGGACAAGCTGGAGCGGCGTCTTCCCGTTAATCGATTTTCTTAGGAGGGTCGGCTGATGAGCAATTTCCTTGAATACAAAGGCTATTACACCCATATTCACTACAGTGCGGAAGATGGATGCAATTACGGGCGTATCGAGGATATCGATGCGTGTATTTCCTTCGATGATGCGGACGGTCGCGGTATTGTGGTCGCTTTTCAAGAGGCGGTCGATTTCCATATCGAGGCATGCAGGGCGGAGGGTCGCGAACCTCAGAGGCCCTGCAGCGGACGGTTCAATACGCGCATTCCGAGCGATCTGCACAGGCGTCTCGTGCTGAAGGCGGCGCGAGAGGGGAAGAGCCAAAACGCTATCGTGGAAGAGGCCATCGCGGCATACGTGTAGGGCGTTGATACGACAGTTCGGTCGGCTTCGAAAAGCAGACGTTCGCCTGGCTCGTACTGCAATGCAATACGAGCCAGGCATGGATTATCGTTGTCGGTATCAATGCGAATCGAGTGTTTTCGACGGTTTGAATGAAAGGCGGCTTGCTTATTGGGGTCGATCGCCTTTCATCGTGCTTGCTATTTCGTTTCCAAAAGCCAATCGATCAGGTTCATGCTTTTGACACCATTTCTTTCGCGAGGGAATTCGTCAAGCGAAAGCACGTGCTTCGGATAGTTGTCGCTGACCGCTTCGAGCGACGAGAATTCACGTTCGATTGTCTTTTCGCTTGCGAGTAGGTAGCAAACTTGGAAATACTGCGTATCGTTGCGTTTGCGGGCGATGAAATCGATTTCCTTGTCGCCGACCTTTCCGATTCTCACATCGTATCCGCAGCGAAGCAGCTCAATATACACGATGTTTTCGAGCACCTGGTCGATGGAAGAAGAATTGTTGTAGCCGATTGCCTCGCGTAGTCCGTGATCGACGGCATAAAACTTCTCATTGAATTTCAGGGCGCGTTTTCCAACGGCGTCTTCCCTGGAGACGCGATGGAGCAGGCATGCCTTTTCCGCCGCATTGAGGTATCCGTAGATGGTGTCGACCGAGACGGAACGCCGTTCGCTTTTCAAGTAGTCGGCGATGCTTTTGGCGGAAAACGGATGCCCTATCTCTTGAAGCGCATAACGAACGAGCAGCTCAAGTTGTTCGGCGTTTCGGATGTCGTTGCGTTTTACGAGGTCTTTGAACAGAATCGTCGAATAGACATCTTCGAGATATTGCAGCGACGGTGCTTCTTCGAAATCCAATTCTGTTTGGAAGGGGAATCCGCCTTGGATGAGATAGCGTTCGAATGCGATTCTCGAGTTCGCATCGGGATGGGTTGAGGAATACGCGTCGAAGAACTCCGTGAATGAAAACGGGAAGACGGGTATTTGGACGTATCGTCCTGTTATATAGGTGGCAAGGTCGCTCGAAAGCATATGGGCGTTCGAGCCCGTGACATATAGGTCGATGTCGTAGTCCACCATAAGAGAGGCGAGTGCTTTTTCCCAGCCGGTTACTTGCTGGATTTCGTCAAAAAACGCGTAGTGCTTCATCGAGCGGTCGATGCGCTTTTCCATATATTCCAAGAGCTCTTCCTGAGTGCGGATATTCGCCGTTTGAGCCGATTCGAAGTTGAGATAGGTCACATCGCTTTCGCTTGCGCCATGAGCGATGATTTCGTTCCGAACGAGTGAGAGCAACGTGGATTTTCCGCAGCGGCGCACGCCCACGAGCACCTTGATGATGTTTTTTCCCATGAAGGGACGTATTTTGTTGAGATATGAAGGACGGTCTATCATGCTGCCTCCTATAGTTTCGATTACAGTCGAAACTATAGGCCGTATCTCAAATAGTTTCGACTGTAATCGAAACTATGGACGAAAATGGCAAAAGTTTCGATTACGGTCGAAACTTTTCAGACGTCGAATCATGCCCGCAATGCCGCTTCGCAATTGCAAGCGGCGGAATAAAAAAGCGCAACCGCGAGGGGTTGCGCTTGCGAGGAATCAGTAATCCCTATGGATATGGCCGTCGGAATCGTAGTAATAGTGGCTTGCCGCCTCCTCGGCAGTTTTCGGAGAGGGGCTGCTGCTTTCGTCGCTGCTGCTCGAGCATGCGGATAGCATGCAGATGCAGAATATGACGGAAATTGCGATTGCGATTGTTTTGCTCATGCGACCGTCCTTTCTACAGTTCGTCCCATGTGGATCCGCCGTCGGTGGAATAAGAATCGGGGCTCCCGTTTCCGTCGGTATCGGAAATGAAGTTGCCTTTTCCATCGGTGGCCATGCTCGTGCCGTCCTTGTGCTTGTACTGGGTATAGCCGTCGGAGCCGCGGGTAAGCGAGGATCCGTCGTCCGATTTGGTCGTTTCATAGCTCTTTCCGCCCGAGCTGTAGCTGTACGTCTCATAATCGTCGTCATCGGAATTCGATTTGGAGCTCGACGTAGAAGATTTGTCGGAATCCGAGGAGCTGGATGTGCTGGACTCGGTGCTGCTGTAGCTGCTGGACGAATAGGAATCGTCGTCTTCCGCCTTTATGGTTCCGCTGGAGCATCCGACCAGAGACGCTCCAAGTGCGACGGCTGCGATTGTCGTAATAAGGGCTCTTGCTTTCATGCGAACCTCCTTGTGTTTTGAAATCATGAATGTCGGTTGTTGCCGATGATGTGACATTCCTTAAAGAACGTAGGGGATGTAGAAATCTCCCCCTTTGAGGTCGGGGATGACGAGGGCGAGTTCTCCGCTTGCCGTTTTGAGGAGATAGGACTGGTTTTGGAATTTTGCATGGGTTTCATCGGGGCTTCCGCCGTTGAAATGGCTTAGGACAAGCTGGGAATTCACGAAAGCGCGCTTGATTTCCCCGCTGCCGTCTTGGACATTGATTTCTACGGTTTCGATTTCTTTGATTTCGTAATTGTAGGAATAGACGCGATTGAAATTCCCGTTGCTGTCCGACATGATATATGCGAGGTAAGGGAGCCCGTCCGCCGTTTTTGGCTCGGCGAGGGACACTTCGAGCGGATAGCTTGAATCGAGCTTGGTCAGCGGGCGAAGGCTCCCGTTTTGGGGAAATTCCTCCGCATTCACCGCGAAGGGGTGATCTCCGTCATTCGTCGGAGCGCTGTAGGAATTGGCCCGTTCTTCGTCGATGTATGCCGCAAATTCCCTATTCGCGTTTTTCAAGGCGTAGTAGACGTTTGCGTATTCGTCCTCATTGGAGGATTCAATCGCCTCCTGCGCAGCGGTCTTGGCAGATTCGACTTTGTTCATGTCGTAGTATCGAGAAAAATAATCGAATCCCAGCTCGTCGGCTTTTCCTATCTGCACTTCTATTTCAGAATGCAGGATTTCCGCGATTCGCTCGTTTGCGGCCTCTAGGGCGGGATGGTTCTCTACCTGTTCCTTGAGCTCTTCGCTCAAGGCGTCGTATTTTGCATTGGCTTCGGTGATTGCGTCTTGAGAATCGAGGGTTACTTCGCCTATTGCGTCGATTGCGGTTTGCGTTTCTCTGACCTCGGCTGGCGTGCATCCCGCAAGGCATGCCGACAAAAGCGCGCCCGAAGCTATGGCTATCAACTTGTTTCTCATGGTTTTTCTCCTCTCGTCGATTCGGTGACGGCTGCAGAGGAGACCCGTTGGCTGGTTGTCGGTGATAAGGAGGGCATCCGCCGCAGTCACCACAACCGCTTCAGGCATTCGTGTACGACGAACCAACCCAGAAGAAGGCAGATGCCCTCCTGGTCATTGGTTCGACGGGGATATTTTGTTGTGAATGCCCTTGTTAGGAGCGGTTGTGGTTCCGCAAATGATACCGGAGATGAGCGCGTTCCCGGTGTTTTTCGTCGTTGCAATCTCGTAACTGGCAAAGCGAAACTGCCAGTTACGATAAAATTGGCAAAGTAAAACTGCCAGTTTTCTCTAGGAGTCAAAAATGAACGAGATAATCGCCCAAACATTACGAGATTTTTCCCTCGACGATTACCGTCCGATCATTGCGCGTGATTTGGATTTGGGCGATGTTTTGTCTCCTCGGGCCGGCAACTTGGTCAAGGTTATTGTGGGCATGCGTCGTAGCGGTAAAAGCTATCGATTGTTCCAGGAGATGGACGCGGTTCACAAATCAGGTGTTCCGTGGTCGCGCATATGCTATTTCAATTTCGAGGACGACCGTCTCTATCCCGTGACGTCTGTAACGGGCGACGAGGTGATGCATGCCTTTTATTCGATGCATCCCGAGGCAATCGAGGAGGGGGCGTATTTCTTCTTCGATGAGCTGCAGGAGATGGATGCTTGGGGTGCATGGCTGCGCAGAATCGTGGATACGAAAAAAGCAACGATTTACGTGAGCGGGTCGTCTTCCCAGATGCTTTCTTCGGAAATAAGTACGGAATTTCGCGGCAGGGCGATTGATTTCGAACTGCTGCCCTGTTCGTTTCGGGAATCGCTGCGTTTTGGGGAGTATCGCGAATTACCCGATGAGACGGGTTTTTTCTCGCTTGAGGATTCGGTTCGTCTCGAGCGGGCGTTCGCTTCGTATCTCGAAAGGGGAGGGTTCCCTTCGGTTCAAGCGCTGCCGTTCCCGCAATCGGTGCTGCTGTTGCAGTCGTACGTTCAGCGCGTGGTGGCGCGCGACGTGATCGAGCGTCACGATGTTCGGCGCGCGCGGGTTGTTTCAGCGCTATCAAGGCGCATTTTGGAATCCAATGCGCGAACCGTTTCGGTGCGTAAAATCGAAAACGATTTCCGCTCTGCGGGTTTATCCACCAGCCGGGAGCTGCTGGGAGACCTGCTTTCGTATTTCGAGCAGGCGTATCTTGTATTTCAAGTAAGGGAATTATCGCGCTCCCTCTCGGAATCGAGCACGGCTCCCCCGAAAGTTTACGCCATTGATCCGGGACTTGCCCTTGCCAACAGCAGGGCGAGCGTCAACGACGAAGGACAGCGGTTGGAAAATGCGGTGTATCTGGAGCTGAGAAGACGCTCGGTCGGCTTTCGACGCGACGAAATATCGTCGATGCGCACACGGACCCATGGTTATGAAATCGACTTTGTTCGAGGCGATGCCATTTCGTCCGAGGCGTACGAGCTTTATCAAGTAAGCGTATCGGTGGAGGACGAGCGCACGCGCGAGCGCGAGCTACGGGCGCTATGGGAGGCCATGGAGGAGCACGGGCTCGATCGATCCGTTCTCATCGTCGGCCGCGGCGATTCTGCCACGTATGAGCAAAATGGCATGCGGATTGACCAAATCCCGGCTTGGAAGTGGCTTCTGCGCGATGAAGGATAGGCGCTCGTTCCGAATCGGGTTCGGCCGCCATCTTCGCATTCGCGGATGGGCACCGTGTCTTTTTTCGATGGCGGCCATGGGGTATGTTCGGGCCATTCTCGTCTGGAGATTGCGATATGCGACGGGCGGTTTTGCTGCGCGCGCCCGCGTTCATGCTCTTGCCGCATGAAAAAGGGGATGGAAGCCCTGCGGCGGATTCCATCCCCTTCGGCTTCGCCCGGCCTGTTCGCGTGCCGGGCGTTCGTTGCGTTCAGCCAGGCGTTACGCCCATTTCAAAAACGCGCGGTAGGCCTTGAGCGTCTCGTAGAGATCGGCTTTGTCGATAACCTCCCACGGCGCGTGCATGTTGAGCACCGCCACGCCGCAGTCGATCACGTTCATGCCGTATTTGGCCAGGATGTAGGCGATGGTGCCGCCGCCGCCCACGTCGACTTTGCCCAGTTCGGCCGTCTGGAACGCCGCTTCGCCCTTCTCCATGACGGCGCGGATCTTCGCCATGTATTCGGCATTGGCGTCGTTGGACCCGCTTTTGCCGCGGCTGCCGGTGAACTTGTTGAACACCACGCCGCGTCCCAGATACGCTGCGTTTTTCGTCTCGAATGCGCTCGCGTAAGACGGATCGAAGCCTGCGGACACGTCGCTTGAGAGCATGCTCGAATTCGCCAGGCAGCGGCGCAGCGGCAAGTCTCCCGCCTGGCCGGCCAAATCCATGATTTCGGCGATGGTGTTTTCGAAGAACATCGATGCCATGCCCGTGGCGCCCACGCTGCCGATCTCCTCTTTATCGACCAGGATGCACACGCCCGTTTTTTCCAGGTCGCTTGCTTCGAGCTGCGCGATTAGGCTGGGGTAGGCGCACACGCGGTCGTCGTGGCCGTAGCCGATCACCATCGATTTGTCGAAGCCGCAATCGCGCGCGCCGCCTGCGGGCACCACTTCAAGCTCGCTCGAAAGGAAGTCGGCTTCCGTCATGTCGTATTTCTCCGCCAGGATGGAAAGCAGCAGCGCTTTGACGGGCTCTTTTTTGGCGAGCTCGTCCAGATCGTCGACCTGTGCGCCCGTCGCTTTCTCACGCGCATCGGCGGATTTCGCCGGCTTGCCGCCTGCCAGGATATCGAGGTTCTCGCCCTCGATGACTTCGGACGCCTTCTTCTGCAGTTGGTCTTGCGCCAGATGCACCAGCAGGTCGGTCACGCAGAATACGGGGTCGCCCTCGTCTTCTCCCACGTTCACCTCCACCACGCTGCCGTCTTTTTTCGCGATCACGCCATGGATCGCCAGAGGGAGCGTGACCCACTGGTATTTCTTGATGCCGCCGTAATAATGCGTGTCGAGCAGTGCGAATCCGCCGGCTTCATAGAGCGGGTTCTGCTTGATGTCCAGGCGCGGGCTGTCGATGTGCGCGCCCAGGATATTGAGGCCCTCTTCCAGGGGGCGTCGTCCGATCTGCGCCAAAATGACCGTTTTGCCGAAGCATTCGGCGTATACCTTGTCGCCCGGAACAAGGGTGCGTTTGGCCGCGCGGGCCTCGTCAAGGGAGATGTAGCCCGCTTCGCGCGCCAGCGACACGGCGGTCGCCGCGCACTCGCGTTCGGTCTTGTTCTCGCTGATGAACTTCTTGTAATCGGTTGCGAAGGCCTCTACGGCCGCCAGGTCGGCGTCGCTGTAGGAAAGCCAGGCGTTTTTGTGCTCCATGATCCCTGCTTTCGTATCGGGTTGCTTTCATACCCGGCATGGTACCATCCGCGCCGCCCGCGTTTCGCGGCCGCTCGTTTTTCCATGGCGTTTCAACCGGCGTCGCGATTCCTCTCGCCACAGACGTGCCGGCCCTCCGAGGCGCATCGCCTTTCGCATTTCGCGCCGGGTTGCCGTGGGGCGTTTCGTCCGAAACGCTTGCGTCGCATGAAGCGAATGGTGCTGTTTTCGTGTGGGGTATGCTCGGAAAACGCCGTTTTTGCATCGGGGGGTATGGTCAAAGCCGGCTTGAAGCCTATAATAACCGGTCATATATAAAGTCTCGATTCCAAGACGAAGGAGTAGCCACATGGCGTTTTATTACGAGGAGCCCTCGCGCACCTTCAACGAGTATCTGCTGGTTCCCGGACACACGCCCGCCAGCTGCATTCCGACCAAGGTCAGCTTGAAAACGCCGCTGGTTCGCTACCGCAAGGGCGAGGAGGAGTGCCCCCTCTCGCTGAACATCCCCATGGTTTCCGCCATCATGGCGGCCGTTTCCGACGATCGCATGGCCGTGGCGCTTGCCACCGAGGGCGGTCTGTCGTTCATCTACGGCAACCAGACCATCGAAGACCAGGCTGCCATGGTGTCTCGCGTCAAGCAGCACAAGGCGGGCTTCGTGGTCAGCGATGCCACGCTGTCTCCCGACATGACGCTTGAGCAGGTGCTCGTTCTGAAGGAGGCCACGGGTCATTCCACCATGCCCGTCACCGATGACGGCCAGCCCAACGGCAAGCTCCTCGGCGTGGTGACCGAGCGCGATTACCGCCTGTCCCGCATGACGCTCGATGCGAAGGTCGCCGATTTCATGACCCCGCGCGAGAAGCTGATCGTGGCCCCGGCGGAAACCTCGCTCAAAGAGGCCAACGATATCATCTGGGATCACAAGCTCAACAGCTTGCCGCTGGTCGACGACGAGGACCGTCTCGTCTACATGACCTTCCGTAAAGATTACGACTCCCACAAAGACAACCCGCTCGAGATGCTCGACAGCGAGAAGCGCTACATCGTGGGCGCGGGCATCAACTCCCGCGATTACGCCGAGCGCGTTCCCGCCCTGGTCGAGGCGGGCGCCGACGTGCTGTGCATCGACTCTTCCGAAGGCTTCTCCGACTGGCAGAAGATGACCATCGAATGGGTGCGCGAGCACTATGGCAACGATGTCAAGATCGGTGCCGGCAACGTGGTCGACCGCGAAGGCTTCCGCTTCCTCGCCGATGCGGGCGCCGACTTCATCAAGGTGGGTATCGGCGGCGGCTCCATCTGCATCACGCGCGAAACCAAGGGCATCGGCCGCGGTCAGGCCACCGCTACCATCGAAGTGGCGAAGGCTCGCGACGAGTACTATGAGGAAACCGGCATCTACGTGCCGATCTGCTCCGACGGCGGCATTGTGTACGACCATCACATCTCGCTCGCCTTGGCCATGGGCGCCGACTTCGTCATGCTGGGCCGTTATTTCGCCCGCTTCGACGAGAGCCCCTCGAACAAGGTGGTCGTCAACGGCACCTACATGAAGGAATACTGGGGCGAAGGTTCTGCCCGCGCCCGCAACTGGGGTCGCTACGATTTGGGCGGCAAGAAGTCGCTGTCCTTCGAAGAGGGCGTCGATTCCTACGTTCCGTACGCCGGCAGCCTGAAAGACAACATCGCCGTCACGCTGCTTAAGATCCGCTCCACCATGTGCAACTGCGGCGCGCTCACCATTCCCGAGTTCCGCGACAAGGCGAAGCTCACCGTGGTGTCCTCCACCTCGATCGTCGAGGGCGGCGCGCACGACGTTCTGCTGAAGGACAAGACCCCCTACGTGGGTACCGCGCGCTAAACGTGCGTTTCTGTCCATCGAGGAAAGTAGCGCTTATCAGGTATTCGAAGAACATATCCATGCTGTTGCCGGCCTGCGTGCTGGCAACAGCCCTTTGTATGCCCGTGGCCGCTCCTGCGGCATGGGCCGACAGCGTATCCGAAGCTCAGGAAACGCTCGATTCGGCGGAGGCGCGTTTGGCGCAGATCGTCGACGAGCACGACAAGCTGCAGGATGAAGCCGACGAGCTGCAAGTCAAGATAGACGACGCCGTCGAAGGCGTCATCGACGCGCAGTCCGAGGTGCAGGAAGGCCGCGCTCGCTTGGGCGAAATGATGGCATACGAGTACAAAAGCGGCGGCGTGGGCATGCTGAACGTCTTTCTCGAGGCGGAAAACCTCTCCGATCTTTTGAGCAATCTTCATTACGTCGATTCCGTTCAGAAGGCGCAGGCCGAAGAAATCGAGCTGCAGCGTCAGCGCGAAGAGACGTTCCATGCCGCCCTTGACGATTTGAACGCCAAGAAAGACGAGCAGATGGACAAGCTCGCCGAGGCCGACCGCAAGGCCGAAGAGGCCGCCCAGGTGGTCGCGGGCGCCGAGGCCCAGCTCTCCAAGGCGAAAGACGAGGCGGCCGCCGCAGCCGAGGCCGAGCGCCTCGCCGCGCTTAAGGCGCAGGCAGATGCATTGGCCGCCGAGCAGCAAAAACAGGCCGCAGCGGAGCCTCCTGCCGAACAGGCTGCTCCCACAACTCCTCCGCAAGAGGGTTCGGGCAGCTTGAACGGCAACGGTGCGGGCAATGCCGGCACTGCGGGATCGGGCTCCGATTCCGACACCTCCAACGGCGGCTCGACCGGCGAACAGACGGGTTGGAAGACGGGGTCTGCTTCCGCCTACGGCTCGACGAGCGATGGAACGCTTGGCAAGCCGACTGCGTCGGGCGCTCTTGTCACCGAAACCTCCATGGGCGTGGCCATTCCTCTGTCGTGGCCGAATGCCCGTTCGTATTTGGGACGCCAGGTGGAAATCAACCACGGCGGCACGACCGTGATCGCTACGGTGAACGACCTGGGCGGCATGGGCGGCGGCTCGCGTTCGCTCGATTTGCAGCCGGGCGTCTGGAAGGCCTTCGGCGCCAGCTCCTGCCTCGATTGGGGCGTTCGCACGGTGAGCTACCGCTTCCTGTAGGCTGCCTTCCTTCGCATCGAAAGAATTTTCAAGCCGCATGCTTCGCCGCATGCGGCTTTTCTTTTCCTCATTCGATCAAAGCCCGGTTAATTCTTTCCGGTCGGTTTCGCCATTCTTGCCGACCGCCGTATAATAGGCGGAATTCGTGTTCCGAGGTCGTATGCCGCGACGCCTCCCGTGATGCTTGCGGGTCGCATCGCGCAGGGCCGTATGTTCCGAGATGTTCAGGAGCTGCAGATGAAAGAGTACAACCCCCACGAAATAGAGCCGCGCTGGCAAGCCGTCTGGGAGGAAACCGACCAGAACAAGATGGCGGAAGATTCCTCGAAGCCGAAGAAATACGTGCTCGAGATGTTCCCGTATCCATCGGGCGATCCCCACATGGGTCACGCGCGCAACTATTCCATCGGCGACGTGATCGCCCGCTACAGCAAGATGCGCGGCTTCGACGTGCTGCATCCCATGGGCTGGGACGCTTTCGGCCTTCCCGCCGAAAACGCCGCCATCAAGCATAACGGCCATCCTGCCACCTGGACGTACGACAACATCGAAACCCAGCGCAACGTGTTCAAGCGCATGGGCTTTTCCTACGACTGGGACCGCACGGTGCGCACGTGCGATAAGGAATACTACCGCTGGGGCCAGTGGATCTTCCTCAAGATGTGGGAGAAAGGCCTGGTCGAGCGTCGCAGCAACCCGGTGAACTGGTGCGAGTCGTGCCACACCGTTCTGGCGAACGAGCAGGTCACCGAAGGCGTATGCTGGCGTTGCGGCAATGCCGTCGAGCGTCGCGAGCTCGAGCAGTGGTACTTCAAGATCACCGATTACGCGCAGGAGCTGCTCGACGATTTGGATAAGCTCGAAGGCTGGCCCGAGCGCGTGAAGCAGATGCAGGCCAACTGGATCGGCCGCTCCGAGGGCGCCGAGGTCGATTTCACGCTGTGCGATGAGCAGGGCGAACCCATGGAGGACCACGACATCACCGTGTTCACCACGCGTCCCGACACGCTGTTCGGCTGCAGCTTCTTCCTGCTCGCTCCCGAATACGACGGGCTGATGGAGCTTGTCGAGGGCACCGAGTACGAGGCCGCCGTGCGCGAGGTGGTCGAAGGCGCCGAGAAGATCACCGCGGTCGAGCGCGCCCAGGGCGATCTGGAAAAGCACGGCGCATTCACGGGCCGCTACGTGGTCAACCCCATCAACGGCAAGAAGGTTCCCGTGTGGGTTGCCGATTACGTCGTGGCCGATTACGGCACCGGCGCCGTCATGGCCGTTCCGTGCGGCGACCAGCGCGACTTCGAATTCGCGCGCAAATACGGCCTGCCCGTGCCGCCGATCATCCTGCCCAAGGAAGACGAGCTCTACGAACAGCTTAAAGACCAGCAGGACATGGTGGTCGAAAACGTCGATTGGGAGCAGTCTTTCGAGGCCACGGGCTATCTGGTCCAATCGGGCAAATACACCGGCATGGAGGGCGGCAAGCATTCGCCCGCCGTGGACGCGATCATCGCCGACCTCGAGGCTGCCGGCAAGGGCAAGCTGTCGGTGCAGTTCCGTCTGCGCGATTGGCTGATCAGCCGCCAGCGCTACTGGGGCAACCCCATTCCCGCGATTTACTGCGACGAATGCGGCATCGTGCCCGTTCCCGAAGAGGACCTGCCGGTGGAGCTGCCGCTCGACCTCGACATCACCAAGGGCGAGCAGCTTGCCGACCATAAGGAATTCGTCGAGTGCGTCTGCCCGAAGTGCGGCCGTCCCGCTCGTCGCGAGACCGACACCATGGACACGTTCACCTGCTCGAGCTGGTATTACCTGCGCTACTGCGACCCGCACAACGAACAGCTGCCCTTCGCGGCCGACAAGGCGAACCGCTATATGCCGGTCGATCAGTACATCGGCGGCATCGAGCATGCCATTCTGCATCTGCTGTATTCGCGCTTCTTCACCAAGGTGCTGCGCGACGCCGGCATGGTCGATTTCGACGAGCCGTTCACCAACTTGCTGTGCCAGGGCATGGTGAAAGACGAGCACGGCGAAACCATGTCGAAGTCCAAGGGCAACGTGGTGTCGCCCGTGGATATGATGGACGAATACGGTGCCGATGCGGTGCGCACGTATATCCTGTTCATGGCGCCGCCCGATAAAGACCTCGACTGGAACGAGGCGGGTCTCGGCGGTATCTATCGCTTCCTCAATCGCGTGTGGCGCATCGTCTACGACCTCATGGGTCAGGCCGACGACCAGACGTATTACGAGGAGGGCGCCGCGACTCCCGAGCAGGCGGCCCAGTCCGCCAAGGCGTTGCTGCGCGAGCGTCATCGCGTTGCCGGCAAGGTGACCGACGACTTCGAGCGCAACAATTTCAACACGGCCATCGCCGCTATCATGGAGCTGGTGAACGCTTCGGGCGATTACCTGCGCAAGACGGCGCTCGATGCGCGCGATGCCGCGTTGGGTCGCGATGTGGCGGAGACCATCGTGAAGCTGCTCGCCCCGATGGCGGCTCATTTCTCCGAGGAGCTGTGGCACACGGTGCTCGGCCATGAGGGCAGCGTACACAACGAGGCGTGGCCTACGTTCGACCCCGAAATGGCGAAGGCCGACGAAGTCGAGCTTGCCGTGCAGGTCAACGGCAAGGTGAAGGCCCGCATCACGGTTGCCGCCGATGCCGCCGAGGATGCGATCGTCGAAATCGCCCTTGCTGCCGCGTCCAAAGCGGTCGATGGCAAGACGGTCGTGAAGAAGATCGTCATTCCCGGCCGCCTGGTCAATATCGTCGTGAAATAAAAAAAGTTGCGCCGTTCTAACGAACGGCGCAACGGCTCGACGCCGCAAGGCCGCCGCTCGGTTTGCCGTTGTTTCTTGCAATCCGATCGGGCTTGCTCCGCCTGCCGTATCGTCGCTGTTCGCGACTTGCTCAAGCGCCGCTCCTTCGGGGGCGGCGCTTGGCGTTTGTGTGGCATTCTTGCAGACGGAGGCGATTTCCCGTGGAGGTGCGCAGATTCTGCTGCAGGGTTTTCAGGGTGGGGTAGGATATTTTCCCGAACGAAAATCATAGTGGTCTGCAAGCGGCCGATGGCAAGCGCTATGCGCGTTGCCCGCCGCTTCGATTCGTGCGGCATGAAGGAAAGGGAGCGATTTGGTTCGAGGGTTCTTCAAGGGCATCGGCGCTGCGATGCTTGCGTGCGCCGTCGTGCTTGTGGGCGTGAATGCTTGGATCGTGCTTTCTTCGAAGGCCGATATCCGGACGCTCGACGAGACGGCGACGCATGCGTTTCCCGGCGGAGTGGATTGCATCGTCGTTCTGGGCGCGAGCGTATATGCGGACGGCTCGCTGTCGCCCATTTTGGAGAATCGCGTGGACGCCGCCATCGAGCTGTACAACAAAGGGCTTGCTCCCGCGATTATCATGTCGGGCGACGGACGCGAGGCGAACTACGACGAACCGGGCGCGATGAAAGACTACGCCGTGTCGCGCGGCGTGCCTGCGAACGATGTGTACTGCGACCCGGGCGGATATCACACCTACGACACCATGTGGCGCGTCTCGAACGTGTTCGGTGCGGAAAGCTGCATGGTGGTTACCCAGGAATACCATCTCTATCGCGCCGTTTTCGATGCGCACGGCGTGGGCATGGACGCCACCGGCGTGGTGAGCGACGAAGGAACCTACGAAAACCAATTCTGGTACGATGTGCGCGAATGGGCGGGCCGCATGCAGGATTGCGGCCAGGTCCTGATCGGTGCGGTCCCCGATAATCCGGGCGCTGCGATCAATCTGTAATCAAGGGGCGCATCGTTTCGAGCGGCGTTGCGTTCGGCAAGGGGGTTTCATGGGCATTGCCGACGAGGCGGCGCTGTATGCGCTGGGTTATTGGATGCACGAGAATCACCCCGCGCGGATCGAGGGGCTGTGCCTCAACGATATCCAGAAGAAAACGCCGTGCGACGAATGCAGCGCGGCATGTCCCGCCGGCTTGTCGATCCATACGAAAACGCCCGACTGGCACGGCTGCACCGATTGCGGCCTTTGCGTGACGGCGTGTCCCTCCCAGGCCATCAATGCGTCTTCCGCCTGCTGCGATTCCGTCGAGCACGCGGCGGAATCGGCGCGCGGGTGCGTGGTGCTTGCCTGCACGCGCTTCGAAGGACATGCCGACGCGGTTGTGCCGTGCCTGGCGGCGCTTTGTTGGGACGAGCTTGCCGCCATCGCGCTCGATATTCCCGTGGTGCTCAAGACGTCGCCTTGCAAAGGATGCCCTGATGCGTGCGCCGTTTCCCGGCTGAAGAAGACCGTGGAGCAATTGAAGGGGTTTTTCGGGCCCGAAGAATTCGGCCGTCGCTTTTTCCCGCGCATCCCTGATTCGCTGAAGGCGGAGCATAGCGAAGGCATCGCGGCGGGCGTCGAACGGCGCCGCGCTTTCGCCTCGGTTGCCGGTTCGGTGAAAAAGGGCGCGACGCATCTTGCGAATCCCGATGAGACCCCGCGCGCGTCGCGTTCGCGCACGATGCTGATCGATGCGTTGGAAAATATGCCCGCAAACGAACGCCCTGCGGTCCGTTGGCAGACGCTTGTCGAAGACGGGAATTGCAAAGGCTGCGGCATCTGCGTGAACATGTGCCCGCATGGAGCCCTTGCGCTTGCGACCGAAGCGGAGCGCAATGCGCATTGCGTCGCGCAAGACGTCGAAGGCGAAGGGGGTGCGCGCGATCGCGCCGTGCCGGCCGAGGGCGCGCAAGGCGGCGCGGACGAATCGGACCGAGGTGCTTCCGCCGTTGCGGCTCCCGCCCCGGAACCTCCCGCATCATCGGGCATTCCGCGCTATCTTGCGCACGATGCGAGCCGCTGCACGCAATGCGGCTTGTGCTACATGAGCTGCCCGCAGGAAAACCTCGGCGGATGGGACGAGCTCGCGACGAGCGCCGTGCCTGCCGTGCGCTTCAATCCGATCGATGTGGCGCGATGCGAGAAGTGCGGCAGGCTTTTCAAGGCCGAGCCGGGCAAAACGCGCTGTCCCGCCTGCTCGCGCTTCCGATTCGCCCCGCGATAACGCTTCGCGCGCCCGATCGCAGGCGCCGATGCGCCGCTACAGTTCGACGTGCGACACCAGGTCGCTGAGCTCCTGGCGCGAGTGGATATCGAGCTTGCTGTAGATATGCTTGCAATGCGTGCGCACGGTGTTTTCCGAGATGAATAGCTCTTCGGCTATCGACGCCATCGATTTTCCGCGCGCGATCAGCTCCATGACCTCGGTCTCGCGCGACGAAAGCCCGCTTCGCTCGCGCACGACCAGGCATTGCTTGGAAAGCCTGTCGGTGATGACATGTCCCGTGCCCTCGAAGCGGCCCGTCTTGCGCCCGCGCGCCGCTTTCGCGGCAGCGCCCGATGCCTCTTTGCCGCCGTCGTGCCGGGATGCGCCCGGCTCGCTCGGGTCGGGCTGTGTCGCGGTTCGCGTTTCTTGCGGGGCAGGTTTCGTTTCGTTTCGATGCGATTCGGCTCCATCCATATGCGCGGGCTCGTTCGTTTCTCCGCGTTTGCGCAGTTCGAGCGGGGGCATGAGGAATTCGATGCAGTCGGTGCGATGGGGTGCGTCTTCCGCACGCGATTTCACGAGCGCGCCCGTCGAGGCGAACAGCGCCATGCCGAGCACGTAGGCCGCCACGATGGACATCAGCGCGGTCTGCCCGACGTTCAAAATGACGATGTCGTTGGAGAACCATCCCAGCAGAAATCCGACGGCCTGCGCGGAATACGCCACGCTTCCGAAGAATCCGTAGACGAATACGGGATTGGTGCCGCGGTCGCGCGAGGTTTGTGCGCATCGCATCATCATGATGAGGGTCACGAGCGAAAACGCCATGTATGTCAGCCCGGCGAAAAGGCTCAGGCCCTCGTTTTGCAGGAAGGGGAAAAGCGCAAGCCCCGTGAACACGATGGGATACAGCGCGCGAAACACCGTGCGCAGGCTGAAACGCACCGACGACGTGAGCCACAGCGCCAGCAAAATGACGGCGGCGATCAGCAGTCCCGCCATGGAGGCGAAGTTCACCACGCCCGATATCTGCGGTTCGATCACCGCCACGCCGCGCGCGAGGCCGCTTGCGAAGGCGAGGGCGGCGATGCATATCACATCCGCACGGGAATCTTTGATCAGCTGCAGATAGACCTGCGGGTGCTCGCGCGGCACGTCCTCGAACATGGGCTGGTCGAAATCCATCTCGCGCGCCGAAAGCGAAAGGCACAGCGCGCACAGGGGAAGCACCACCACGGGAATGAGGAACGCCGTGAGCGCGATGGGGATGAGATAGAGCGCGAAATAGCAGATTCCAGCAAGCGCGGCTCCCAGGATGAGGCGGTAGTTGCCCCTGCGTGCTTCGATGGACGAGAAATACCGCTGCCATAGCATGAAAAGCCCCGCCGTGCCCACGCCCGTCGATACGCCGCCCGCCAGTACGAAAGCGAAGGTGTAGACGGGTATGTACATCGCGGCGATGACGCATGCCGAGCCGGCGAACACCATCCCCGTGCTCAGCGTGACGAGCATTTTGCGCGCCTGGGCGGGAAAGTAGTAGGAGCCCAGCGTGCTTGCCGCGAATGCGACGCAAAACGCGATCGTCTGCGCCAGATAGAAGGTGAGCGTGACTTGATCGGTTTGGAAGTCCTTCGGCAAAAACGGGAACACGCCGCCCCATATCTGCGTGGCGTTGATGACGGTGAAAAGCGCGTAGCCGATGCTCGATGCGTGCGGCGTGAGTCGTCTGCTGGTCACGGGATTTTCCTGTTCTTTCGCGAGGGATTTCATCCAGTGTGCCGAAAGTGCGCCGCGCTTGCAAGCAGCGCGGATGCGCGCACGCAGGGCGAATTCCTGCTCGCCGAGGGGCATCCCCTGCGAAATCACCTGTGAGGTGTGATGCGTTCACCTGGTATTTCTTCTATATTCTGGCTCACACCGTTTCAAGGAACAATCCTTGGGGAGAGGGGGAATCATGGTGAAAGAAATCGAAGGACATCCCGTTTCGCGACGCAATTTCGTGAAGGGCACCTTCGCGGGAGCGGTTGCCGGCGCAGGCGTGCTCGGCGGCGCTTCCATGTTCGGCTGCGCGCCGAAAAGCGAGGAGGCTGCGGCTCCCGAGGCTGCCGAAGAGACCATCGCTTGGAGCCAGTGCAACGTCAACTGCGGCGGCAACTGCGTGTTCCAGTGGCATGTCAAAGACGGCAAGATTCAGTATATGGAATCCGACAATACGGGCGATACCGACCTGCAGGCGCGCGCCTGCCTGCGCGGCCGTTCCATGCGCCGTTGGCTGAACAGCCCCGACCGTCTGCTGTATCCCATGAAGCGCGTGGGCAAGCGCGGCGAGGGCAAGTTCGAGCAGATCAGCTGGGACGAGGCTATCCAGACCATCGCCGACAAGCTGAAATACACCATCGACACCTATGGCAACGATGCCATCTACGTGAACTACGCCACGGGCATGTATTCCGCCACCGGCAATCCGTCTTCGCGTCTGCTCAATCTGCTGGGCGGCTACCTCAGGCGCAGCTACGACTACTCCACCAACATGGTTTCCGCCTCCATGCCGTTCATGTACGGCAGCGGCGCGAACCTCGATGAAGAGGGCAATCACGCCACGCTGGGCAAGCCGGCTTCGGCATTCAGCCCCTACGACGCCACCAATGCAAGCTCCATGACCGAGGCCGAGGTCCATTCCGACCTCGTGGTGATGTTCGGCAACAGCCCGGCGGAAACCCGCATGGGCGGCGCGAACATCGTCTGGGACTTCGCGAAGGTCCGCGAAGCCGTCCAGGGTCGCGGCGGCCGCATCGTCAACATCGACTACCGCTTGAACGAGAGCGCTTCGGGCCATCCCGAGGAGTGGCTGCCCATCCGTCCCGGCACCGATGCCGCCTTGGCATCCGCCATCGCGCACGAGTGGATCGCCAACGACAAGATCGACAAGGAATTCCTCGACAAGTACTGCGTGGGCTATGACGAGGACACCATGCCCGAGAGCGCCAAGGGCCAGAACAAGTCCTACAAAGACTACATCATGGGCACCGGCTACGACATGGTCGAGAAGACCCCCGAGTGGGCCGCTCCGATCACCCAGGTTCCCGCCGACGTCATCCGCGCCCTCGCCGATGAAATCGCCGCCGCCGAGGCTCCGTTCATCGTTCAGGGCTGGGGTCCGCAGCGCCACACCAACGGCGAGGACACGACCCGCGCCATCTGCATGCTGCCGATCCTCATCGGCAAGATCGGCCTGCCCGGCACCAACACCGGCCAGCGCGAGGCCGAGCCTCCCGTGTCGCTGGTGGGCGGCCTTCCGGGCGGCAAGAACCCGGTCAAGGCGAAGATTCCGTGCTACCAGTGGCTCAACGCCGTCGATCACGGCAAAGAGATGACCGCCACCAACGCGGGCATCACCGGCGTCGAGAAGCTGAACAACGACATCAAGTTCCTGTGGAACTATGCCGGCAACTGCATCACCAACCAGCACGGCGACATCAACAAGGTGCACGAGGTGCTCTCCGACGAGAGCAAGTGCGAGTTCATCCTGGTGTGGGACACCGTGATGACCGACTCTGCGAAATATGCCGACATCCTGCTCCCCGACGCCATGCGCTCCGAGCAGCTCAACCTGCAGACCCAGGGCTACACCGAGTGGTACACCGGCGTTTGCGTGGGCGGTCCTGCGCAGGCCGCGCCGGGCGAGTGCCGCACGAGCTATGACGTCATGGCCGACATCGCCGATAAGTTCGGCATGAAAGACCAGTTCACCGAGGGCAAGACCCAGGAAGACTGGATTCGCGAGATCTACGAGGAAGGCGCCGCGGAAGATTCCGAGATGCCGAGCTGGGACGAAATCCTCAAGCAGGGCGTCTACAAGCGCGCTCTCGAACCTGTGATCGGCCTGGAGGACTTCCGCACCGATCCCGATGCCAATCCGCTCGCCACGCCTTCCGGAAAGATCGAGATCTACTCCGAGGCCTTGGCCGAAATCGCCGGCACGTGGGAGCTCGAAGAGGGCGACGTCATCAATCCCATCCCCGTGTTCACCCCGGGCTTCCAGGGCTACGGCTCGGTCAACGAGGAGTACCCGCTGTATTGCGCCGGCTTCCATCACAAGAGCCGCACGCATTCGTCGTTCGGCTTCATCCCCGAGCTCGAGGCCGTCGCGCGTCAGCAGCTGTGGATCAATCCCGCCGACGCCGAGAGCCGCGGCATCGTGTCGGGCGACATCTGCTCGGTGAAAAGCCCCGCAGGCGAGATCCGCATCGAGGCGAAGGTCACGCCGCGCATCGTTCCCGGCACCGTGGGCATTCCGCAGGGCGCGTGGCATAAGGCCGACATGTTCGGCGACAAGGTGGACGAGGGCGCGTGCGTGAACACGCTTACCACGTACAGGCCTTCGCCGCTTGGAAAGGGCAACGGCAACGCCCATACCATGATCGTCCAGGTCGCCAAGGCATAAAGGGGGAAACGCAATGGCTTACGGATTCTATTTCGACAGCACCCGCTGCACGGGTTGCCGCACGTGCGAGATGGCGTGCAAAGATTACAAAGACCTTCCTGCCGACGTGGCTTTCCGCAGGGTGTTCGACTACGAGGGCGGCGCATGCGCGCTTGGCGCCGACGGCACCGTGACGACCGACGTGTTCACGTATCACGTCTCCGACGCGTGCAACCACTGCGAGAACCCCAAGTGCTTCGCGGCGTGCCCCACGGGTGCGATCGAGAAAGACGACGACGGCATCGTGTTCATCAACCAGGACACCTGCACGGGCAACGGCGCCTGCGTGGACGCCTGCCCCTACGGCGTGCCCATCCTGGTGAAAGAGGAGAACAAGGCCAAGAAGTGCGACATGTGCCGCGACCGCGTGGCGCAGGGCAAGCAGCCCATCTGCGTGGAGGCGTGCCCGCTGCGCGCCCTCGAGTGGGGCGACCTCGATGAGCTCAAAGCCGCTCATCCCGATGCCGTGGCAGGCATCGCGCCTCTCGCCGACCCGTCTTTGACCGTGCCGAGCCTGCTGATCAAGGCATGCCCCGCCGCCAAGGAGCCGGGCGATACGACCGGCTTCGTCGCCAACGAGCTGGAGATCTAATCGGCCTTGAGGTTCGATTGTGCGGCTCGTCCGAAATCGGCATGAGCCGCACAGCGGGCGGTCCTGTTTTTCCGCAGGGCCGCCCGGCGTTCGCGGCGCGAGGCCGCGGTTTCGTGCAAGGGGAGGGCGGGCCTGATTCCGTCGGATCGGACGGGTTTCGGCCGTCGCCCGCAAAGCGCGCACGTTTTGCGATTTCGCCCTGCGCTTTCGAGCGCGGGGCGTTTTTCGTACAATAGGCGCGTTTGCGCATGTTCGTGCTTGAGGGGGATATGGTGGCGCGCGGGTTCTTTTTCGACAACGAACGGTGCACGGGATGCCGCACCTGCATGATGGCGTGCGCCGACTACCACGATCTGCCGCAGGGCCATGTCTATCGCCGCGTCATCGACTACGAGGGCGGTTCGTGCGAGGCCGCCGCCGACGGGTGCGCCCTTTCTACGGCGTATGCCTACCATATCTCGCTCGCATGCAACCACTGCGAACATCCCGAGTGCGTGCATGTGTGCCCGACGGGCGCCATGCATAAAAACGACCTCGGCTTCGTATGCGTGGATGCGGAGAAATGCATCGGTTGCGGTTACTGCACGGTGGCATGTCCGTATCACGCGCCTTCTATCGATGACTTCACGCGCCAAAGCTCGAAATGCGACGGCTGCACCGACCGCGTAGCGCAGGGCGAGCAGCCGATCTGCGTGCAGGCGTGTCCGTTGCGCGCACTGTTTGCGGGCGATGCCGATGCGATGAAGGGTCTTTGCGAGGATGCCTCTTGCGACATCATGCCGCTTCCCGATTCGTCGTATACGCGTCCGAACCTTTATATGTGCCTGTCGCCCGCCGCGCGCGACGCGGTTGATGGGAGGGGCTTCATCGCGAATCCTCTCGAAATAGGGCAGACGCGCGCGGTCTGACGGCGAACGGCGCGTTTTGCGGGCGCGTCCTGCATCGACGGTGCGGGGCGGCTGCGGCCTGCGTTCGGTTTGCGAGCGGGACGGCGGGTTGCGCTTCCGGAAGAAAACACGAAAGGATTTCCGTGATTCAAGAGACTTCGTATCGCATCGTGGACGAGCGCCGCAATGCGGAGATGCTTGCCGACGAGGCGTTTTTGCAGGCGTTTTCCGCATCGGCGGAAATCTTGGGCGCGTGTTTCGTCTTCCATCCCGTGAAAGAGCAGGCGGCACGGGCTTTCGCGCTCCTGCGCGACATCGATGTGGAAAACGATTGGCCCTTCGGCGACGCGTCGCAGCGCGCGCAGGCGGCGGCATGCTTGAAACGTTGTGAGAACGAGTTTCCCGAAGCGGTTTCCGAGGAGTTCTCGCGCCTTTTGCGCGGAGCGGGCTTTTCTCCCGCGCCGCCGTGGGGTTCGGTTTACATGGATCGCGACAAGGTGATGTACGGCCGCACGTGGGTGGCATTGCGCGATTGGATGCGTGCGCACGCGATCGACGGGCGGTATGCCGAAAACGACCCCGAAGACCAGTTCGGCAGGCTGCTCATGCTCGCGAGCGCGGTGGCGCACGAGCGTCCCGACGTGCTGTGCGAGCTTCTGGGCGATCATATCCTGTGTTGGTCGGAGCGTTTTCTCCGGGCGTTTTCGGCGTCGGCGCGCACCGATGCTTATCGCGGCGCGGCTCTTTTGTGCGAAGCGACGCTTTCCGACGTGCGCGATCTTTTGGCGATAGAGCCCGCTCGACGCAGGCTCTACAAATAGGAGGTTTTCATGGGCGCGGGATTCAGCGGCGGCTCTCTTGCAGTGTTCACGGCGCTTGCGCCCGCAGGCGCGGTCGCGTTCGCTTTGATGGCGGCCTTCGTGTCGTTTCGTCGCGCTGTGCCACGCGACCGGCGCGACGCGATGAACCATGCCTTGATCGTGCCGCTCGGCGTGACATGGGCGGGATTCATCGCCTCGGCGACGCATCTCGGAACGCCCGCCAACGCTTTGCATGCGGTCGCGGGCGTCGGCCGCTCGCCTTTGTCGAACGAGGTGGTCGCGGTAGTCTCCTTCCTCTTTTTCGCGGGCATCTATTGGCTGTATTCGTATAGGATAGCGCCCTCGCGCCGTATCGCCGGGGCATTGGCCGCAGCGTCCGTCGTATCGTGCATCGGCATGGTGGCGCTCATGACGCTCGCGTATTCCGTTGCGACCGTTCCTTCGTGGAACAGCTGGCATACGCCTGCGAATCTGGCGCTTTCGGCGCTCGTGGGCGGATGCTCTTTGGCGATGGCGCTCGCACGGGCGTTTTCGCCCGATGCGGCGCCCCTGCTTGCCGCCGTCCGTCGCGTGCTGCCGATCTCGATCGTCGCGACGGCGGCATCGCTTGCTTCCCATGCGGCGTTTCTCGCCGGCGTGACGAACAACGTGGCGTGCGCCGCCGATGCGGTGCCTTCCTATGGCTTGTTCATCGGCGTTTTCGCAATCGCGGCACTGGCCGGCTGGGCCATGCAGCGCGCATCCGCCCGCTTCGCCGGGTGGAAGGCGACGGCCTTCGACGGGCTTGGATGCGCCTTGGTGTTGTGCGCGGTGCTGCTCGCGCGCGTTCCGTTTTACGGGTCGTATCTGTCGGCGGGATTCTGATCGTTCGTGTGCGCGCTTTGGTGCCGCCGGCGAACGGCGGTATGCGGGCGGCGACCTGCGCGCCCGATTCCATTTGCCGTTCTTTTTGCCCCGTTTTTCCTCAAACGGACTCGAAGCTTCTGAAAATTGCACTTCATCGCTCTGCTGTGCTATACTATTGGCCAAGCACTTTAGCATACTAAAGTGCAGGAGGAAAAATATGAGGAAAACGTTTGAGGAAGCAAGGTGACGAAATGAAAAAGAAGCTGTTTTCGATGATCGCCTTCGTGGCGGCCATGGCTCTCTCGGCCGTCATGCTGGCAGGCTGCGGCGGCGGTGCCGCGACCGAAAGCGAACCCCAGGGCGCTCCCGCCGAGGGCACGGAGTTCGTCGTCGGTTTCGACCAGTCCTATCCGCCGTACGGCTTCGTGGGCGATGACGGCAACTTCACCGGATTCGACCTCGACCTTGCCGCCGAGGTGTGCGAGCGCAACGGCTGGACGGTCAAATACGAGGCCATCGACTGGGATGCGAAAGACACGCTGCTCAACAGCGGCGCCATCTCCTGCATATGGAACGGCTTCACCATGGAGGGTCGCGAGGATAAATACACCTTCTCCGAGCCCTATATGCTCAACGGCCAGGTTGTCGTTGTGAAAAAGGACAAGGGCATCTCCTCGCTCGACGACCTTGCGGGCAAGACCGTGATCACCCAGGTCGATTCCGCCGCGCTCGAAGTGCTCGAGGGCGACAAGGCCGATCTGGCCGCCACCTTCGGCAAACTCGAGACCATCGGCGAGTACAACACCGCCTTCATGCAGCTTGAATCCGGCGCGGTCGATGCCGTGGCGTGCGACCTGTCGATCGCCCAGTACCAGATGAGCGCGAAGCCCGATGCCTATGTCATGCTTGACGAAACGCTTTCCTCCGAACACTACGCTGTGGGCTTCAAACAGGGCAACACCGAAACCGCCGAGAAGGTGAGCCAGACCCTGAAGGAAATGTATGAAGACGGCACCATCGAGGAGCTGTGCAACAAATATGCCGAGTATGGTCTGTCTTTTGAGAACTGGCTCATCAAGTAAGGTCGTTTTCGGGTAGACTTCCGAAGGGTTCAAATCTTGAGAGATACGTCGCGGACGGGCAGTGCTCGTCCGCGATTTGCGCTGTGAGAGAGGACAGTCGTGGATCTGGGAACAATGCTGGGAATCCTCGGAGAGGGATTCATCGTCACCTTGAAGATCTTCTTCCTGACGCTTGTGGGGTCGTTGCCGCTCGGCATCGTGGTGGCTTTGGGACGCATGTGCAAGTTCAAGCCGCTTGCGCTGCTCGTCAGGCTTTATATCTCCATCATGCGCGGCACGCCGCTCATGCTGCAGATGTTCTTCATCTATTTCGCGCCGTATTATATTTTCGGCATCGAGCTGAGCACCGAATCGAAATTCAGCGCCACGATCGTCGCCTTCATCATCAATTACGCGGCGTATTTCGCTGAAATCTATCGCAGCGGCATCCAGTCCATTCCGAAGGGTCAGATCGAGGCGGCCCAGGTGCTGGGCTATTCGCGCATGCAGACGTTCGTGAAGATCGTGCTTCCGCAGGTGGTCAAGCGCATCCTTCCCGCCATGGGCAACGAAATCATCACCTTGACTAAGGACACCTCGCTTGCTTTCGCCATCGGCGTCGCCGAGATGTTCAGCGCCGCGAAGGCTCTCGTCGCCTCGCAGGTGTCCATGCTGCCGTTCCTGATCGCTGCGTTGTTCTACTGGGTGTTCAACCTCTTGATCGAGGTCGTTCTCAACCGCGTCGAGAAGAAGCTGGACTATTACCATGACTAATTGGTTGCGCCGTTCTGCCGAACGGCGCAACGGGGTCGACGGCTGCGCGGGGATGGGGCGGCCGCCTTGGCGCTCCAAGCCCTCGTCACGTACTCGCCGTACGCTTCCTCGGGCTTTCACGCCAATTCGTCTCGCCGCATCCCCGCTCGCCTGCGTTTCGGCGACCGAGAAGTGTGGCACCTAGATGTCGGGATGTTTTCGTTGTATCGCGGCTACCTGGAGGATTTTCGCTGCGCGGAGGGGCCCTTGTCGGTTCGGCGCCTTTATCGTTCGTGAGTTTTGGGCTCTGCTTCCGATTTGCACGGTCGGGGCTTGTTGAATAAGGAAGTCATCTTATGGATCAGAAACCTGTGGTGCGCCTGGCGCACATCAAGAAAAGCTTCGGGAAAAACGAGGTGCTCAAAGACATTTCGCTCGACGTCATGCCGGGCGAGGTCATCGCGGTAATCGGCCCGTCGGGCGGCGGCAAATCGACGCTTCTGCGTTGCGCCACGCTGCTTGAGACGTTCGATTCGGGCGAGCTGCACTACGACGATATGACGGTGGCGCGCACGGGCGCGAACGGCAAGGCCGAATACGCCAAGGGCGACGTGCTGCGCCGTGCGAAGATGAAGTTCGGTCTGGTGTTTCAGAACTACAACCTGTTTCCGCACTACACGGTGCTGAAAAACATCATGGACGCGCCGATTTGCGTACAAAAGCGCGACAAGGCCGAGGTCGAGAAGCAGGCGCGCGAACTCATCGCGAAAATGGGCCTCGAGGGCAACGAGGACAAGGTTCCTTGCCAGCTTTCGGGCGGCCAGCAGCAGCGCGTGAGCATCGCCCGCGCCCTGTGCATGAACCCCGACGTGGTGTTTTTCGACGAGCCCACAAGCGCGCTCGACCCGGAGCTGACCGTCGAAGTGCTCAAGGTGATCAAGCAGCTCGCCGCCGAGCACATGACCATGGTGATCGTGACGCACGAGATGCAGTTCGCGCACGACGTGGCCGACCGCATCGTGTTCATGGACGGCGGCGTGATCGTGGAGGAGGG
The DNA here is from genome assembly GCA_030525985.1 of Slackia sp. Classification (GTDB taxonomy): domain Bacteria; phylum Actinomycetota; class Coriobacteriia; order Coriobacteriales; family Eggerthellaceae; genus Slackia. The sequence goes on along the minus strand of JAUNDR010000009.1, from coordinate 5,985 downwards.
TCCCGCCGATCAGGTGGTGAGCAATCCTCAGCATCAGCGCACGAAAGAGTTCTTGGCGCGTTATTAAAGCGCGATTTCGAATCCGTACAGACCCCGCCGCGTATACGCATCGTTCGAAGCGAATACGCGGCGGGGTTTTCATTTGCGCCCGTCTGCGGGTTGGGGGCGAGCGGGCGCTTTCTGCACTCATGCTTGCGAGAATTTCGGGAAGGGTGGGCTCTTGCGGCAGATGCGCGTCCGCATTCTGACTTGTCGCCTTGCTCGTTCGTTCGACTGTTCGTTCATCGGCAAAAAACGAAACATTCGATGCAATCGACTCCATAATGGCTTATCGCAATCGTCCTACAATGGCGGCGGATGATAATATAGATACCTTATTAGGTACCTATAGCAATACTTTATTAAGCCAAGGATGGTGGATACATGGAGGCGATTTATCCGTTTTCGGCACTGAAGACGAATCAGCGCGAGGTGAAAGACGCCGCTTTGGAGGGTGTCGTGCATGTGACGGAAAACGGTCGCGGCGCATTCGTGTTTTGTTCGGAAGACGTCTTCGATCGCAAGCTGCGCGAAGCGGCGGAAGAGGCCGTCTATGCCGAGCGAATGGCGGCAGCCATCAGACAAGGCCGCGAAGATATCGAAGAAGGCCGTTGTGTCGAGGGAACTGCAGCCGCCCTGGACGCTATATGGCAGAGGGCGAATCGCTATGCCATATAAAATGGTGTATGCGGCGAGGTTTATCGAAGATGCTTCGTGCGTATGGTCGGGGAGGCTTCGGGCGGCCATAGTGCGCGCTCTTTCCAATATCGAGGAGTTCCCCGAAATAGGTTCGCAAAATCTTCCCGCGTCAGTGAAAGATGAGTTCGACGATAGCGTGCGCAAGGTCGCCATCAAGCCCTTCGATTTGGTGTATGAGTTCAAGAAAAGCGAGAATGCGGTTTATATCTACGCTCTCGTGCCGATGCGCTCGATTCGCTGAGGAAGCGCGCGGCAGTTTCGATTCGGGATGCGCAGGTTATTTCGTCAGAATCTGAACGAGATCCTCTTTCGATCCGATTCCTATTTTGCGATAGATGTTTCTTGCATGGGTATAGACGGTGCTTTCTGATATGACCAGCGTTTTTGCAATGTAGGAGCATGTGTGGCCGCGTCCGAGGTATGCGACTATCTCGGTTTCGCGCGGAGAGAGCGAGAACTCGCTCGCCAGTTTTTCGCATCGAGAAGAGAACCCTTCGCGCTCATCGTTCGTTTTAGAACCATCCGAGCAACTCGTCGAATCGTTTTTCCAGAGAGATCGCACCGACTGCACGACGAGGTATGCGCAATACAGGGCGGTGATGGCCTGAGGCATGAACGGCTGTTCGTTCGACAAAAATCCTCCGAGCGAAATTCCCAGAATGCTGAACGCTGAGAAAAGGGCGAGAAAGCCCGACCATATCATTGACGCCGTGAATTCGCGCGCATGGGTTCCAGCTATCCCTAAAGCGAGCGATATTTGCGCAATCATGCAGAAAAACGTGTAGATTCCCGTTGAAACGACGCCGTCTCCAAGGTTGATATCGTTCGCTATGCCCATGCAGGCAAGAAGCGCGGTGGCAACGATGGGGGCGGCTCCCGAAAACAGCAGGACCGACACCGGCCGCTTGCTTTTGACGAAACAAAGGGGCGCAAGAGCGAGGCTCGCGATGATGTTCCCGATGGTTTCAGTGCTTATCGAATCAAGGACCAGCGCGCGGCTTACTCCCATATGGAATGCGAACACCGACAGCCCCACGAGAGCGGGAACGAGAACCGATGCGAACCGCGGAATGAGAAGCGAGGCTCGCCTTTCGTCTTTTTCGCAATCCATCGCTTCTTTCGATTCCGCTGCCTCGTCTTTTTCATCATGTCGGAATATGGAAAGCTTCGGCAGGACGGAGGGGGAGAAAGAACCGATCACGGTCATGGCGATAAAAGCGGCTGCGAGCGCTTCGAAGCGCAAAAACCCGAAAGCCCAGTTTATCGCTGCTGCGGTTCCGCACGTAGCGCATATGAGAAGCAGGGCTTGTCGCAGATCGAGCGATGAAAGCTGCTTGCCCCATTGTATTGTCAGAAAAGGGAAGCAGAATCCGATGGCTGCTCCGAACATGAATATAAGCGGCGAAAGTCCGAGAATCATGCGGCATGCGATAAGGACGAATCCGGCCATGCATGCCGAATATAAGAAAGGGACGATGGACGAACATAGTGCAAAGGGCTTTTTCAGCCGGCCTGTATTTTTCGCCGCACAGAGGAATATCCCCGCCGATGCCAACGCGGAAGAGGCGAGCAAAGGCATGACGAAAAGCCCCATTGCGCCATCGTCGTTCAAATACTGCTGCAGAAGCGCGATGTTGGGCGAGTAAATCGGCATGGTCGAGAAAAACGCAGCAAGCGTGAGCGCTTTTGCGCCGAAAGAAATTCTGTTCATAAGTCCTCCCTGGTGAAAACTATAGATTTCCCGGGCGCAAACGGGCAATACCTAATTTCCTCGATGCTTTTCCCTAATTACTGCGATGGCGGCAGGGGAGAATTTTCTCTAGGTTTTACGGCAGCTCGACGAGGTATCGAGCAGAGGAAGGCGAAATCCATCTCGTTCGCATGAGCGTCGATGGGGGACGGAAACGAGGGGTCTTATGGCTAAAGAATTGAGCCGTCGTAATTTTCTGAAAGGTCTGGGCGTGGTTGGAGCCACGACCGCAGCCGCAACTGCTCTGAGCGCATGCGCGCCTTCGAAAAGCGAGTCCGCTGAAGGGGCTGCTGCCGCAAAGCAGGATTCGAGTTGGAAGAATCCTCCTGCGGAGGTGACGGATTTCGCGCAGGAGATCGACTGCGATGTCGTCGTGTGCGGTCATGGATTCGCAGGTTTGACGGCTTGCCGTGAGCTCGCGGAAGAAGGCAAGTCGGTCTATCTTATCGAGAAGCAGCCGGAAGATACCTTCGCGCCCGTCGGCAACGAATTCGCGGCGCTGAATGCGTCCATTTTGAAAGAACGCGGCGTGCCCGAGGTGGATCCTGTCGAGTTCTATCAGAACTGGATGCTTATTACGGGCAATTATCCCAATCAGGAACTGGTCATGAAGTTCGCCCAAAATTCCGCGGCGAATACCGATTGGTATCTTTCCGAGTTGACCGAAGAAGACTTCGCCACGATGACGACGGCGTTCTTCCCGAAAACCGAACATCAGCTCGACGAGCTGAGCGGCGTGAAATTCTGGCCTTCGGTTTGCAGCTTCTACGGAGAGTGCAATCAGAAGAAAATCCATGAGTACAATCGCGCGGTCGCTCAGTCGAACGGGGCTACATTCCTGTTCGGAACGGAGGCCCAGTACGTGATTATGGAAAACGGCGCGGTTGCGGGCCTGGTTGCTTCCGACGCGAGCGGCAATATCAAATTCAACTGCAAAGCGGTCGTCATCGCCTGCGGCGGTTTCGGCGGAAATCCCGAGATGCTGTCCGATTTGATGCCCGATATGGCGGGCGCCTTGGTGGGAGACGAAGCGTTGACCTCCATGTCCGCCAACGATGGACGCGGCGTGCAGATGGCGTATTGGGCGGGCGCCCATCTCGAGACGTGCCCCATTCCCGGCATGAACATGAAGGGTCTTTCTCTGCCCGGAAAAATGAATTGCTTGCCCCAGGCGGTATGGGTCGACGAAAACGGCAAGCGTTTCTGCAACGAATACTATCCGACGTCTGAACAGCGTGGACTTGCAACGGTGTATCGCAGCCGCAAGACGAAATTCGCCGTGCTCGATTCGAATTTCCCCGAATATCGGCAGTACACCATTCCGCAGCATGCAGGCTTCACGGCGAATGAGGAGAACATCGCATCGCTTCGGGAGTCTCTCGATACGGCATATGCGAAATTCAAGGGAACGTATGTCGAGCCGGAGACCGAGGAGAACGCCCAAGGAATGGGGCCTGTTACTCAGGTTGAGTATATCGCCGACGATACGCTTGAGGGTCTTGCTGTCCAGCTCGGATTCGAGGGCGATGCGGCGACGGCTTTCGTCGAGACCATCAACAACTACAACGCCTATTGCGAAGCCGGCGCCGATATGGAATTCGGCCGTGATGCGGCGGTTTTGTTCCCGGTGAAGGAGCCCCCGTTTTATGCATGCGCGTTCGATCCCGTTCTCGGCGAGACCATGGTGACGTGCGGAGGCATTATCACCGATGGCGAGCAGAATGCTCTCGATCAGAATTTCGAACCCATTGCCGGTCTCTACGTCTCCGGCAACGACTGCGGTCGCCGTTTCGGGTATGAATACATCACGCCGATTCCCGGATGCAGCCTCGGTATGGCCATCACCCTTGGTCGCGAGTGCGGAAAGTCGGTAGGGAAATTTCTTGAGACTGCGTAATATCCTTTAAGCCATCCCCTCCCTTTCAACAGTGCTTAGGTAGGATTGCACGTAGGTCCAAGGCGCCGAACCTGCGGTTCGGCGCCTTTTCGTATGCAGCAACGGATTGCTGTGGTGATGCGTTTGGCGGCTGAGCAATGGAGCCGATAAGCGGGAGAACCTTGCCTGTCGCGCAGCTCGACGTTCGCTATACGAAAAGAGGGGGCCGAAGCCCCCTCTGCTGTGCTTGCAAATGTCGCGCCTATTCCGCCTTCGGCTTCAGCAAGCCGTAGCCGCCGCCCGTGCGACGATACATCACGTTGACTTCGTTGGTGTCGCGATCGGTGTAGACGAAGAAGTCGTGGCCCAGAAGATCGATCTGGATGAGGGCCTCCTCTTCGGTCATGGGCGCGAATTCCATTTCCTTCACGCGCACCACTTCGTCGTCGGCGGAAAGCTCGGCCATGAGCTCGTCGAAATCGGCCCCGGTCGTCTCGAGGGGGGCAGCCTCTTTCAGCGTTTCGCGCATGCGGTGATCGATGACGCGGGTCTTGTATTTACGCAGCTGGCGCAGCACCTTGGCGGCTGCCACGTCGATGGCCGCATACATGTCTTCCTCGTGCTCTTCGACATGGATGGTGTGACCCTTCAGGCGCAGGGTCACTTCGCAGATGCAGGGGATGGCGCGGGTTTTCTCGACGCGCAAAACAACCTCGGCATCGGGAATCTCGATGTTCATGACCTTGGTCGCGTTGCCGATTTTCTCAATCGCGTAATCGCTCATCGCTTCGGTGACGGTGACTTTGCGGCCGATGACTTTGATATCCATACTTTCCATCCTTTCATAGCTGGATGAACTATGTTCTGACCCCATGGTAGCGCACTTCGCGTTGAGCGGAGCGCCCTCGTTGCCATCTTGTCGAAGTGCTTTGTACCACGCAGCCGGGCATAGCCGAATCGTCTCGTCAAACGCAGCCGGGCGTACCCCGCAGCGCAGGAGCCGAGGCCGTCCGGCGCGTCGCTTCATGGCGTTCGTCCGGGCGTTTCTGCCGCTTTCGGTATGCGGATGTGGTCATGAAAACGCGGGCGGCGTCTTGTGCGACGGCCGCCCGCGTTGCGGAGGATCGGTTCGTTTTTACGCTTCGTAGACTGCGCGGCCCGCCACGTAGGTGGCAAGCGTGGTCATCTCCAGGATGCGTTCGGGTTCGCGCGCGGCATCCTCGCCGAGCAGGTCGAGGTCGAATACGGCGATATCCGCCCATTTGCCCGCTTCGAGCGTGCCGATCTGAGAATCGTTGGCGGCTGCGGCCGAGCCTGCGGTGTAGGCGCGCAAAGCGTCCGCCATCGAGATCTTCTCGGAAGGCAGCCATCCGCCGCGCGGGGCGTGGGTTTTCGCATCCTGCCTGGTGACGGCGGTATACAGCACGCCGCGAGAATCGACGTCCACCACGGGCGAATCGGTTCCCAGGGCAAGGGTGGCGCCGTCAGAAAGCAGCGTGGCGAACGGCCACATGTATGTGCAGCGCATCGGCCCCAGGTCGCGTTCGGGGCCGCCTGGATCGAGCGTGATGTGCGGCGGCTGCACCGATGCGATCACGTCCAGGCGGGCCAGACGCGCGAT
>JAUNDR010000068.1 GCA_030525985.1 Slackia sp. | reverse complement strand
CGATGACGCGCTTCAGCGGATCCCAGTCATTCCAGGAGTTAACGATTTTAGCCATGACAGGCTCCTTTCCGGAAAGGACATACGCCCTTCCCCCACTACAGGGACGGAAAGTCGTTCGAGTTCTCACGGACAACCCGGCGCTTGAAATCCCGAGTTCTCCTTTCAAACTTCGGGGCTTTCCCATGGCTTTATTGTGAAGACGTGCGAAAGCGACTCCAAGAGCCTAGAAGATGCGCATGTCCGTCGGCATTGGTATATCGAACCGCTTTGTCGCACCATCGATAGAATATCGATACATTTTGTCTCATGACCGATAAGCGCATTCGTGGGATAGTTCCATTCGCCGGCACAAGGCATCTTCGATACGATTTTCTGTGCTACATTGGATACGCATTGTCACGGAAGCACTGCCGTTCGAGACATGCCGGGCCCCACCCTACCATGGTCCTCGAGCATATGCGTCCCATTCGAATACATGGAGGTACTTATGATTCCTGATTTGTGCGGGGGGGGGAAGCATTTTCGATTCCCCCGACGTTAAAACGAAAATGAAAATTCTTCATGCTGTCAATCAGTCTCTCGACCGCATCACCATTTCGGAAATCTGCGAAAATGCAGGTATTTCGCGACAAACGTTTTACCGCCATTTCAAGAGCAAATACGACATTCCTTCATGGCACACCATATTCTGTCGTCAATTCTACCTGAACGAAATAGGCCGCAGCATCAACTGGGAAACGGGATATTATCATCATCTACGTCTCATCACCGAAGAGCGCGATTTTTATCGGAAATCAATCCAATACACCATCAATGAGCCCTTTGGACAGACGGTCGTCCCCGAAAGCCGAAAGAACATCATTCTCGAAACGCTAATTCATTATCGAAAAATCCCCATTGACCACAATATGCGATTCATCGTTGAAACCTTCTCGAAACTCGAATGCGAAGTCCTCAATGACTGGATGCGCTCGGATCGAGAAACCAATCTCGCCCAATGGACCGATGACCTTTTGAGCATTGTGCCCGACAGACTCTATCGCGCCATGCAAATAGGTCCCCTGCGTGAACGAGACGAACGTCCTAAAAGCTAAAACCCAAATATGTCAAAAATAATCGAGGAACGGGATGCGGGCGCGAATTCGCGCCCGCATCCCGTTCCTCGACGACAATCGACTGCAATCTAATCAAAACGGCAACGATTCCTAAAGCATCGGAAAACACGAGCTTTCGTTTATTCGCGCACAACTCGACCTCCCTGTCCCATCCAAAAGCACATTTAAGACGAAAAATTCGGATATGGCACGAATCCGCTCTCGAAAACCTATTCAAGCGTAAAAATACACGATATTCCTCATATAAATATAATATGAGCATTTAATCCGTTCGAACATACAACCCGTGTGCCATATCCGAAAAAACGGTCCTGGAACCCAAAAAAATGCTCCTTCGTTCGAAACACCCGCAATTATTCGACGCATATCGCTCGCCCGAATCGATATGCACTGCTCACTTCGACGCGCCGAATACCCCTTCGCAACCATAGCACGCACAAAAAACGCGGCCTTTCGACCGCGTCTCGCAGAAAAATGGACTTGAAGACCCCTACACGGCCTTGTCGGCCTCGACCTTCTGCCCCTCGGATTCTTGCTGCGAGCTTGCATTCATCAGATAGATTCCCATGACGACAAGCGCGATGCCGAGACCCGTATACAGACTGAACGGCTCGCCCCAAACGACGCAGCCGATGACCGTCGTCAAAACGGTTCCCGCACCGCCCCAAATGCCATAGGCCAAACCCAGCGGAACCGTTTTGAGCACGATCACGAACAGCGAGAACGAAACCACGTAAGCCACGATCACGCCGATCGACGGAGCCAAAACGGTGAATCCCTCGGAAAGCTTCATCATCGTCGTCCCGAACACCTCGGACACGATGGATATGCACAACAAAACGTACGGCATGCTACACCCCCATCTTCAGCATGACAACGCCGACAATAATGGCCGCAAGACCGACGGCCTTCTTCAAATCGAACTTCTCTTTCCACACGACGGTGGCGACGACAGCCGTCAGGGCGATTCCCAACCCCGTCCATGCCGCATATACGGGACCCAGGGGCAGATGCTCCAACGCAAGCGACACCAGATAGAACGCAAGACCGTACCCGGCAACCGTTCCCAGCAGGGGAAGCTTGCGTTCGAAGCCGTTCGAGAGCTTCATCATGGAATCGCCGAACACTTCGGCGACAACGGCGACTCCTATCAAGAGATAGGCGACCATGGACATCATCCTTTCCGTCTCTTCGTTTTGCGCGAGAAACGATAAACTATGCCCTTATGGCAGAGTCAAGGAAAAATCCGCGTCTCAATCGTCATTTCGACAAAGGAACGACATGAAGCATACGCTGCTCAGCATCGGCGAGGTATCGCGCATGAAAGGCGTCAGCCCGAAATCGCTGCGTTATTACGAACAACTCGGCATCTTGAAGCCGGCGCGCGTCGATCCGCACAGCGGATACCGCTATTACGCCATGAACCAGATGATCGTCGTCGACGTAATCGTCACATGCATCGAACTGGGAATTCCCCTGAAAACGCTGACCGACTACATCGGGGAGAACGGAACGCTCGATATTGAGGCGCTGCTCGCTGAGGGGCGCGCGAAAGCGATCGAAAACATCCGACGGGCACGCCTTTCGCTTGCGCAAATCGACCGCTACCTCGAAGAAGCCGGCGATCAGGAACGCCTGAAAGCGCGTGCGCAACCCTCCTATCTACGAGAAATCGGGTCCCGGCCCATCTTATTCTCCCCTTGGGAATACAACGAATTCGACGCGCGGCGCTATCTATCTTTGACCACCGATATCTACGAGCAGGCAAAGGCCTCCCATGCCATGCCACTTTACCAATGGGGCATGGCGCGAAGCCCGATCGACGAAGGCGGGCGGTGGTGCGTCTTTGTGGAAACGGCGGCAGAAGCGCTCGCGGAAAACGGTGCAGCCGAAGTGCGGACGCCTAGTGCTGCGCATGCAGACGAAATACCGCCGACGACATGCTTGCCGAACGAAAGCGAATCGCTTTCGACGTCCCCCCCGCTCGACGAACCGACAACCCCGACGCGAGCAGAAAACGCGGCCGGCACTCCCCTCCCCGACAACAACGGCACGCGGCTTTCCATCGCGCGCATTCCTGCAGGAACATACCGCGGACGGCGCATTCGAGAAGATGGTTTCGAGTCGTGTTTTCGAACCGTATTCGAGCATGCCGAAAGCATAACGGGGGCGATCGTCGCCGCCGAAGTGTGGGATGCCGAGATGAATCCCGCCGATTACGTGGTCGAGCTGCTCGAGCGGCAATAAAAAACGGCGCCCGCATGAAAACGGGCGCCGTTCGGCATTCATTGAAACGAATGAAAACGATTAGTCCTCTTCGAGGGCGGCGATGATCTCGTCGGTCATCTCCATGCTGTGATAGACGTTCTGGAGGTCTTCGAGCTCTTCGAGCTTGTCGATCAGACGCATGACCTTCTTGGCATCGTTCGGGGACACCTGCGTGGGGGTGGAAGGCATCATGGTGAGCTCGGCACCCTTGGTCTCCACGCCAGCCTCCTCGAGGGCGGCCTTGACGGCCATCAGATCGGAAGGATTGGTGTAGACGATCCACTCTTCGTCAGCATCCTCGTAATCGAGACCGCCGGCCTCGGCGACGACCAGCATGAACTCGTCCTCATCGACGGCGTTCTGCTTGTCGGCGACCTTCTTGTCGTCGCTCTTGATGACCTTCTCGACCATGATCTGGCCCTTGCGATCGAACTGGAAGGCGACGCAGCCGGGGGTGCCCAGGTTGCCGTTGGCGTGGCGGAACGCCGCGGAAACGTCGGCAGCGGTGCGGTTGCGGTTGTCGGTCAGCGCCTCGCAGTACACAGCGACGCCCGCAGGACCGTAGCCCTCGTAGGTCAGCGTTTCGTAGGCGGCGGCGTCTTTGCCGGTGCCGAACGCCTTATCGATAGCGGTCTTGATCTTATCCTTCGGCAGCGAGTAGCCCTTGGCCTTCTCGATAGCGGCCGCCAGCGAAGCGTTGTTCGCCGGGTTCGGATCGCCGCCCTCTTTCGCCGCAACGGTGATGTTGCGGGAAAGCTTGCTGAACAGCGCGGAGCGCTTCGCGTCCTGCGCGGCCTTGCGGTGTTTGGTGGTTGCCCATTTAGAGTGACCGGACATGCTTGCCTCTTTCTTGCCATCGGATATGCACGTAACAAGCGCAGAGCGCCTCCGTGCGTCGCGTGCGTTTTGGAAAAATACCGCAGTAGTTTACTGCAAAACCCCATGCTGCGTAAAGAATAGCCGCCGCAGCCATATGGGCCGTACACGGAAAGCCGCAGCCGCACCCGGCCGCGGCTTTCCGCCGATGCTATTTCTTGCCGCCGTTGCGACGAGTGTCTTCCACGCGGCGTCGGCGCGCGCGATACGCTTCGGCATCCACGCATACCGCCACCTCGTGCTGGGCGTTCGTGCGCATGGCCGCACGCAGCTCGACGCGCTCGCTTTCCTCGAAGCCCGCCATCAGCTCGCTGCTTTCGCGGCGCGTTTCGGCATCGGCCACGGTGACGTTGTCGTCTTCGCCGGGATTCGACACGTACAAAACGCCGCGCTGCGCATCGGAGCGCGCCTCTTTGAGCAGCAGCAGAAAGCCCGCCACGCCCGCGATGGTGGAAGCCGCAAGGATGGCCGCCTTCGCCGCCACGATCGACGCCTCGCTCTCGAACGCCAGATTGGCCACGAAAATCGCCATGGTGAAGCCCACGCCGCCGAGCACCGAAGCGCCCAGCATGTGCTTCCAGTTCACGTTCTCAGGCAGCGATGCCAGGCCGCTTTTGACCACGAGAAAGCTGAACAGCATGATGCCGAGCGGCTTGCCCACCAAAAGACCGAAGAACACGCCCGTGAACACCGGCGTGGAAAGCATGGCCGCAGGATCGGCGCCCACCAGATGCACGTCGGCGTTGGTCAGGGCGAACAGCGGCAGAATGGCGAAATAGACCCACGGATAGAGCCTGTGCTCCAAGCGCGTGGCGGGCGGGATGACCTGCGCGGCGATCGAAGAGAGGTTCTTCACGTTGCGCATGTAGTCTTTCTGCCCGATGACCGGCTCGTCGGGACGATATGCCTCGTGGGCCTGACGGATCTTCTTGTCGGACCAATCGATGAAGCCTTTGAGGTTGATGCGCGAGCCGGAAGGAATGGCGAATGCCAGCAGTACGCCCGCGATGGTGGAATGCACGCCGCTCATGAACACGCAGAACCACAGAAGCGCGCCCACCGCCAAATAAGGAACGAGCGAATACACGTGAGAACGGTTCATGACCACGAGCGCCGCCATGACGACCGCCGCCGCGGCAAGCCAGCCGAAGCTGGGCGCCTGGCCGTAGAAGATGGCGATGACCAGAATGGCGATGATGTCGTCCGCCACGGCCAGCGTGGAAAGGAACACGCGCACGCCGATGGGGATGCGATTGCCCAAAAGCGCCATGATGCCGAGCGCGAAAGCGATGTCGGTGGCGGTGGGAACGCCCCAGCCCGCGATGGTCGCGGGGCTTGCCATGTTGAACAGCAGATAGATGGCGATCGGAGCCAGCACGCCGCCGCAAGCCGCCACGATCGGCAGCAGCGCCTGGCGGATGTTGGTAAGCTCGCCCACCGTCATCTCGTATTTGATCTCGAGACCCACCAGCAAGAAGAACACCGCCATCAGGATGTCGTTGATGGCGTGCGTGATCGACATGGTGTAGGACGCATCGCCCAGCACGAAGCCGATATTCTGGTGGATCAAATGCTCGAACGCCTCGTATGCGCCCGAATTCGCCAAAGCAAGCGCTGCGATCGCCGCAAGCAGCATGATGCCTGCCGATTTCGTGGCCGAGTGGGTGAACTCGATGATCTTCTTGTAGCGCGCCTGATGGCCGTGGACCTCTTCGATGAAAATCGACGGCTCGACGCCCGTCGTATGCTTTTCAGCGGTCATTTCGCCTCCTTCGACAAAACGGAACAACACGGGGGATACGGGAAATCACATGCGACAGCGCGCGATGGCCGCAATCGGAACAAGCGCGCAACATCCGCGCATCGACCGCTGGAAGGCGCACAACGCCGCAGGTCGAAACGCACGAAAACCCTCTATGCTCCCCTTATCGAGTTGCTTATTATATCCCCGGCATCGCAAACGGCGAGGATGCGAAGCATCCGTTTGCGAACCGCCACGAAAACCCTATCCGCAATCGCGCACCGTGCGAAAGCCCTTCCGGCCCGAAGACGTCCGCCGCCAAGGCGACCTCCGCCGAAATCGCCGGCACGGATGCCATGCAAGGAGGCAGCGATGCAATCCGACCTCATCATCGTCAGCACGAAGGTATTCACAGGCCTCGCGGGCGACGATTCATCCCATCCCGCGGCCATCTGCATCAAAGACGGCCGCATCCAAGACGTCGTGCCGATCGAGCGCATCGACGATTTCCGCACGGATGCCACCCGGGTGGTCGACTACGGCGACGCGTTCGTCTGCCCGGGCCTGCACGACGCCCATCTACACGCATTCCATTCCGCCCTGTATTCGAGCCCCTTGGCGGAAAGCTTCCTCGGCGAATCCGAGGCCGATTGCGTGGCGCGTCTCGAGCCGCTGGCAAAGCGCCGTCCGACCGGCTGGCTGCTCGCCCAGGGTTGGCGCGAATACCGTTGGAAGGTTCCCGTCATGCCGAGCAAGCACTCGCTCGACGCCGCCTACCCCGACCGCCCCGTGGCGCTGTATTCGGGCGACGCGCATACCCTGTGGCTGAATTCGTGCGCCTTGCGCGAGCTGGGCGTGACGCGCGAGAGCGTGGCGCCCGCAGGCGGAAGCTACGATAAAGACGAGGCGGGCGAGCTCACGGGCATCGTGCGCGAAGCGGCGGCCATGGAACTCATGCCGCGCATCGTGGCCTCGTTCACGCTCGATGAAATCGCCGACGCCTACTGCGGATTCCTGCAGCGTTTGGCGTCGCATGGCATCACGTCGATCTGCGACGTGAGCCTCATGGCGCAGCCCGGCCTCGACTTCGTGCGCGACGACGTATACGCTGCGCTCGAATCGGCAGGCAAGCTCACCGCCCGCGTGCATCTGTTCCCCACCCTGCTCGACGACATGAGCCGCTTCGAGCGGATGCGCGAAACCTATCGCGGGCCGCTTTTGAACGCCTCGGGTTTCAAGCAGTTCTTCGACGGCGTTTCCAGCCAGCACACCGCCTATCTGCAGGCGCCCTACACCAACGCCCGCTTCGAAGGCGACCGCGGACAGACCACGGTCTCTTACACCGTCATGCACGACCTGGTGATGAAGGCGGCGGAAAAGGGATATCCGGTGCGCATCCACACCATCGGCGACGAAGCGATCCACGAAGCGCTCGACATTTTCGAGGAGGCGCGCGAGGCTTACGGCGCGCCGAAATACGGCCGCAATTCGCTCGAGCATCTGGAGAACTTCCAGCCCGACGACCTCGCGCGTCTGGCCCGCCTGGACGTGATCGCATCGGTGCAGCCGCCGCACATCA
>JAUNDR010000008.1:52173-52987 GCA_030525985.1 Slackia sp. | reverse complement strand
GTCGTACTTTAGTAAGTTATACTTTAGTAAATCGTATCTTAGCAAAGTGCAATTCGAGAAAACCCAGCAAGGTCATCGCGTCCGTACGGTTCTCATGCGCGCAAGCGAGATGAGCGTCGATTAGAAAAGGCGCATCTGGTTATCGGAAACGTTCGGCACGCGAAGACGAGATTTCTCCTCGGCACGGACATCAAGCGGCAGGCCCGAACGATCGGCCAACGAAGCGAAATCGGACCCGAGCCACATCCATGCCTCATGCCATGCAAGCACGAGCGGCATGCGGTCGTGAACGGGTGAAACGCTTTCATTCGGCTCGGTCGTCACCACGGAGAAGCAGCCCTCCTGCTGCACGCCCGCCAAAAGCACGGGCTCGCCGTCCGGCATGCCGAAGGAATAGAGGCTGCGGCGCCTCTCGGCGGGGCGGTCGGCGGCAGGAATCCCTTCGGCGACGGATCGATTCTTCGTTTCGAAGAATCGCACGGCAGGCACGATGCAGCGGCCGTGCGCTATCGCGCCGCTCCATATGCCGCCGTCGGACGAGAGCGCCGTTTCGATGCGCGTATTGAAGAGTGGGCGCTTCGACCACGGCGCCGAAAATCCCCAGGCTGCACTGGCAAGCGCCAAATCACCCGACTCGTTTCGCGCGATGATGCACACGGATGCTCCGGGAAACGCATCGCCGTGCGGCGCACGAGCGGGCCAGTCGGGCTTCCAGCCGAGCGACACGCCGCATTCGAGCGCGCGGACAACATCTTCCACCTCATCATGATTCAACATAGTGAACCGATGGCACATGGCCCTCCTATCTCAGCGC
>JAUNDR010000008.1:0-52148 GCA_030525985.1 Slackia sp. | reverse complement strand
AGCATAATGCAGCCTTCACGCGGTCAAAGCAATGCCAAATCACATCGTATGCATTATTTCGATAATATTTGTTATTTTATTCATACACCTTCATTGCACTTGAGATGCGCCGTATTTGCAGAGAATGTCTCGGCCATTTTTTCTCAGTTGTGCCACAAATCAACCATGCGCCGCGAAGATCAAGGCTCGATAACCTGGGAAAACCAAAAAATTCGGCCGATTCCGATTCATCATAGCCATGCATACACGCAAAACCGTGGTACAACCCCGAAAAACTGACATCGAAGAGCGCCTGATTGACGCTTGGCATCCCTGTCCAGGCATTCCTTCTTCGAGCAAAGCCGCCTAACGGTCGGATGCGCAGCCAATGATACGAAACGTGCGATCTGCGGCACCGAAGGAAAGACGCCAGGGCGACACGGACGAAGACCAAGCAGCAGCCCCGACTTGAATGCAATGCGTCTGTGCGCATAAACGCGGCACCACGACGAAACGGCCAGCGCCGCTCCTGCGAGGCAACGACGAGATCAATCAAAAGATAAAGTGCGAACGCAACATGAGAAAAGCCTCATGCCGAAAAATGGAAGAGTCGGATAGCGGCCCGAGGTATACGTTTTATCCGTGATTGAAACTGAAGTCCGGCAACCGGAGAGGGCAATCATCCGTTTATCGAGCAGAGCGATGACATTCGAGGTGCACGTTTATCCTATAAGTCCAGCTGAACGGAATGGGAACGAGCAAAAATACGAAAAAGGTCGCCGCCCGAAGGCGACGACCTGTCATTTCGTGGAGCCGATGAGCGGACTCGAACCGCTGACCTACGCATTACGAGTGCGTTGCTCTACCAACTGAGCCACATCGGCACGCTGCGTTATGTAAACGCGAATGAGAATTATAGCGGTTCGTCTTCGTTTCGTCTAGCTGTTTTCCATCGAATCGGTCGAGCTTTTTCGAAAAGATGCGAGTCAAACAGAGATGTTCCGGACGAAAGCCCGAAAGAAGGAAACGACGAGACGAAAATGGCTGGGCCACCAGGACTCGAACCTAGACTAAAGGCACCAAAAACCCTTGTGCTGCCATTACACCATGGCCCAATTCCGCCGTTACAAAAAAGGCGGGCATTGCCCGGCCTTCCTGAAACATCATGCATGGTGGGCCGTGAGGGAGTCGAACCCGCGGCCTTGGGATTAAAAGTCCCCTGCTCTACCAGCTGAGCTAACGGCCCACGTTCATGAAATGCGCTAATGCGCAGGTAAGTATTATATCCGTGAGCACTTCGATGGTCAACGGGGTTTCGTAAAGTATTCCAGAATAAAGAAAGGCGCCTAAGCGCCTTGTGAAAATCGATGGTGCCCGAGGTGAGATTCGAACTCACACGTCTTTCAACAACGGTTTTTGAGACCGCCACGTCTGCCATTCCGTCACTCGGGCGCGATGGAATATTATAAACCAAGAAGACAGCGCTGCCAAGAAGCCATTTGAAAGCGCCTGAACCGATCGCGGCACAACCTCTTCATAGCGGAGACACCTGCGGACCGGGCACATTCGCGCTCGGCTCACGAGGTCGAACAACGCCGATCGATCCCGACCCGCAAGACCGGGCGATACCCGCCTCATCCGCTCGCTACGACGAACGCATCGCCTTGGCGTCCAGCATCGATCGCACCGCGCGCAAAACCGCATAAGCGACGAACAGCACCGAATACAAAAGCACGCTGCCCTTGGCCGCAGCGCCGCCAGAAAGGGCGCTCGGAAGAAGCAACGCAAGCACGTGAACGTAAATAAGCCCATAGAACACGTAGGCCGATTTCTGCACTTTCGTCCACGTTGCCGCATTCATCTTGCTTTTCACCCGCACAAGCGACGTGATGCCGAGAACGGCCAACAAGACAAGCAGCAAAACGGCGGCAAGAAGCCCGATCGCAATGAAGGGATTCGCCAGGGCGGATCCGATCACGCGTGGCACATACGACATCGCATAGGCGATCATGTGGGCGCAAATCAGGATGCACGCCATCACCGAAAGCTCGGCGCGGACGGGACCCAGCGCAAGGCGTGGCTTCGAGCCGCGCGGCAGCACGCCGATGAACATGACGACGAAAAACATCGCCATGGGAAGCGTCCCTTTTTGCATGAGGAGAAACACGCCGCCCTTAAACCATGTGGGCAGCATGCCCGCAACGCCGGCCAGATACAGCGCCACCAACGCGAACGACGCCGTGTAATAGAAAGGCGCATAGCGTTTGATGCTCGATTTGAGCAGAACCGCGCACACGACGACCGCAATGCACGAAACAAGAAGAGGCATCATCACGTCACTCCCCTTCCTGCACGAAGCACTCGAGTTCGTCAAGATAGCGGGCGCCGAGCTTCGCCAGGAGGCGATACGGCTCGATCAGGGCGTTCGCGGCCGCCTGCTCCATGAACGCGGGCATCCAGACGAGCGCGTGATCTGTCGCGAATGACACGATGCGTTCGTGCCATGCCACGCGATCGACCCCATCGTCGACGCGAATCGCCTCGCCCTCGCGCGCATGCAGATACGCCAGAAACTGCAGCTCGCGGAAAATGCTGTCGCCCGGCTCGCGATGTTCGTCCACCGTGGCAACGCCCGCCTCGCGCATGCAGCGCTCTACGGCTATTGCTATCGGCGAGCGAAACAGGCTCGGCGTGCCCTGAGCACCCGATGCCCGATGTCGAAAGCAGCTTTCGTACGGCCATACCGGCACATCGATGCCGGGGGCGAGAAACATCCTGCTATATTCGCGGCGCAGCGTCGCCTCGCACGCCTCTTCACCGCGAAACGCAGCCGCGCACGTCGCCGTAAGCTCTTCGTCGGTCGCAGGAAGCGCACCGCGGGCATCGACCATGCTCGCACGCCAATCGTCGAGAAAGGCCCCGTCGGCCAACGCACGTGCAAGATCGGCACGGGGAAACTCGAACGACGCCGCGCTCAACGTGGCCAAATCGGACAGGCCTATCGCCCGATGTAGCGCCTTGCTGTTACGCTCTTCCATCAAAACCTCCTGGTACGCCCGCCGAAAACCGCAGGGCCCGGAAACGGGCCCTGCGATCGGAGGGGAAGTTATCGATTACTCAAGATAAAACACGTTCGGAGCGGTTCCCGCGCCCTCACGCAGCTTGCGATATTTACGACCTTCGATGGCCTTGCTCACATCGGACTCGGGGTCGTCCAAATCGCCCCAATAGCGAGCACCCGCCAGACACAGCTGCATGCAGGCAGGAACCTCGCCGCGGTCAATCAGGTTGTGGCAGAAGGTGCATTTCTCCACCGTGCCTTCCTGATGGACGGGCGCGTCGGCCTCGCCCACGACCACATCGAGATAGTACTCGGGGTCTGTCTCGTTCATCATGCGCACGTTGTCGTACGGACACGCCATGACGCATGCACGGCAGCCGATGCACAACGAGCTATCGACCCACACGATGCCATCTTCGCGCTTCTGCGTGGCACCCGTCGGGCACACCGGCAGGCACGCCGGATTCTCGCAGTGCTGGCACTGCACCGGCAAAAACGTCAGAACGCAATTCGGGAAGACGCCGCCCGCGTTGTCGTTGGCGATCGCGCCGTGGGCCACCGCCGTGCCGAAGGTGTCGGATTTCGTGTACACCGTGTTATAAGTGATGTTTTTCGGCAGGTTGTTGGCGATCTTGCACGCCGTAGCGCATGCCTGGCAGCCGACGCAGCGGTTCAGGTCGATGGCCATTCCGTATCGAGTCATGTTCCCACCTATCCTTACAGCTTCTCGACGGCGACAGCCTGGTCGAAATAGCACTGATTGCGGCTTACCTGGTTATAGTCGTTGAACGAAATCGTCGCGAAATCGCCATCGATATGCTCGCGCGTCAAGAAGCTGCGCGGGCAATTGATGGTCTTGCGCGCCTGGCCAGCGTTGATAACGGCGAGAAGCGTCACCGAACCGCGATCGTTGTACAGGCGCACCGTATCGCCTTCGACGATGCCGAGCTCGGCGGCGTCTTCCGGATTGAAACGGGCGATCGGCTGCCTCTCGAACTCCTTCATGTAATCGACATCCCACCACTGGGTGTGGTTACGCGTACGCATATGCTCGGCGAGAACCGTGAACGGATACTTCTCGCGAATCGGCGCCTTGAGGTTCGCCTCACGCGCAGGCTCCCAGTACAGCATGAGATGTTCTTTGCTCTCGTCGATTTCCTGACCGATGTTATAGTCGGGAACGATTTTCTCCTGCCAGAAGCGAGCGCGGCCCGTGGGGAACGGGAATTTGCCGCCTTCGAGCGCGATGACGGGAATGGAATGGTTGCGCGCCACCTTGGTCTCACGCAGCGTATCGTACGTGATGCCTTCCTTCTTCGCGATGGGGCTGTCGAGCCACAGATTGATATAGTCCTTCTCGTCGAACTCGAAGAACTCGCCGTAGCCCATGGCCTCGCCAAGCATCTTGTACACCTCGAAGTCAGGCTTGCTCTCGTAAAGCGGCTCGATGGCGCGCTCGTTGTACACGAGATACGGCATGTTGTAAGCGCGCACACGCAGGTCCTCGGCTTCGAACCAGTGACAAGCCGGCAGAAGGATGTCGGCATAGAGCGCAGTGTCGTTCATGGTCATTTCCTGAACCACGACGAAATCGAACTCGTCGAGCATCTTCTTCGTCTCGTTCTGCTCGGTCTGGTTGGACACGATATTGGTGCACGAGCAATACAGCGCCTTGACCGGGAACGGCTTCTCTAGATACGTCTGAGTATGCACGATGTCGTAAATGGCAGTCCAGTTCAAATTGCGACCAGGACCCATGGGCTTCTCGCCCGTAGAGCTAGGCTGGTTCACGCAGCCCTTAGCGTTGCTGATGCCGAAGTTGCCGGCGCCCGAACCCAGGCCCGCACCCGATTTGCCGATATTGCCGGTCAAAAGCATGAGGGCGAAAACGCACTCGTACGAGTAAATACCGTTGAAATAGTGGTTGAGGCCCTGGTTCATGCACGTGGTAACAGGACCTTCCTGACCATACATGCGCGCAAGACGCTTGATATCTTCGATGGAAACGCCGCTGATTTCGGAAGCCTGCTCGACCGTCCACTCGTTGATACGGTCGATGAGCATGCTGTAGACAGAGCGCACGGCGAAGCCTTCCACCTCGGCGGGCACACCGTCAAGCGAGGGCTTTTCGGCCTCGGTATGGGGCAGCGCAGACTGCGTTGCCTCGTCCCATACCAGCTCGGGATCGATCACGGTGGGCTTGCCAGTCTGAGGATTGACGGGGCCCTCCTCAGGAGCCACGCCCAAATCGCTGCGGCGCAGGAACGTATTGTCGTCTTTGACGAGGAACGGCGCATCGGTGTGAGCACGCACGAACTCGGTGTCCTGCCAGTTGTTGTCGATGACCTCGCGCAATACACCGAGAGCCAGGGCGCCGTCGGTGGCGGGGTTGACCGGAACGAACCAGTCGGACTTGGCGACGTTGGTGTTGTATCCGATGTCGATGCAGGTCAGCTGAGCGCCCGCCTCTTTCGCATCAAGATAGAAGCGGATGATTTGCTTGCAGGAAACGGTGGGATTGGTGCCCCAGATCACCACGTGATTCGCATTGCACCAGTCGGCAGGATCGCTCATGGCGGAACCGGGACCGAACATCTTGGCCATGCGGTCCTGGAATGCGATATCGCGGTCGGGAAGCAGGCTGCATGCGCCCATGACGGTCTGCAGGTGCTGCATGACCGAGCCGTCGGCGGTACCGCCGCCGAGCAAGCCCGTGTTGCCTGAGCCCAGGAAGAACACGATGGATTCGGGGCCGAATTCCTCGCGATAGCCCTTCCACTTGTCAGTGATTTCCTTGATGGCCTCATCCCAAGTAATGCGCTCGAATTTGCCCTCGCCGCGCTCGCCCACGCGACGCATGGGATACTGCAGGCGCTCGGCGCTGTAAACGCGCGCCGGGTGCGAAAGGCCCTTCGGGCAGATGCGGTTGAATCGGGGTTCTTCGGCAATATCGCCCGCAGTAGTGCGAACAACCTGACCGTCGCGCACGTGAACGTTCAGATAGCAGCCCTGAACGCACTGAGAGCGGCAAGCGCCCGAGAAAATCTGCTCCTGACCTGCCTTCGATGCCGTCTCATTCGCGGCATTTAGAACATCATCGCTCGCCGAGCAGCCGGTCAAAGCACCCGCGGCGCCCAGAACAGCAGCGCCCTTGATAAACGAGCGGCGCGAAAAGCCGTGCTGCCCGCACTCGTTGATTGCCTTATCAGTCATTTTCTTCCCCTTCTTAGAGCACGCAGGCGGCATAGAACGCATAACGCGCGATCGCCACGGCTGCGAACAAGCATACGAATTCAGCCCACACGGCGGCCTTGCCAGTCAGCTTGCCCATGCGGGCGGCGACGATCGCGCCGATACCTGCAGCGGCGATTACCGCCGATGCCGCGAACGGAGCGAAGCTCAAACCGACGTTGGAGAAATGCACAGCTTCGATCGCCAACGACACCAAGGCGAGCGCCGCGAGCACGATGCGAGCATTGGAAAACATCGTCTGCCTTGAAGCGGTATCGGCCTCTTTTTCACCCTTGCCCTCGGAAAGCACGTTGTCGAGCAGGAAGGCAAGCGCCGCGCCCATGGCAAAATCGCCACAGACGAACAGCAAGAACGTAGCCCACGAGGCCCATGCGGGGATGGCGAGCGACACGAAATACGCATTGCCCATAACGAACATCAAAACGAGAGCGAACACTGCGCCGACGATGCTCAGCGCTCGCGGAGCCCTGCCCTTGAATTTGACGAGCAGTGTATCGACCAGAAGCACAATGCCGAGCGCAATCGACCAATACGCCTCCTGGGCAATCATGGCAGACGGCTGCGTCAACGCAATCAACATGCGCTCGGGACGACCCAGATGCATGGGAAGGCCCAGAAGACCAATTGCAAGCAGAATCATGCACGCAAACGGAAACAGCCATGCGCGCTTCGACGATTTCGCCATTGGAAACACAGCATTCACCGCATAGGCACCAGCACCCAAGCCCGCCAAAGTGGTGAAACAGAACAACGGAAATTCAGAAATCATTGCAACACCTCGCCAAAACCCTCGAATGCCATAGCGTTCGACGCCGGCATGCACGTCGCCTATCGCCCGTGGCAACCTCCTTCACGCGCGTTTTTCTCTCGTCGCGCGCCGAACGGTATTTCCAGCCCCTCCCGCAGCTGTCGGCACGCGGGCTCCGTTCATTGGTGTCATAGTATAGCGATTCACTGATTCGGTCAAGCAATACGAATCAACGCATTACGCGATAAAGAGATTCTTGAAATAGCATGCAGCGCACCAGTGATAGACGCATGAAATGCTGCAGCGATTCGATGTTGCGCAAAGCATGCAAAAACGACTGTGCCATAATGAAAAAGGTTTGATTTGATTCGATTGATGGAGCGCCGTGTACGGACCGCTGGTCATAGCCTATTTATTTTTGGGGGGAGCTGCGGCGGGCGCCCTGTCCACCATGACGGCATGGAGCCTTCGCGTCCGCGCGCTCGAACAATCGAATCGCCGATCGGCACGCTTGTCGGCAGCATTCGCAACGCTTCGCCAAAGAGTCTACCTCATCGGCTTCGTTATGCTCGCACTGGCCATGGTCTGTCTGCTGTGGGACCTCGGAAGCCCCGAGAAAGCCCTACTCGTACTCTTACGCCCCCACCCCACCGTACTTACCTTCGGTGCCTACGCCCTTGCCATCGAAGCGATGCTTGCAATTACGCTTGCAGCAGCATGCCTACTCGGCATTCCTCATTTAAAGGAGAGGGCGTACGCCTTGCTCGAAATCCTCTGCTGCCTGGGAGGCGTGGCAACCATGAGCTACACAGGTGTATTCCTGTTCAGCGGCGGCATTCCTTTTTGGAACACTTGGGCACTCGTGGGTCTGTTCACATTCTCGTCGCTTTCTGCGGGAATATCGACGGTTCTGCTCGTCGACTGGCTCGCCCAGGGGCAAACAATCCTACTACGAGCCGCGCGACCGCTTCAAAAAGCGCACCTCGTCTGTCTTGCAGCCGAAAGCGCTTTTTTGGCATTGTTCGCTGCCCACGCGTTTTTTGATCCGACAGCAGCAACGGCACGCAATCTGCTACTCTCGCCCGATATGCTCGCAACTGCGTTAGTAGGCGTGTTCGGATTCGGTATCGCCGCGCCCGCCGTATTCGAAGCGTACTCGATAACCCGCACCGATTGCCGAACCATCCCCGCAATCGATGTCGCATGTCTGCTCGGCTGCCTAACTTTACGTTACCTTGTCATTGCCTGCGGAATACGATAGCAACCCCCGAAAAGGTGAACCCTTGATCACATCCGATACCATATTGTTCCGTGTCGACGAGACGTCAGACCTGCCCATATGGGCCCAGCTGCGCAATCGCATGGCCTATCTCATACGCACGGGAAGCTTCAAGGCAGGCGATCAGCTTCCAAGCGTACGCAGCCTGGCAGCCGACGCGAAAATCAACTATAACACCGTGACGAAAGCGTACCGTGATTTAGAGCTTGCGGGGCTCATCGTCTCTATCCGTGGGCGCGGCATGTTCGTACAAAAAGGCGTCTCGGTAGAAGACGAGGAGGCAAGCGCCATCGATGCGCTTCTCGAAAGCTGCATCAGACGCTATCTGGCACGCGGCATGACATATGACGACGTAAGAAAACGCATGAATGCGGTAGCGGAAACGCTCGAGCGAAAAGCGCGCGAAGCCGAAGAGGAGAAGCAGTCGTATGGGAACACGTAAAAAGACCACCGCAAGCGGAGCAGAACATCCGGCGAACTCCCGTTATTCGGAAATAGAGTCGATTGACTCACCGCGCACCCGACATGTTGACGACAATACTTCGACCGTATTTTCAGCGTTCGTATTCGTCGTCACGTTCATGGTCGCCATGGCAGTCGGCCTAGTACTCGGTGGCGGCATCGACATCTGGACGATATGTGCAAGCTTCGCCATCGCCGTCGCAGCCATATCAACCATTCACGTTGCTTCGCAATGGGAGCGCGTCATCGTGCTGCGTCTGGGCAAATTCAACCGCGTCACCGGACCCGGTCTGTATTTCACTATCCCGATTTTTGAGCGCGCCGTACTGCGCGCAGACACGCGCACCATGCTCACTGGCTTCGGAGCCGAGGAAACGCTCACAAGCGACCTGGTACCAGTCGATGTGGACGCAGCCGTGTTCTGGATGGTATGGGATCCCGAAAAAGCCTGCATGGAGGTGGAGAATTACTACGACGCCGTCTCCATGGCAGCACAAACAGCGCTGCGCGACGCAATTGGACGCAAGAGCATTTCTGATGTCACAGTGCATCGCGATAAACTCGATCAGGAACTGCGCGACAAAATCGAAGAGAAAGCAGGGCCTTGGGGCATCTCGATCATCTCCGTAGAAATCCGAGACATCGTCATTCCCAAAGACCTGCAAAAGGATATGGCGGCGGCAGCGAAAGCGGAACGCGAGAAAGATGCCCGCATCGTGTTGGCTGAAGTTGAAAAGGACGTAGCCGCCATGCTGCTCGAAGCGACCGAAGTATATCGTCAAGACGAAATGGCTTTCGAGCTTCGTTCAATGCACCTGCTCAGCGAGGGAGTGAAAGAATCCAACGGCACACTCGTCATTCCCAGCGCTTACTCTGAAGGATTCAGGCGAGACAAGGCGGGAGAATAGCTCCAGGGCCGCCCCCTCGTCGACGAACGGGCAACAGCCGGCGTGGCGAATATTGCGTGTAGTAGAATAGGCGCGTTACCATCCCCGATGAGAGAGAGGATAGGGGATCGCATGCCTAACACCGAGTTTTTGAAAGAGGTAGACGAGTTCATCGACGAGAACTGGGAAGAAATCGTCGACGAAATCGGCAAGCTTATCGCAATTCCGAGCGTGGTCGACTTCGATCGCGCCACCCCCGAAGACCCCAGCGGCCCCGAGGCCCACGACGGCCTGCGCGCCGCCGTCGACCTGGCAGCACGCCTGGGCTTCGACGCTGTGGACGACAAGGGCGAAATCGGCATCGCCGATTTGAAGGGCGAATCCGACACCCTGCTCGCCATGATCTGCCATTCCGACGTGGTTGCTCCGGGCGTCGGCTGGACGCTCGACCCCTGGACGCTTCTGCGCAAGGACGGCTTCCTGCTCGGCCGCGGAACCCTCGATGACAAAGGACCGCTCGTCATTTCGCTGTACTGCATGAAGTTCTTCAAGGAGAAGAACTGGAAGCTTCCCTACACGCTTCGCATGCTGATCGGCACCAACGAGGAAACGGGCACCATGCGCGACGTGACCTATTACCTCAAGAACTATCCGGCGCCGGCGTTCCTGTTCACCCCCGATGACATGTTCCCCGTCTGCTACGGCGAAAAGGGCGGCTTCGACGGCCTGTTCACGTCCAAGCAATTCACCGGCGGCAATATCATCGACTTCACCACGGGCGACGCCTCCACCAACGCCGTTCCCAGCCAGGCCACGCTCGTCGTGCGCGCCGACGCCTCCGAGCTGCCCGCAGCCCCCGGCATCGACATCATGGCGGAAGGCGAATACGCGCGCCTCGTTTCCACCGGCCGCGGCGGCCACGCCTCCATGCCCGAAGGCACCGTGAACGCCATCGACATGCTGGTGAAATACGCCCTGGCCAACGACCTGTGCACCGAGGAGGAGAACGTCTTCCTGCGCATGATCGGCCGCGTGATGGACTCCACCGACGGCAGCTCCATCGGCATCGACACGTGCGACGGCTTCTTCGACCCGCTGACCTGCATCGCGGGCACGATCCACTTCGAAGAGGGTCGCCTGAAGCTGACGATTGACATCCGCTACCCCACTTCCACGAGCCGCGACGACCTCATGGAGAAGCTCGCCCCCGTGGCGGCCGAAGGCAATGCCGTGGTCGAATGCACCCTGCTCATGGAGCCGTTCCTCATGAAGCCCGACAGCCCTGCGATCAAGGTGCTCGCCGAGTCGTATCGCGAAGCCACCGGACTCGACGGCGAGCCGTTCACCATCGGCGGCGGCACCTATGCCCGCGAGTTCCCGTGCGCGGCGAGCTTCGGCCCCGAGGATCCGCATGACGAATATCCCGCATGGGTCGGACCGATGCACGGCGCCGACGAGGGCATTTCCGAAGAAACCCTCAAGCGCGCGATGCGCACCTACATCCTCACGCTCAAGCGTTTGATGGAAATCGACCTGACCACGCTGAGCGAATAGGAAAGCGCGCAGCAACGCGGCGAACGAGCCGCTCGATGCCGCAAGGCTGCAAAAGCGCCCTTCGATCGAGCGACGATATCATACGCAACGCAAAGACCCGACCGGGAGTCCCGGTCGGGTCTTTTTCCATCTCAAGCAATGCAGCAGGCGAGCGGAAACGCTACAGCCCCGCAGCCACCGCCTGCACGATATTGCGGCGAGAAAGCGAGCCCACCAGCACGCCGTCTTCCACTACCGGCACCTTCTTAATGCGCTTCGCTGCCAGCATATGACATGCCTCGTCGAGCGAATCGTCCGCCTCGACGGCGATGACATGGCGCGTGGCCATATCCATGACGCTCAAATCGAGCATGCGCGCAAGGCGCGCCTGCGGCTCATCGTCGTCGGCGAATCGATACAGATTGAGCGTGGCATCGAACAGCGACGATTCGTTGCGACCCAGATACGACGCCACGTCGCCATCGGAAACGAACCCGACCACGCGACGATGCTCGTCGATCACGGGAACGCCGCTCGTTTCGGTTGCGGCAAGCAGGCGGACCACATCGCGCATCGTGGCATCCGTGGTCACGTATGCGGGATCGGTGGTCATGGCATGGCGAACGGTCAGCTCTTTATAGCCCACTTCAAGAGAATCGGCACGCCAGGCGGCGGTCGATTTCACGTGACCCACGTGCGCCGTCTCCCACGTTGCCGATGCGCCCTGCGCATGCCCAGCCGCGTCCGCGCGCTCCTGCGCTCCGTCGGCCGCCGCGGCGCGAGCCTTGTCGCCACGCACGAAAAAGACGATTACCAGAAATGCCACGGCGAGCAGCGCCGCCGTCGTGCAGAATGCCAGATGATAGCCCGTATACGCCTGAACTTGAGAATCGGCGCCGGGAGCAAGCGCTGGACCGAAAGCGGAAACGGAAACGAGCAGCGCCGTGCCGAACGACGCAGCCACCTGGTTGAGCGTATTCGACAAGCCTTGAGCGTGCTGCAGCACGCGATTGTCGAGCGAGTTGAGACCCCACGTGTTGATGGGCGTCATGGCGAACTGCAGACCGGCGGTCAGCACCGTATAGATAAGGCTGATGATGACGATATCGGTATCGATGCCGAGCGCCACCAATCCCGCCGCACCGACAAGCGTGACGGCGAATCCGGGAATGGCCACGCGCCGCACGCCGTATCGGTCGAACAGACGGCCTGCCACCAATCCGAGCGCGGCGCCGATCAGAGCGCCCGGCAGCATGGCAACGCCCGAAGCCGTCGCCGAATAGCCGCGCACTCCCTGGATATAGAGCGGCGTGATGACGCCCGTGCCCATGAGCGACACCTGAATAAGAACCACAATCGCCACCGTGATGGCGTATTTGCGCGTCTTCAAGATGTCGATCTTCAGCATGGGCTCGGGAAGCTTGAACTGCCGGCGCACATACAGCCCCGTAACCACGATGCCCACGACCACCAGCACGCCCGTCAATGCAAGATTATCGCCGGAAGAGAATGTGGACAGGCCATAGAGCAAGCACACCAGGCCGACGGAAGAGAGGATGACGGAAAGCGGGTCGAACTTCGAACGCTCGAAGCTCCCGTAATTCCTCAGCACCTTGACGGCAAGAAGCAGCACCGCAACCGACAGCACGGTAACGATGACGAACAATGCGCGCCAACCGACCGAATCTACCAGCAGGCCGGCGACGGAAGGCCCCACCGCCGGGGCGAAGCCGATGATAAGGCCGATGACGCCCATGGCCTGACCGCGCTTTTCGCGCGGAATGACCAGCAGGATCACCGTCATCACCATAGGCATGACCATGCCCGTGCATACGGCCTGCAAAACACGGCCGAGCAAAAGCACGCCGAAATGAGGCGCGATGGCAGCGAGGAAGCTGCCGGCCGTGAACAGGCTCAAACCCGTGATGAACAGCTGCCTGGTGGAAAAACGCCCGATCAAGAATGCCGAAAGCGGAATGACCACGGCCTCCACGAGCGAATAACCCGAGGTGAGCCACTGCACGGTGGTGGCATCGACCTGCAGGCCGGCCATGATGGCCGGCAAAGCGGGAGAAAGAAGCGTTTGATTGAGAACGGCGAGAAGCGTGCCGGCAAGCAGCACCGCCACGATGACAAGCTCATTGCGGGCAAGGCCCATAAAACCCATGCGTTACCTCCTGATGGAAAACGGTCATTTTCTGTCTAAGATGTAACGCCTTATTCTAGAGAGCATCCTTTGCCCTGCGAGGTCTTACATAAAAATACCGAACTTCCGTTCGAATAAAAACAGAGGCGCCACACCGAGGTCAACGACGAAACAAGACAAGCGGGATGAAGCGCAGGAGCGAAAACGCCGTTGCAACGGCCGCATGGCAGGGGGAAACAACCCGACCCCATTCGTATTCCCGCCGCAATACGCAGCGCGACAGCATGAAGCAGATTCGACGACGACCATTGCCGGCAAAACAAACCGCGACCGGCACGCAACAAAAAGCGGAGGAACCGAAGTTCCTCCGCCTCTGTTGCCCGCAAGAGCGACCGAAAACGCCTCGACCGCGAAGCCGCTTCAGTCCTTAGCGACGATGAAGCTTGCGGCGCATGGCTGCAACGAATGCCGCAATGGCCGCCGCAACGCCCGTCAAGGCAACGCCCGTCGTCAGAGGAGCTGCCGAATCGGACGTCTTGGCGAAAGAAACGCCACCATCGGAACCGGAAGACGCCTCGTTCGACCCGCCGACGCCGGTATCGGAGCCCTGCCCGCCAGCGGCGCCGTTGCCGCCGACGCTAGAATCGCCCGGATCGGAATCTTCGCCGTCAACCGCTCCGTCGCCGTCGGTGTCAGGGTTGCTCGGATCGGGGTCCGCGCCGTCAAGCACTCCATCCCCATCGATATCGGGATTGGTCGGGTCGGGGTCTTTGCCGTCCGTCAGACCATCGCCGTCGGTGTCAGGGTTGACCGGATCGGGGTCTTCCCCGTCCTTAAGGCCGTCGCCATCAGTGTCGGGGTTCTCGGAATCGGGATCCTTGCCATCCGTCATTCCGTCGCCGTCGGTGTCAGGATCGACCGGATCGGGGTCCTCGCCGTCCTTAAGGCCGTCGCCGTCGGTGTCGGGATTCGTCGGGTCGGGTTCCTCGGTATCGATCAGACCGTCACCATCAGTATCGACATCGGGGTCGGGACCGGGATTCGGATTGGGGCCGCGATTGGGAATGTACTCCCACACACCGTTGAGAACGATGCCGTCGGAATCCACCACGCGATCGCCATCCCACTGCTTGAACACCCAGGTGCCGTTGCCGTCCTTGACCGGCTTGAACAATCCAGGAGCAGGAGCAACCGAGCCTTCGGGGGCAAGCACCGAATCGGGAAGCTGATTGAGGACTTCCTGGGGCAAGTCGCGGCCGGACGTGCCGGAGACGAACGTGTAGTCGACCGGACGGCCCTCGTTGGCAGACCACGTCCAGACGCCCTCGAAGCGCAAGCCGTCAGGGCCCATGGTCTTCGAATCCTCGTCCCAGCCCGTAAACGTCCAGGTTCCGCCGTTGCCGTCAGACACGGGCTCGAAATCCGAAGGAGTCACAACCGTGCCTTCGGCAACGGACCCCTTCGGCGGGAGCAGGTTCTTCACGGCGTCGGGAAGTTCGTGACCGGGCGTACCAGAGACGAAATCGTATGCCACATCATGCAGAATGACGTCATCGGCGCCGCCCTGCGCGCCGTCGGACCAAACCCAGCTGCCTTCGAAAAGAATGCCGTCGTTATCGACCGTCTGCACCAGAGGATTCCACTCGACGAAGGTCCACACGCCGCCCGCGGGATCATCGACGGGCTTGAACGCCGCGTCGGGCGCGACAACCGAGCCCTCGGGCGCAGAACCCGCCTCGGGAAGCTGGTCGACGACGCCCTGGGGCAGGTCGCGACCGGGCGTGCCGGAAACGAACGTGTAGTCGACCGGGCGGCTCTCGTTGGCAGACCAGGTCCAGACGCCCTCGAAGTTCAATCCTTCCGCAGGAACGATCGCGCTGCCGGCAGGATTCCAGCCCGTGAACGTCCACGTTCCGCCGTTGCCGTCAGACACCGAGGCAAAACCGTCCGGCGCGCTGACGCGCTTGCCTTCGGGAGCCTTGCCGGGCTGAGGAAGCAATGCGAGCACACAATCGGGCAGCGGACGGTCGGGCGTGCCGGAGACGAAGCTATACGTCACATCGCGCGAAGCGTTCTCGCTCCATACCCAACGGCCCTCGAACGAAAGTCCGTCGGCATCCATGGTCTGAGAAGACGTCGCCCATTCGACGAATTCCCAAACGCCGCCGTCTTCCCAGATCACGCGGAAGTTGTTCTTGGGAGTGACCACGGCCCCTTCGATGGCGGATGTCGGCGCGATCTTGGCGGCCATGTCCTTGATCTCGGAAGGAAGCTCGCGACCTTCGGTGACCGAAACGAACGTGTAGTCGATGGGCAGCGGCGTTTCCGCATAGTCCGGAGTTCCGTCGCCATCGGTATCGTGCGCCCATACCGCATAGACCGTCGCATCGGTCTTGCCGAGCGTCACCGCCTTGGTCGTCCAATCGTTCACCTCGGCAGCCGAAGCGGCCACGGCATCTTTGCGCGCCGAATCCTGAGACCATCCCACGAACGTATAGCCCGGTCGCGCCATGGCGTCGCCGGCGTCGAGGTCGATCGTCGTATTGCGTCGCGATTCGACGGATTGGGGCACGCCGTTCGCGGCGGCATCGGATTCATAATGCAGATACACCGGCTCGTCGATATCGGGCACGCCATCGCCATTTGCGTCAGGCGCCCATACCGCATAGACCGTCGTGTCTTTCGGCACGGGAACGGCCGCGATCAGGCGCTTGACGACCTCGTCTCGATCCGCCTCCGAAGCCACGTGGTCCTTCAGCGATGCATCGGCCGTCCATCCCCAGAAGACAAGTTTCATGTCGGCAGCCTGCTTGTGGACGGGCGAAACCTTCGACAGCGCGACGGGATCGTCGGTAGGCAGCATGCGCGCATCCGTCGGCATGGAATCGGGCAATGCCTGGTCGGATTTGTACGAGAGTTCGACATACTGGTTCGCATCGGGGGTGCCGTCGCCATTGGCATCTTCGGACCACACGGCATACACCGCCACGCCGCCCTTCGGAACCGCGATTTCGCTCACGAGCTTCCCTTTGAGCTCGGCGGCGTTGTCGACCGTGGCGACCGCGTCCTTATAAGCGGGATCGGCAGACCAGCCCAAGAACGCAACGCCGTCGCCCGCCATCTTGGCTCCGGCATCCAAGGACGCCGTTGCCCCGTCCTGGTGGCGCGAGGGCGCGGGCAATCCCGACGTCGCTTTATCGGACACGTACGTCAGCCAGGAATAGCCCTCTTGCTCGGATATCGTGAAATCGGCCCAAGCAGAGCCCGACTGCCAGTTGGTTCCCTCCCCGACGATGACTTTCACCTTGTACGAGCCGGGTTTGACAGGCGCCGAATCGAGCTTGGTCACTCCATCGGACGCGTACCACTCCACAACGGCTGCATTCAAATCGTTGTCGGGAGTTCCCGGACCCGTAATCGTCACCTTCGAAGCCGCATCGTAGGATGCGGGATTTCCGTCATGCCATGCGCTTCCCGCCTGCGCGGTCACGTCGATGGGAGCCTTGCCGATGACGAACTCGCACGTAGCGGAACCGTTTTCAACGGTCCATCCATCGCCCGAAAGCTCGGGGCTCAATTCGCCCGCAGCAGGCTTCGGAGTGGCCGTCACTCGGTAGTTTCCTGCATCGGAAGGCTTGCCGGGGAGCTTCGTCCAGCCGCCCGCGCCATCCGAGCGTTCCCAGGAGTACTCCACCGTGCCCGTGTAGACGCCGCCCGCAACCGCAAACGACGGGTCGCCGACGACATCCGCGTCATACGTTTTGCCCTCGTAAGGCGAAAGCGTGACAGAAGGCTGCACGGTATGCTTGATTTCGAACGGAATCTCCTTCGAGGCGGCGGCCCAATACGTTCCCTCGGCCACGGAAAGGACCAGCTTGTACGACCCGGGAGCGCTCGGAGCCGCATCAAGCTTCACATTTGCGGAATCGCGCCATTCATACGTATAGGCGCCATCGGATTTCGTATCGGTATTGTCGTAGGCCGCATCATGGCCTTCAGGCAATTCGACAGGCTTTCCCGTATATTCGATGACGGGATCCATCGCGGCGTCGAACGCGACGGGCTTCTTGGAGATTTCGAACTCCTGGCCCTTGGGATACACCACGGACGGAGCGCCCCAGTCGCCGCCGACGGCGGCCACGGAGAGAACCACCTTGTATTTACCCGGTTCGACGGGAGCGGCGTCGAGCTTCTTCCAGCCCTCGCCGGCGCCCTCGTCGGAAGCGCCCTGCTGCGCGACGTAGTATTCAAGCGCCATATCGCCCGGATAGTCCGAGGGAGAAAGCGTCGGCTTGAAATCGATCGGAGTGCCGTCGTACGTCTTGCCCTCAACGGAGACGGATCCTACCGCCCTCATTTTGAACCCGGCGTCAATCCACACGCGCTCGAGAGGCGTGGTGGTATTGCCAAGATCGACCTCGACATCGGGGTCTGCGGTCATGTCGATTTTCTTTACGACCGAGATGGCCGCAGGAGACTTCCCTCCATTGTCGGAAATCACGATGCTCCAAGAGCCGTCGGCCGCTTTTTCGACTTTGTAATCGGTATACGTGCCGTTCTTGCCGCATATAAGCGCTCGGGGGTCGACAAGAACGCCCACCTCGTCGGAGCCGCCCTCGACGGAAGGAATGGCATTGCCGCGCTCGTCGCGGAAAACAGCCCATACGGGATAGATGACCGAAATATTGGCGCGATCGGCCATGATGTCGCCATCGTCGTCGCGCTCTGCGGCAACCTCGGCGCGCACGGGGGCATATCCCTCGTCGTTCGCGGGAATTTTAATCTTATGATCGCCCGTCGGCCCTTCGATCGTAAAGCCCTCTATTGCGTTGTCGGGAGCGTCTTTCGCGGAATCGACGACGTCGAGATTTTCGATCCTCAGCTTGCCGGGGTCCATGCCGCCGATGTAGGCCGAGCCCGTGGGCTCGCCATACAGCTCGGAATGATCGCCCGACCGGTAAATGCCGACAGCAAGCTGATTGCCCTGCTCATCGCATACGGGCACATCCTCGGACGTCGACCATCCGGCATAAAGAGTCCGAGACTCGGTCTTATACGGCTTGGAAAGGTCGACCCATCCGGGGGCATGCGTATTGGGATCGTCGTCTTTTTCCAGCGGGCTCCAGGTGGCCTCGTCGGCGTGCTGCTTGGTGTCATACCAACCCAGCAGTAGGCGAGAGCCGTATTTCACGTGCCCAGACGGATCTTTCACCACGCCCGTCGTTGCACGCTGTTCCTGGGTGAAATCTTCGCTATTCCACACCTGGGACGCCGGGGGCGTATAGGTCCTTTTGTCGGATTCGAGCTTCTCGCCCATAATCGCATCGTTTTCATCGCCCAGAACGCCCTCGTCGAAAACGCCGCCGTTGGCGTTGAAGGTAGGCTGGGTGAAGCGCACGTAGGTCACATCGCCCTTCCCATAGCCATGCTCCATATGGTAGGCCCAGAACGTCTCGCCGTTGATGATTCGATCGGCATCCCTGATGTTGCCCTTCTGCTTCTCATCGACCCAAAGCCCGGCCGCAGGCCACAAAAGAGCGCCGTAATTGTGCATTCCCTGATCGGTACGATAATACTTCTGATCATAGAACTCGCTACCGTACGTCACTTTGGCGATATTGTATTGGTCTTCATATCTCTGATCCCCGCCGGTGAACATGAATCCGGGAGTCGAATTGTTGTAATTGTGACTCGAGGCGTTGTAACCATAATGCGTAGACATATTGCCCAAGTCGACAACGCTCAATCCCGTTTCGGCAAAGAGACCGTGGCCGCCGTCGTTGTAGTAGTAGCCGCCATAATAGTCGCCATCGATCGTAGCAGAGGGGGTCGGAGTCTTGACGCTTGCGCGCCATGCACTTTGGGGAATCTCGTCAAGGCCCTTGATCGTTTCCAGCGAGGTGCAGTACGCGAACATGGCGGCAAACCCCTGCTTGGCAACACCGTCCCAATTAAGTCCGCTGATATCCGCCGATTTCAAAGATGCGCAACCATAGAACATGGAGTTGAAGGTCTGAACCTTGGAGGTATCGAGGCCGGAAAGGCTGACCGACTCCAAAGAAGAGCAGTTCCAGAACAGGCCCGCAAGGCTCGTGACCTGAGAGGTATCGAGACCGGTAACATCGATGGACTTCAAAGACGAACAGTCCTGGAACATGTACGTGAGGCTCGTGACCTGAGAGATATTGAAACCGGACAAGTCGATGGATTCCGCAGACGAGCAGCCCTGGAACATGTACGCGAGGGTCGTAGCGGTCGAGGTGTCCAAGCCCGCCAAATCGAAGCTTTTCGCCGACACATAGCCCTTCCAAAGACCCTGCGTCGATCCGCTGACGGCAACCTTGTGCTCGGGCGTGCCGACGGTCACGCTTCGAATCTGGTCCCTGACGAAATATTCCCCGCCCCAAGGTCTTTCCCAGTACGGCCACGAAGCCTCAAGGGAATCGTCCGCACGCGTGATGAACAGGTCGTATGCGGGCTGACCATTGGCACCCAGCTCATCTGTCGCAATCAATTTCCAGTGGGCGTTCGTGCCGAAATCGCCCTCTCGGTAGATATCACCCGGCTGAGAGGGAGCGCTAGACGCCTCGGATTCTATACCCCCCCCCCGGAGCTTCTTCCGCAAGAGCGCGATGCGACGGCATGGGCGTCATGCCGAACGTCAGCGCCGCCGCCATCGTTGCCGAAAGCGCCGTTTTCGCGGGAGAAAGCCCCTTCTTCCTATCTGTCTCCATAAGCAATTCCTTCCTTGCTTTGCCGCTTATAGGAATGCGGCAGAATTCACCTGCAAATGAATGGTCTCAGCACAGACCGTATGCCGTTATATCATACGCTTTCGCGCAGTCGGGAAAAACGTCGAGCAGCATGAATCGAGAAGCGACCTGCGCCCGTATGGCATACACGCCGGAAATGTCGGCACCGCCAAGAAGAAAGACCCCCGGCCCGCGGAAGCGAGCCGTGAACGACACGCAATAAAAAAGTGGAGGAACCGAGGTTCCTCCGCCTCTGTAGCTCGCAAGAGCGGCCGACATGCGACAAAACATCTGCCGCAAACACGAAGCCGAAACGCTACGACCGCGCGGCCTGCTCTTTCCCGGGCGCGCCCTGCTCGACGCAATCGCAAGCACCGTTTTCGACCCGTGCCTACACGCGGCCTCCGTCGGCATCCGACGCAACGCCTTCGGCTGCCGGCGCCGCCTGGTCGGTCGCGGCGTCGATGCGCTGCTGTTCGGCTTCGCCCGCGAGCTCTGCCCCGTCGATCGAG
The DNA here is from genome assembly GCA_030525985.1 of Slackia sp. Taxonomy (GTDB): domain Bacteria; phylum Actinomycetota; class Coriobacteriia; order Coriobacteriales; family Eggerthellaceae; genus Slackia. Next base: position 31,537 of record JAUNDR010000008.1, on the reverse strand, counting down.
ATGGTTTTCGGCAGCATCAGATTCGCCACCACGGCCACCAGGAACACCACGGCCACGCAGTTGTCGGCAAACACGTTCTGCAGCATTTCAGGCAGCAGCACGAAGATGTCGGACACCTGGGTGAAGCCGATACCGATCGAAAGCGACAGCGCGGCGATCAGAATGTTGCGCTGGGTGAATCCCGCGCGGGCGATCATCTGGAAACCGCTCACGATGATGTTGCCGAACATCATGATGGTGCAGCCGCCGAGCACCGCTTCGGGAAGCGAGGAGAACACCACGCCGATGATGGGCAAAAAGCCCGCGGCGATCATGATGGCGGCGCCCGTGGCGATCGCGCGGCGATTGACCACCTTCGTCATGGCGACAAGACCCACGTTCTGACTGAACGACGTGATGGGCAGGCAGCCGAAGCACGCCGAAAGCGAGCTGACGAAGCCGTCGCACGCGATCGAGCCGGAAAGCTCTTTTTCGCGCACGTCGCGCGCAAGGCCCACCATGGAAATGGCGGAGGTATCGCCGATGGTCTCGGTTGCCGACACGAGGAAGATCAGCGTGACGGCGATAATCGCCGACGGCTCGAACTCGGGCGTGAAGGGCATGAACTGCGGCAACGCGAGCGGCTCGGCCTCGGAGAACCCGCTCAGGTCGACAACGCCCATGACGAGGGCCGCCACATAGCCCACCACCAGGCCGAACAAGACCGAAAGCTGCTTGGTCTTCCCCTTCGCGAGAATCTGGAACGCCAAGCACGACACCAGCGCGATCGAGCCGAGCGCGATATTGGTCGGCGATCCGAAATCGGGCGCTCCCGCACCGCCGCCGAACGACGTGGCGCCCACATTGAGCAGCGAGAACCCGATCGAGGTCACCACCACGGCGGCCACGATGGGCGAAATGATGCGCCGCCAGTATTTGGCGAACAGGCCCAGCACGCCTTCGATGATGCCGCCCACCATGATCGCGCCGATGGCGGCGTTGTATCCGTAGGTGGCGGCCACGCCGCACAGCACGGTGACGAACGTGAAGCTGATGCCCATGACGATGGGCAACCCGCTTCCCAGCCTCCATACCGGGAACAGCTGGATGAGCGTTCCGATGCCGGCGATGAGCATGGCGCTTTGCACCAGCGAACCGGTCATGCCGTCGTCGAGCCCCGCCGCCGCGGCAACGATGAAAATCGGCGCCAAGTTCGCCACGAACATCGCGAGGATGTGCTGCACGCCGTAAGGGATGGAGCGCAGCAGAGGAACGTCGCCGTCGAGCTTGTACAGCTCCGCGTGATCGAACGTCTTCATAGGCGCCTACGCTTCGATGGTCTCGACGACGCCGAGCGCGGGGGCGTCGGCCTCGGATGCGTTCTGGTCGCGAAACGTCAAAGAGCCCGTCGCGGGGTCCATCGACTCCACGATGGCAAGCGACTCCAGGCGATATCCGCGCTCGCGCAGGTTCTTGCCGCCGGGCTGGAAGCCCTTCTCGATGGCGATGCCGATGCCCTCCACCGTGGCGCCCGCCGACTCCACGATGTCGATCAGCCCGTCGAGCGCGCAGCCGTTGGCCAAGAAGTCGTCGATGATCAAAACGCGGTCGTCGGGACCGATGAACTTCTTCGACACGATGACGTTGAACACCTTGCCGTGCGTGAAGCTCTGGATGCGCGTGGAGTACATCTCGCCGTCGAGATTGATGCTTTGCGCCTTTTTGGCGAACACCACGGGAACGCCGAAATGCTGCGCCACGATGGCGGCGATGCCGATGCCCGACGCCTCGATCGTCAGGATCTTATTGATCGAAGCATCGGAGAACAGACGCTTGAATTCGGCTCCCATCTCGTTGAACAGCTCGATGTCCATCTGGTGGTTCAAGAAGCTGTCCACCTTCAAGACGCCCTCCGCCTTCACCACGCCGTCGCGCGCGATACGATCTTCAAGAAGTTTCACGGCTTGCCTTTCATTCGCCTTCCGCCAATAAGTGGCAATCAGTGTATCCCGGCAAGCTGGAAAATGCGCCCACGAAATGGGCCGGCCGCTGTGAAACCGGAGCGCGACCCGCCCTTATACGGGGAAGGTGACCTCGAAGACGCTGCCGCGCGGATCATTGCCGTACACGCGCACCTTGGCGCCGTGCAGCTGCGCCGCATGCTTGACGATCGCAAGCCCCAGGCCCGTTCCGCCCGTTTCCTTCGAGCGGCTCTCGTCCACGCAGAAGAAGCGCTCGAACACCTTCTCGCGCAGCTCGGGGGGTATGCCCACCCCCGTATCGACCACGCGCAGCATCGGCGCGCCGCGTCGGTCGCGCGAAACGTCGACGACGACGCGTCCGCCTTCCACGTTGTAGCGGATGGCGTTTTCCACCAGGTTGCGCGCCATCTCTTCGAGCATGCGGGCGTTGCCGCGCACCACGATATCGGACAGACCGTCTTCATCGGGAGTGCGCGCGCGCAGCGATACGTTGCGGCGTTCGGCGGCAGGCTCCAAGCGCGCCGCCACGGCGTGCGCCACCTGGGTGAGCGAGACGTCCTGGTCCATAGCCACGGGCATGGCCTCGGCGGCGGCCTGCGCGTCGTCGAGCCGCGACAGCGTGAGCAGCTCGTCGACGAGCATCTTCATGCGCTGCGCCTCCGCGTGGATGAGGCCCGCGAACTTCTGCACGTCTTCGGGACGCGCGATGCCGCGATCGATGATTTCGGCATAGCCCGATATCACCGTGAGCGGGGTTTTCAGCTCGTGCGACACGTTCGCCGTGAAACGCCGGCGCTCCGCCGCCTGGGCGTCGATGCTTTTCTTCTGCGCGTCGAGGCGCTCGAGCAGCGGCACGATTTCCTGCGGCGCATCGTTTTCGAGGGGATGGTCGAGGTCGACCGTGGAGAATTCCGACGCGATCTTGCGCGAAATGGCCCACGCGGCAAGAAAGGCCGCCAACACGGCGGCGGCGAGCAGGGCCGCATAAGGCAGCGCGAGCGATTGGAGCACGCCCCATACGCTTGCCTGCGTGACCGCCAGACGCAGGACGGAGCCGTCGTCCAGCCTGATGCTGTGATACAGCGTTTCTTCGTCGAGCGTGGCGGAATACCTTCCCGACCTGCCCTCTCCCGTTTCCATGGCCTGGATGACCTCGGGGCGCAGCGCGTGGTTTTCAAGCTGAGCGACATCGGCTCGATTGTCGTAGAGCACCGACCCGTCTTCGTCGACCAGCGTCACGCGCGTGTCGGAGGGCGCGATCACCGCGTCTTCGTCGAGCAGCGCCACGGTCGAGACCGCATCGCCCGACCGATCGTCGAGCACCTCGGCGAACGCCTTGCATTCGGCCTCGAGGTCGCGGGCGGCGCGATCGTCCACCACGAGATAGAACACCGCGGCGAAAAACAGGGCGCACACCACCGCCACGCCCGCCGTCGCCATCATGACGGTGCGGGCGATCGTGCGCGAAAGCATACGGCGCGCCACGCCGGGCGCGCCGGTAGAGGAATCGGACGGCGAATCGGCACGGATGCCGGAAGGGGCGGACACGGGCTAGCCCTTCATGCGATAGCCCACGCCGCGCACCGTCTCGATCAGCGAGGCGGCATCGGCATCGGCTTCGGAAAGCTTCTTGCGCAGGGTCTGGATGTGGGCATCCACCGTGCGCGTCTCGCCCGCCACTTCGTAGCCCCACACCTGGTCGAGCAGCTGGCTGCGCGAGACCACGATGCCGCGATTGTGCATGAGGAAGCGCAGCGTTTCGAACTCTTTATGGGTCAGGCGCACGTCCACGCCTCCCGCCGTGACCGCATAGCGCGCGACGTCGAGATGGATGGGGCCGGCGTCCATCACGTCCGCCGATGCCGCATCGGCAGGCGCGCCGCCCGCTGTCGCACGGGCGGCCTCGGCGGCCTGGCGGGCGCGCTCTTCATCGCGGCGGGCGCGACGAAGCAGCGCGTTGACGCGCGAGAGAAGCTCCATCATGCCGAACGGCTTGGCAAGATAATCGTCCGCGCCGGCATCAAGGCCGAGCACGGTATCGAACTCGGTCGATTTCGCGGTCAGCATCATCACGGGGACGTTTTCGGTGTCCGGGCGCTCGCGCAGCTTCTTCAGCACGGAAATGCCGTCTTCGCCCGGAAGCATGACATCGAGGATGAACAGATCGGGCACGGCTTCGCCCAAGGCATCGTAGAGCTCGGACGCGCAGGCGAATCCGCGCGTCTCATGCCCGGTCTGCGCCAGGGTGTACAGCGTCAGATTGCGAATCTGCTCGTCGTCCTCGAGGTAGTAGATCATCCGATCAAGTCTCCTTTGTAACGGCCCGTCAGGGCGTATTCGACCCATTCCGCGACGTTTTGGGCGTGGTCGGCGATGCGTTCGAGATACTTCGCCGCCATCAACGCCTCGACCAGGCTTTCCGCCGGATCGGCATCGTGGATGATGGCCGCGATGGCGTCGGTTTTCACCTTGCCGAACAATGCGTCCACCTCGTCGTCGGAACACATGACCGCACGGGCCTTTTCCACATCGCGCTCCACGAACGCCGCAACGGCATTATGCACCATCGCGCACGCCTTCTCGGCCATGCCGCGCAAATGCCCCGAAAGACGCGCATCGAGCGGGCCGTCGATGCCGAGCATGGTCTCGCAGATGTCCGCCGCCTGGTCGCCGATGCGCTCCATATCGCCGACAATCTTAAGGGCGGAAGACACGTGGCGCAAATCGCCCGCGACGGGCTGCTGGGTGAGCAGCAGCTTCAAGCAGAAGCTTTCAATCTCGCGCTCCTGGCGGTCGATGTCGTCGTCTCCGGCGATGACGCGCTTCGCCAAATCGACGTCGCGCTCCTCCACCACCTTGACCGCGGACACCACCGCTTCTTCCATCGAAGAGGCCATGACCAGCATCTGGGCATCGAGCAGCGAGAGTTCGTGGTCGAAAATCGAACGTATCATGGCTTAACCGAACCTTCCCGTGATGTAGTCTTCGGTGCGCTTGTCCTGCGGGCGCCCGAAAAGCTCCTGCGTGTCACCGTATTCCACCAGATCGCCCAGCAGGAAGAACGCGCACATGTCGGAGATGCGCGCCGCCTGCTGCATGTTGTGGGTCACCATGACCACGGTGTAGTCCTTCTTCAGCTCGACCGCCAGCTCCTCGATGCGGCCCGTGGAAAGCGGGTCGAGCGCGCTTGTCGCCTCGTCCATCAGCAACACCTCGGGCTCCACCGCCAAGGCGCGCGCGATGCACAGACGCTGCTGCTGGCCGCCCGACAGGCCGAGGGCGCTTTTTTTCAGGCGGTCTTTGAGCTCGTCCCAAATAGCGGCCTTGCGCAGGGCGTTTTCCACGATTTCATCGAGGCGCGCCCGGTCTTTGATGCCGTGCGTGCGCGGCCCGAACGCCACGTTGTCGTACACGCTCATGGGGAAAGGATTGGGCTTCTGGAACACCATGCCCACGCGGCGGCGCACGTCGTTGACGTCGGTCCCCTTCGCGTAGATGTCATCGCCGTCCAAGCGCACCTCGCCCTCGATGCGACAGCCCTCCACCAGGTCGTTCATGCGGTTGAGCGTTCGCAGCAGCGTCGACTTGCCGCAGCCCGAAGGGCCGATGAACGCCGTGATTTTATTGGCGGGAATATCCATGTCGATGCCGTGCAGCGCATGGAAATCGCCGTAGTAGAGGTCGAGCCCGCACACGGCAAGCTTCGCCCGGTCGGCGGGCTGCAGAACCGAAGCGCTCCCCTGGACGGATTGCGTTTCGGCTCGATCGGCGGGCCCCGATATGATTTCGCTCACGCGTTCGTTCCTTTCTTTCGAAGGCGCCCGGTGCGGCGCCTCGTTTCGCACGTTATCCCGATGGCGGAGCCGCGTGCCGCGCGCCGGCAGGCGGCTCCGTTCGCACCGGATGTCAGATCTTGGTCAGGCGCTTCGCCACGAACGATGCCAATGCGTTGATCAGCACCACAATCACGAGCAGCACCACGGCGGTGGCGTAGGCGGCGTCGATATGCAGGCCCTCGCACGAAAGCACATACATATGTACCGACATCGTGCGCACCGAGTCGAAAACGCCCATGGGGATGGCGGCCACCGTGCCCGCCGTGAAGATCAGCGCCGCCGATTCGCCCACGATGCGGCCGATCGACAGGATGATGCCGCCCAGGATGCCCGGCATGGCAGGCGGCAGCACCACGGAAAGCACCGTGCGCAAGCGGCCCGCGCCCAGTCCGAAGCTTCCCTCGCGGTACGAGTCGGGCACCGCGCGCAACGCCTCTTCGGTCGTGCGCATCACGGTGGGAAGCACCATGATGGCAAGCGTCAGGCAGCCGGAAAGCAGCGAGAGGCCCCATCCCAGAAACGTCACGAAGAACAGCATGCCGAACAATCCGTACACGATCGAGGGAATGCCCGCCAACGTTTCGGCGGTGATGCGCACCACCTTCACGAACTTGCTGCCGCGCGTGGTGTATTCCACCAAAAAGATGGCCGCCATCACGCCGAGGGGGACGGCGATGACAAGCGTCAGCAAAACGGCGAGAAGCGTATCGACGAGCGAAGGGAGCATCGAGACGTTTTCCGAGGTGTATTCCGCCGCGAACAGTTCGGGCGAAAGCGCCGGAACGCCCATGACCAGGATGTATCCCACGATAATCGCCAGCACCGCCGCCGTTGCGAATGCGGAGATGCGCACGAGGGCGGCGAGAATCCGCGAGGAGACCTTGCGAGGCGGCTTGGCGTTCGCCGCGCCCGGTTCGGCATTTCGTTTCAAAGCCATCACTTTCGAGACCTCGCATTCAACGCGGCGAACGCCAGATTGATCAGCAGCACGAAGACGAACAGCACCACGGCGGTGGCGATGAGCGCGTCGCGATGAAGGTCGGCGGCGTAGCCCATCTCCATGACGATGTTGGTGGTCAGCGTGCGCACGCCGTCAAGCAAGCTGTCGGGAATCTGAACCTGGTTGCCCGCGATCATGACCACCGCCATGGTTTCGCCGATGGCGCGGCCCACGCCCAGCACCACGCCCGCCATGATGCCCGATCCCGCGGCGGGCACCAGCACGCGGAATACGCTGCGCTCGTGGTCGGCGCCGAGGGCGAGCGCACCCTCGTAATAGCTGTCGGGAACGGCGTCGAGCGCGTTGCGCGCCACCGTGATGATCGTGGGCAGAATCATGATGCCCAAGATAATGCAGGCGGCGAGCAGGCTCATGCCCTGCACCGTGAACGTCTGGCGAATCAGCGGGACGAGCACCACCAGGCCGAAAAATCCGTAGATGACCGACGGGATGCCCGCCAAAAGCTCGACGCCCGGCGTAAGGATGCGCTTGACGCGCGGACTTGCGAAGCGCGACAGATACACCGCGCACAAAAGACCGACGGGGACGCCGATCGCAAGCGCGCCCGCCGTGGCGTAGATGCTTCCCAAGATCATGGGGAAGATGCCATACGTGTCGCTGGCGGGGCGCCAGATGGTTCCGGTAAGAAATTCAATCGGCCCGATTTCGCCGATAGCGGGAACGCCGCTTGCAAACAGGAAGACGCATATCAGGGCCACCGCGAGAATGGAGACTCCCGCGGCGGCCGTGAAAAGCACCTTCGCTATCGTTTCCTTGATGCCTTTCATATCGACGAGGATTCGCTAAGCGATGGCGGACCAGTCGGCGATTTCGCCGGTGAAGATGCCCTTGACCTGGTCGGAGGTCAGGCTGCTGACGGCACAGTCCTTATTCACGACCACGGCGATTCCGTCCATGGCGATGACGACCGGCTCGACACCCTGGGAAAGCTCGGAGTCTTTCAGCTCGCGGGACGCCATGCCCAGATCGCACGTGCCATCGATGGCGGACTGGATGCCGGTGGAGGAGTCGGACTGCTGGACCTCGACTTTCACTTCGGGATTGAGGGCCTCATACGCTTCGGCGAGCTTCTCCATGACCGGGGTCACCGAAGAGGAGCCGGCGACAACGACCTTGCCCGATTTGCCGGAAGCGCTATAGGGCTTGGCATCCTCGGCGACGGAGACGTAATCCTCATCGACAACGGCCTGGCCATCGGCGCTCATCACGAAATCGAGGAAGTCCTGGGCCGCCTCGGACACGTTCGCGCCGGCAACCACATTGAACGGACGGGCCACTTTGTAGGAGCCGTCCTTGACGCCTTCGGCGGAAGGAGCGACGCCGTCGATTTCGACCGCCTTCACGGTGTCGTTGAGCGAGCCAAGGGAGATGTAGCCGATGGAGTTCGGGTCGCCCGCCACGGTGGTCATCATGACCGACGTGGAGTTGGTAACGACGGCAGAAGCGGAGGTGGCATCGTTGCCGTCGGCGTCTTCAACCCCGAAAAGCTCGGTGAATGCGCCGCGCGTGCCGGATCCGTCCTCGCGAGAGATGACGGAAATCGCGCCGCCCGCCGAGCCGCCTTCGGAGGCAGCGTCGCCGCCCGACGAGCATCCTGCCAAAGCGAATGCGCCCACAGCGCACACGCAGGAAAGGGCGAGCGCGAGAAGTTTCTTGGATTTCATGGTCCGATGGTCCTTTCGTAAACGAGTTCATTGCAATTCGAACACCGCAATCAACTCTACGAAGAGGGCATCAAACGCATGTCAGAGATGTATCAAATCAAAGCAAAGTCCGGCGAGGGGGCGCGGCCGCGCGTCAAATCGCGGCAAAACCGCCCCCGAACCGGCAGATTCTTCAAATCGAAGTAAAGACCGCCGGAAAATGGGAACGCGGCGGATGCGTTTTCGACGAACGGGGCGCGGCGCAGAAAGCCCGCGCACGTACGACCCTTGAAAACACTCGTATCGCATGGCTCGGACGCCGCTCGACCAAGCGCGCCGCAGATCTGATTTCCGGCGCAACCCTCGAATCGACGACGATTTTCCGTGTCGCTTCGCTTATTGCAGCGCTCATCGCTTCTGCTGCAGCTTTTTTCCGTTTTCCAGCTCGAAATAACGAGATTTCCCCTCTCATTTGAGCCGCGCGGCTCACGGCGAAAATCACGACCAGGCATTTTGCACATCCGAAGCCGAAATCAGCTCCCGAAACGGATTCGCGAGAGTCGGAAAACGGAAAAATCATGCAGAACAAGGGCGACCGCGCGAAAATGCGGGCAGTCGCTATTCGCAAGGGCGGGAGAAAGCGGATTTTTCAGCCGCCTCGACCACATGCTTCATCAGCACGCTCGTGGTCACACCGCCGATGCCGCGAGGCACGGGCGTGACGGCCCCCGCCTCGCCCACGGCCTCGAAGGCCGCGTCGAAATCGGCATCGCCGCACAGATTGCCCTCGGCGTCCACGTTGATGCCCACGTCAAGGACGACCTGGCCTTCGCGGAAGCATGAAGCGCCGTACGCCTCCGCGCGACCCGTCGCCAGCACCACGATATCGGCCTCGCGCACAGCGGCTTCGAGGTTTTCCGTACGCGAATGGCACATGGTCACGGTGGCGTTGCGCTCGAGCAGCATCATGGCCACCGGGCGGCCGATGACCAGGCTGCGCCCCACCACGGCCACGCGCTTGCCCGCCGCATCGATACCGTAGGCGTCGAGCATCTCCAAGCATGCCGCCGCCGTACATGGCGCAAAACCCTCTCCGCGACCTGTGAATACGCGCGCAAGCGCAGCACGGCCGATGCCGTCGATATCCTTCGCCGGATCGAGCGCCTCGCACGCCGCCTCTTCGTCGTAGCCGCGCGGAAGCGGTCGGAATATGAGACAGCCGTGGATGGAATCATCCTCGTTGACCTGGGAAATCACATCCATAAGCGCCGCCTGCCCCGCATCTTCGGGCAATACGAAACGGCGGACCTCGACGCCCAGGCCCTCGGAGCGCTTGAGCGCGGTGCGCTCGTAAGACAGGTCGTCTTCGCGCTCTCCCACGCGCACGATGGCAAGCGCCGGCACGACGCCCTCCGATTTCAGCGCATCGATGCGACCGAGCAGATCTTCCTTCAACGCCGCGATAACCGGCTTGCCCAACAGCTCCTTCGCCATGACCCTCCCTCTCGCGGCCGAAGCCGCCTTGTTTCCTGCATAAACCCGCCGCGCATCGCAACCGATATGCGCCGCGCGCGATCGCGCAAGCCGGAGTTTCGCCTCGGCGGCGCCCCTTTGCGGAAGCGCTTTACGCGAAACGGTCCGCACCGCGATAGCGTTTTCGATTCGGGAATTCTACCGCACCATGCCCGAATAATACGCCCCGCACGAAAAAGGAGCGATCGCGAACGGAACGCCGCCATCGGCGGCGCACGGCGCACCGCGCGAAAACCCGTCTCTTTTCGTCCGCAAAACGCCGAAGCGCCCGGCAATCCGCGTTGCCAGGCGCTTCGATTCGGTGCGGACATTCCGCTGAAAGCGCTCTTCTTAAACCTGTTCGCGTCGCTCTTGTGCGGCGCGCATCTGCTCTTCCATATCCATCTGCATGAGCGTGCCCATGAGCTGCTGCTGGAATTGCATGCGCACGTACTGCTCGTCGGGATGCTCGGTATCGCCCTCGATGACCTGCTTGGTCTTCTCGTTGAACGCATAGGCGTGATACAAGCGCAGATCGCCCAGGTCGATGCTGTCGACGCGCGTCTGCCAGTCTTCGAAGTTCATGTCCGCTCCTTAACTTGGAAATTGAAATCGGGTCCGGGGTTGAATAATACGCCATCGGCGAGCATGGTCTCGATCTGCCCGAGGTAATCGTCGCCGGGAAACGTGCACATATCGGCGATTTCCTGCTCGGTCGGTTCGCGACGCATCTTGGCGGGCAAAGAGGAGGCCGCGCCCGACGGAATTCGTCAGAGAGCGGCACGATCGATCGCGGACCGAGCGCATTCGATGGCGTCTCGGGCGGCGGCCGGAAGCGGCTTACGCACGCTCGGCCTCATCGGGCGCGGCATCGGAAAGCCATCGGCGATGGGCGGCGTCAAGAACGGAATCGTCATCGGATTCGGCCAGTTCGCCGAAGTCTTTTCCCCCGTAAGAATGCGCCAGTTTTGCCACATCGGCCAGGAAGGCGGGAAGGACGTCTTTGCGAAGGGCGCAACCCAGCAGCACGTCGTCGACGCCCGCCTCTTCGTCGCTCATATCGCGAATCGTTATCAAAACATCAAAATCGACGCTCTCATCCGGCATGGCTTCCTCCCAACATCGTACGGACCGTTTGCTTCGCAGCGCAGGATGCGAAGCCTTCCCCGCAACACGCGGCGCCCTTTCATCGAAGGACGCCCGCATCCAAGCGGCGCGCCCGAAGCGCAACCGCCCGCCTGCGTCTTTTTGCCATCATATATACGGAATGTCACATTTTGAAGTGACATCCTTGCAAGCCGTCTCCATACGCTTGCCATCATGACCGCTTTCGACGAATACACCGCATCGCTTGGCACACGCATTCGGACCCTCCGAAAGCGCGCCGGGCTGAGCCTGCGCACATTCGGCATGATGATAGGCGTGCACCATAATCAAATTCTCCTTATTGAACAGGGAAAATCCAATCCTTCGCTTCAAACGCTCTTGCGCATAGCCGACGGGCTCGATATCGCGCTCCCCGACCTGCTTCCCGACCGCTGCACGCAGCAGGACGAAGCGTCGTATTGGTTCTCGAAAAGCGACGGGCGGACGTCGGCCGACGAGCAAGGCGACGGCGGCGCTTCGAATCGCTGATTCCCAAGAACCGCATCTGCGCATTCGTCGAATGCCCCTCTGGAAAACCACGCGCAGCATGCCGCCGCGCGAATGCAGCCCCTACGCAGACGTGCCGTCGCCGAAAAGCAGCTGGCGCTCGGGGCCGGAAAGCGCGGCACGCGCCTGCTCGCGCAGATTGTTCATGCCGCTCAGGAACTGGCGGTACATGACCAACACCAGATAGCGGCCCTTCGGCGTCAGCGTCAGCTCCTCGGGCGTATCGGTGGCGAATGCCCCGTTCAGACGCATGAATGCGAGCTCCGCAGGAAGGCCGGCCTCGATGCTGCAGCCGAATTCCTCCTTGAAGCTGCGCTTATCCAGGCGCAGGCGATACAGATTCAGCAGAAAGTGGTAGCGCATCAGGTCGTGCTTCGAAAGCTTCGCCTTGCCCATGATGGACATGCGCCCCGCCGCGATCATATCGTTGTACTCCTGGATGCTGAACGTGTTCACGTACAGGCTGTCTCCGAGGTGCGTGATCGAGCCGCTGCCGATAGCGGGATACGCCACGTAAGCGGTCTGATACTCGTCGATGAGCAGGGCGTGGTCGTCATGGCCTTCTTCGTCGAGGCGGTTGAAGGTCCAGATGGTCTCGCGGCGGAATCGCGGATGCTCGCCGCCCGCAAGCGCCTCGTCGAGAATCTCGTAATAGCGGCGCTCGCGATCGTAATCGACGGCGCCGAGGGTCGATGCCATCTTGCTCATCGTGGCATTCGACACATACAACGGCGAAAACGTGGTCTGGCGCGCGCCGCACTCCGCGATCTTCTCGATATCGGAACGCAGGATCTCTTCGGTCTGCGACGGGAAATTGAAGATCATATCCACATTGAGCGAATCGAAATACGGGATGGCCTCGGCGATACGCTCCATGATTTCCGCGCCGCTGCCGTATTTCTCGTAGCGATCCATCTGCTTGAGCAGGCCGTCGTCGAAGCTCTGCACGCCGACCGAAAGGCGCTGGATGCGACCCTGCATTTTCTCGAGATACGGATGGGCGAGATGGTTGGGATTGGTCTCGGACGCCACCTCTTTGATATCGAACGTGTCGCGCGCCAAATCGAGCGTCTCGCACAGTTCGTCTATCTCCACGGTGGGCGTGCCGCCGCCCACGTAAATGCTCTCGATGTCGTAGCCCAGGTCTTTGAGCATGAGCATCTCTTTGCGCATGCTCTCGAAATAAGGGCGGGCGACGTCGTCGCGGTAGACGTAGCGGTTGAAGCTGCAGTACGGACACAGGCGTTCGCAGAAGGGAACATGCAGGTAAAGCATGTATTTCTGACCCGGCTGAGCTTCGGGCATGCGCGTTTCCTCCGTCGGAGAAAGCGTGAGCGTGCGCTTCGCCATCGTTTTGACCAAATTCGTAAGAATACGTTCCGAAATCACGTAAACACCCCGTATCGTTGCCTTCCGCCCCCGGAAGGCGACTCTTTTTTTCTTCCCCTGTCGGCACGAGCCAACCTTCGGATTATAGGACCGGACGGCGAAATCCCACAAGAAAAGGGAAACAACGACCCGCCGTGCCGGAAGAAACACACGAAACGAAGCGGCGGCGTCACGAAGCGACCTGGGCATCTTCGCTATACTGGCAAGTTACCGCCGAAAATACCCGCCGAGAAAGGACGTCCGATGGCCATCGTCTCGCGCTTTCTGCAAAACGCCCGCAAAGCAGCGAAGGAAAAACCCGGCGTTTTCGCACTTTACGTCGTGCTTTGCCTGATCGTGGCGGGCATTTTCGTACGCTCGGTTTTCGAGGGGCGCTACGAATACGCCCTGCTCTGCCTCTTAGTGTTCATCCTGTTCTGGATTCCCAGCATGCTTGAACGCAAGCTTTCGATCGACATCCCCAGCGTACTTGAAAGCATCATCCTCTGCTTCGTGTTCGCCGCCGAGATACTCGGAGAAATCGACGCGTTCTACGTGAAGATACCTTTCTGGGACACCATGCTCCATACCACCTGGGGCTTTCTCGCCGCAGGCATCGGATTCGCACTTGCCGACATACTGAACCGCAGCCAGGCATCGAAGCTGCAGCTCACGCCCATCTACATGGCGATCACCGCCTTTTGCTTCTCCATGACGGCGGGCGCCGTATGGGAGCTGTTCGAATACGCGGTCGACTCCTTCATCGGATTCGACATGCAGAAAGACACGATCGTCGCGGCCTTCAACTCCGTCACGCTCGACCCCACGAACAGCAACGTGGCCATCCCCGTTCCCGACATCGTGAACACGCAGATCACGCTCGCTTCCGGCGAGGTGGTGGAGATCGCGAACGGATACCTCGACATAGGCCTGCACGATTCCATGGCCGACCTGTTCGTGAATTTCATCGGCGCCGTGGCGTTTTCCGTGATCGGATTCATCTACGTGAAGAATCGCAATCGGGGAAACAAGAAGAGCTTCGCCGCCCACTTCATTCCCCGACTGCGCAATAACGCGAAATAAGGAGCACGCTCGCAATGACGACGGAAACGCGTGAAAAACTCGACCGAACGGGCTTTCTCGAGGCGCTCGGATGCCAGGTCATGTGGGGCTTCATGTGCCTGTATTGGCGCCTGCTTTCGGGAGAATCCGCCCTGCTCGTGCTCACCTGCCGCATGGTGTGGTCGTGCGTGTTCATCGTGCTGCTCTGCTCGTTCGTCAAACGCACGCGATTCCTGTATCTGCTGCGCGACCCGCGGGCGGTGCGCACCTTCCTGGCGTCGGGCGTGCTCACATCGGCGAACTGGGGCGTTTACATCTGGGCGGCGAACAGCGGGCATCTGCTGGAAACGAGCATCGGCTACTATCTGTGCCCGCTGTTCAATATCCTGTTCGGCCTGATCGTGTTCCACGAACGGCTGACGCGCATGCAGAAAGTCGCCTTCGGCCTGGCCGCCGTGGGCGTGACGTTTTTCATCGCCGTCAACGGCGGCGACATCTGGATTGCCTTCGCCTTGGCGCTCTCGTTTTCGGCCTACGGCGCCGTGAAGAAGAAGGCGGGCTATCCGGCGCTGCCCGGCATGGCGATCGAATCGGTGATCACGGGCATCCTCGGCGGCGCCATTTTCGGAGCAGGCACCCTCATGCCGGCGCTTTGGGGCCTCGTGCCCGCCACGCCCGACCCCATGGCCGTCACGTCGCAACCCTGGGAGGGCTTCCTCATGGTGTTCGCGGGCGTGCTGACCGCCATTCCGCTGCTGCTGTATTCGGCTGCCGCGAACCGCGTTCCCATGGTGATCATCGGATTCCTGCAGTACGTCAGCCCCACCATCGCGCTCATTTTAGCCGTGACGTTTTTCGGCGAGGCGTTCACGTTCGCGCACGGCGTATGCTTCGCGCTCGTATGGACGGGCATCGCGCTCATGTCGGCAGAAAGCATCCTGCACAGGCGGCAGATGACACTTGGGAAGAAGTGACCGCGAAGAAAGCGCCTTGTACGCGAGGCATGACAAAGCCCGAAAACCTCTCCGGTTCCAGGCGCGGCCTTCGCGACCGGCCCGCCCCTACAGCATCGCGCGGAGACGTTCGATATTCGCAGCAGCACGCGGCGTGACGGGACCTTCGGCGACATTGTCCAGGATGGCACGCGCTTCTTGCGTGTTTCCGTGCGTAAGATGATACTCGGCTTCGCAGACTTTCCATGACACCCAGGTCAAGCGCGACTCGGCCGTCGCGGAATTCTTGCGCATGTAATCCAAATCGACCGGCCCCCACTGCTCCGGCGAGCGGAACCGAACATTCAGCCCGAACAGGATGTCGTCGATCACCGCACGCTTCGGCGAGTTAACCGATGCGCCGGCGCGGAATGCCGCAATGCGCTCAAGCGCCGCATCGCGGCCGGCGCTATCGCCCGCCGCATTGCGCGCAATAGCTTCCACGTTGTACGTGCGCACCCAGAGGATGTTTTTGGGCGATTTGAATGACACCTGGGAGAGGAGCTGTAGCGCATCCATCGGACGGCCCGCATGATAATGCGCCAGTGCCAGCTCGGTCAGACACGTTCCCTTCGAGCGCTGCTTTTTGTCGCGCTGCGCGATAAGCTCGATGACCTCGCGGTATTTCTCGGCATCGCAATCGGAACCCAGAATGTCGAGCAGGCTGCGAAAACGGCTGTTCACCCTTGCCTTGAACACCCATGCCGACACGACCACCCCGACAAGGCACACGATATAGGCGACCGCTTCGCCTGACGAAATGAACATGATCGCCGCCAAGCCGAGCGCAAGTGCCGCCGCAATCGCCGTGACGCGCGCTTTGAGCAACCACGAGAAATAATCGGCGGAAATCTGCTGCGCCGACTGTCCGAAATATCGAGAACGCGCATTCATGGCGGCCCCTTCCCTCGCGCGGCAATCGTGCCGCGAACAAAACACCGACCAGCATACCGCAGACGCCCGGATGCATGAAGGCAAACGGAAAGCGAAGCCGTCGAATGCAGCCGCAACCGACAAGACGCAGCTACGCTCGGCAGCGAACGCCGGGCAGAGCGGTTGAGACCATTCCTCACTCCTCGAAGCGGTCGGCGCAGAAGTCCTTCAAAGGGGGCACCTGACTCTTTATGGCATCCCACGCTATCTCGGCATCGAACATCTCGTATCCGTGCACCAAATGGCATCGCATACCGTAAATACGGCGCCAGTCTATCTCAGAATGCGCCTGCTTGAAATCGTCGGAAATCCTGTTCACCGCTTCGCCTATTTGTATGAGGCAAAGAGCGCAGCTGTCTTGAAACGGCGTCGTCGAGACGAAGGAAGCGTAGGAATCCCCGAAGCATCGAATGGAATCCTCGAGCCGTTCGCAGTAATGCAGGATGATGCCGAGCTGGTCGTTGTCCCGTTCAGCTTGCCTCATACAGCACCACTTCGTCTTTCTTTATCTTCGAGAGAAACCTCTCTCCCGCGCCGGCCGTCGTGACCACATCCACAGGACGTCCGAGCCGCTGCGCGAGCTCGTCTTGGAAATCAAGCACGCGAAGCCCTCTGATGTCGCCTTTATCGAGCAAGATATCGACATCGCTCGCCTCGGTCGCCTCCCCGCGCGCATACGACCCGAACAGAGAAACCTTCTTCGCGCCGTATTCTTTCGCCAAATCGACGACGAAATATTCGATAGTCGAAAGAGGAAGGGGCTTCGATGCGCCGAGGTATTCTTCGATGATGCTTTCGACGAGACGCGACCGATTCGTCACCGTGCGCCCTTCAAGCCCGTTCGCCCTGTCTTCGGCAGCGCGCTCCGCGACAAGTGCATCGAGACGGCGCAGGGTTTCGTCGCGCAAATAGACCGACACCGTTCCCGCCATAACTCCCCCTTTCTTTTTCTCATATATTTGCAATAGATTATACCGCCGAGAAGGAAGGCGACCCTGCAGCCGCCTTCCCTTTACTCAACCGATTTCAGGCTTTCCACCATGTCGATGTCGGCGAGTTTCTTGCGCATGAAGAACGTGACCAAAACCGAGAACAGCATCGTCAGCAAGAATGCGATCACGAAGCTTGCCGCGTGGATTTCACGCCCGAACATCACCTGGTCGACTTCGGCGGTCATCACCACGAAGCCCTCCATGAAAACGCCGAGCGCGCAGCCCACCAGGGCGCCTATCGCCGAAAGCAGCAGCGTTTCGCGATAGATGTAGGCGTTCACCTCGTGCGGGTTGAACCCGAGCACTTTGAGCGTGGCGATCTCGCGTTGACGCTCGGTGATGTTGATGTTCGTCAGGTTGTAGAGCACCACGAACGCAAGCGCCGCCGCGGCAACGACAAGCACCACCACCACGGCATCGACGCTTTTGAGCATCGTGCGGTAGGAATCGATCGTCTCGTCGTTGAACCCGACGGTCTTCACGCCGTCGATCGCCAGCAGCTCATCGGAAAGCGCGCTGCGCTGTGCCTCGTCTTCGGGCGCCTTCACGTAGAGCGTCGTGTACGCGGGCTCCGCTTCCGCCAAAGCATCGAACGTCTCGGGCGTGGCGAACGCATACTGACTCACGTAATTCTCCATGATGCCGGCGATTTCCACCTCGCGACCGGCACCCGTGGCGTTGCCCACCGCATCCTCATCGAAGAGAAGGATGGCGTCGCCCGTCTTCAAGCCCAGCTCGTTGGCGAGCTTCTCGCTGATCACCACACCCTCGCCCTCAAGCGCGACGGGGTCATGCCCCAGGCGCTCGCGCATGGTCACGTAATCGGCGAACTTCGCGGGGCTTTCGGGCACGATCAGCTCGAAACGCTGATGCTCGCCGTCGGGGTCGTCAGGGCGGGCCGCCAGCATGTTTTCGGTATGCGCCGACTCATACGACGACTGCAGCCCCGCATCGGCAAGAACGCTCGAGGCGGCCGCGGCGTCTTCGTCGGACACGTCGTCGGCCTCGCGCACCACCATGTTGTAGTGGTAGATTTCGCCGAATTGCTTGTCGATGATGTCGTTGATGGCGTTCTGCAACCCCAGACCCGTCAGCAGCAACGCCGTGCAGCCCGCAATGCCCACCACGGCCATGAAGAAGCGGCGCTTGTAGCGGAAGATATTGCGCGCCGTCACCTTCCAGGAGAACGACATGCGGCTCCACAGCGGCTTCACGCGTTCGAGCAGAATGCGCTTGCCCGCCTTCGGGGCGCGCGGCAGCATGAGCGATGCCGGCGTTTCGCGCAGCGTGGAAGCCGCGGCGAACCAGGTTGCCGCCACCGTGATGCCGATGCCGAGCCCCGCCGAAAGCAACGCCAGACCGGGATCGATCGGCACGGGGCGCGGCGGCACCGCGTAAATGATCGCGTAGGCGTTCATGATGAAATACGGCAGGAAAAGCGACAACGCCACGATGCCCACGAGCGAACCGACGCCGCTTGCCACGGCGCCATACACCAGATACTTCGAAGTGATGCGCGCATTGCTGTAGCCGAGCGCCTTGTACGTGCCGATCAGCACGCGCTCTTCTTCCACCATGCGCGTCATGGTGGTCAGCGACACGAGGGCCGCCACCAAGAAGAAGATGAACGGGAACACCATGGCGATGCGGTCGATGCGCCCGGCGTCGGACCTGAAGCTTTCCGCGCCGATGTTCTTCGTGCGGTCGAGCACCATGATTTCAGGGGGCTCGAGCGCGTCGATATCCGCCTGCGCCTCGGCAAGCTGCGCTTCGGCATCGGCGAATTGCGCCTCGGCGTCGGCCTTCTGCGCATCGTATTCGGCAACGCCCTGTTCGTACGACGCAAGGCCTTCGGCGTAATCGGCTTCGCCGCTTTCAAGCTCCGCGGCGCCCGCCGCATACGCATCGCGCCCCGCCGCAAGCTGCTCCCTGCCATCCGCTAGCTTCCAGGCGGCGGCATCGAGCTGCGCCTGCGCGAAGGCGAATCCCTCTTCGGCACGCGCACGCTGGAAGGCCAATTCGTCGCGAGCGGCGGCAAGCCGCTCGGGCACGCCCTGCGCTTGCGCGTCTATCTGCGCGATGCCGTCATCGATCTGCGCAAGGGCGGCGGCGAGCTGCGCCTGCTGGGACAGCAAGGCGTCCTTCTGAGCTTGCAGCTCGGCGAGCTTTCCCTGCGCAATCGCGAGCGTCTGCTGCAATTCCGCATACTTTTTTTCGTAGTCGGGATCACCCGGATCGAGCGCGGCGAGCTGCTCGTTTATCGCGCCGACAGCGCGCTGGGCAGAATCGATGCCCGCATCGATCGCCGGCATATGTTCCTCGATGGCGGCGTCGACCTCATCAAGGCCCGCCTGCACCTGAAGGCGCTGTGCGGCGAGCTGCTCGCGCATCGCCATGGCGCCGTCGTACTGTGCCTGGGCGGAATCTATCTGCTCCTGCGCCTGGGCAAGCTGCCGCTCGGCCGAGGCGCGTTCGTCGGCAAGCTGCGATACGCCGCGCTCATACGACGCCTGGCCGTCGGCTATCTCCTGTTCGCTCGATGCGATGACTCCCGCCGCAGCCTCCAGTTCGGCGCGGCCGCTTTCGAGCTGCGCCGCAGCATCGTCAAGCTGCACGCGCGCAGCATCGAGCTCCGCCGCTCCGTCGGCAAGCTGAACCTCGGCGTCGGCACGCTGCGTTTCGTATGCATCGCGCTGCTCGTCGAGTTCTTCTTGGGCGTCCGACTTCACTTCGTCAAGACGAACGGCGGCAAGCCCCGAATCCTCGATGCGCTGCGCGACCTCGTCGATTTTCGCCTGGTAGGCATCGCTTCCCGCGGCTTCATCGGCGGCGCCTTCCACCGAAACGAACGCCTCCGTATACGGCATGTCGGCGGCAAAGCCCGCATCGTCGACGAACATCACCTGCTCGATCGCGCCGCTGCCGAGCGACGTCGCCCCCAGGTTGGTCGGCGATGCGTAATACGAGCAACGCACGAAGCCCGTCACCGTGTATTCGCGCGTCGACAGCACCTCGTCGACGTCCTGCGTTCCTTCCACCACCGTCACGGTGTCGCCCGCGGCGACGGTTCCGTCCATCACCACGTCGGCCGCGAGCACGCATTCGTTCGGCCCTTCGGGCCACGTGCCCTCTACAAGAATGGGACGGTTCAGGTAATCAGCATCGGCGGATACGGCGCTCATGCCGTCGGACGTATCGGAAGCGCGCGCCGCCGCCGCATCGAACGACTGGACGCGCATGGTGTATTGCACGTCTTCCACCGTGGCAAGCACGTCCACCTCGCGCGCCGGCATGACCCCCGCCACCCCTTGCACCGCGCGCAGCTCGTCTATCGTCTCGTCGCTCAAACCCAGCGTCGAGACCACGCGCAAATCCGCCATGGAAGTGGCGTCGAAATACTGGTCGGCGGCAAGGCGCATATCGGGACCCGTCATGCGCAGGCCGGCATAAAAGCCCGTGCCGAGGGCGGCGATCACCGCAATGGCCAGAAAACGCCCGAGCGAATGGGTGATCGACCGTGCGACTCCTTTGTTGAACACGCTTTTCATAATGCACCCGCTACCACTCGACAGTTTCGGCCGCCGCGGGATGAGCATTCAGTTCGACCGATTCCACGCGGCCTTCTTTGATATGGACGACGCGGTCGGCAATCGCCGTGAACGCCGAGTTGTGCGTGATCAGCACCACCGTGCGCCCCGTCTGCCTGCACGTATCCTGCAGCAATTTGAGAATGGCCTTGCCCGTCTTGTAGTCGAGCGCGCCCGTGGGCTCGTCGCACAAAAGCAACTTGGGATTTTTCGCCAAGGCGCGGGCGATGGCCACGCGCTGCTGTTCGCCACCCGAAAGCTGGGCGGGGAAATTGCCCATACGATGCGCAAGGCCCACCTCGGCGAGCGCCTCGTCGGCGGGAAGCGGGTCGCGGCATATCTGGGAAGCCAGCTCCACGTTTTCAAGCGCCGTGAGGTTTTGCACCAGGTTGTAGAACTGGAAGACGAAGCCGATGTCGTAGCGGCGGTAATCGGTGAGCTCTTTGGCGCCCATCGAGCTGATCTCGCGGCCGTCGAGCCTGATCGATCCCGACGTGCACGAATCCATGCCGCCCAGCATATTGAGCAGCGTGGTTTTGCCCGAACCCGACGGTCCCACGACAACCACCAGCTCGCCGCGCTCGATGTCGAAGGTCATGCCGTCGGCGGCGGCAACCTCCACTTCGCCCATACGATAGATTTTGCGGACATCGCGAAATTCGACAAAGGCCATAGCGGCATGCCCCCTTCATCGGGAATGTTTCGGCCCGACGCGCACGACGCCGTTGCGGCCCTCCGTTTTTCCTCATTATAGCCACACGCGACGATGCGCCGTATACGGCAGCGCAACGAAAAGGCGCCCGCCCCCGGAGGAGCGGACGCCTTCACAACGCTTCGCGAATGATGCGGGATTCCGCACAAGGCAAGGGTAAGCTTACGCTTGTGCGGCCTTTTCGGCCTCGGCGGCCTTCTGGGCCTTCTTCACCTTTTTCAAGGCGCCAGGAATCTGCTTCGCAAAAGCTATGATCGACTTTTTGCTCGCCTTGACGACAGGCCATCCCTTGGCAACGTCGTCTGCGCTGATGATAACATCCATGCGCATGCTTCCGAGCGCTTTGCAGTCCATGACGAGGCTGCCGTCTTTGCCGATCTCCATGGAGAAGATCTCTACCATCGGAGATCCATCTTCAACCTTGGCGACGATGGACGGTTTCGGTGCTGGCTTAGGCATGAGAGTCTCCTTTTTCGATGGCGCGACGGCGCCCGTTTCACACTAGTGCTTGCTGACGATGTCTTTGATGTCGACGCCGTAGTCCTCGAGGACCTTCACCATGCCGGCGCGGGCGTTGAACGAAATCGAGGGGCCGGGGTGGCTGCAGGCGCCCACGAAGTACAGGTTCTCGATGTCGCCATGGTAGTCGTGGCCCTTGCCGGGGATGGGACGGAAGTCGTACATCTGGCTGTTCTGCATACCGATGAGGCTGATGTCGCCCTGGACGAATGCCGGGTTCCACTCTTCGTATTCCACCGGGTTCTTGCTCCACGTGCCGAGGATGTTGTCGTCGGTGACGT
This sequence comes from Slackia sp., assembly GCA_030525985.1. GTDB lineage: Bacteria > Actinomycetota > Coriobacteriia > Coriobacteriales > Eggerthellaceae > Slackia. The sequence continues at coordinate 9,465 of JAUNDR010000008.1, read as the reverse complement.
TGGTGCAGCGGCTCTTGAAGAATTCCCAGACCATCTGCTTGGCTTCGGCATCCTGCTGCGGGTCTTTCCAGTTGCGCCAATCGCCATGGAGGTTCCACGGGCAGTAGCTGTAGACGTTGACGACGCTGTGGCCTTCGGGGCAACGGGTCGGGTCGGCCAAAGCGGGGATGGTGATAAGCGGCATCTCGGGCTTGAAGTCGCCGAACTTGAAGTTGCTGAAGTGACGCAGGTAGTCGTCCTCATGCGGAGCGAACTCGATGCAGAAGGTCTCCTTGACCTCTTCGCCGGCCTTGAACTCGGGGATGACGTCGAGAGCGAAGGACTGGTTCAGAGCGCGGAAGTCGGACTGGCGGACCAGCTTGACATAGTGGGAGTCCTCGTAAGGAGCGTCGTCGCCCAGGATGTCGAAGACGTTCTTGACGTTGATGGTGCTCACAATGGCGTTCTTGCAACGGAATTCGTCGCCCGCCTTGGTGCGGCAACCCTTGACCTCGTTGCCTTCGACGATGAACTCGTTAACCCACTGGCTGGAGAACAAGTCGGCGCCAGCGGCCTCGGCGGCACGCTTCAGGGCGTTGACGAACTCGTTGGAGCCGCCCTTGGGGAACAGTGCGCCCGGGAAGGCGTCGCTGTGGATTGCGGAAGAAAGCATGAGAACCGTGGAGGTGCCGACCTGGCGCGGGTCGATCATCATCTCGGTGGCCCAACGGGTCAGCGTGACGCGCAGCTGCTCGGACTCGAACCACTCTTCGACGATTTCCTGAGCGGAAGAGTTCAGCACGCGCAGGAACTCACGGCCGGCGGAGCTCATGCTGAGGATGTTCATCATGGCGCCGTACGGAGGGCAGGAGCCCGAAGAACCGGCATTGGCAGCGCCCGAAAGCTCGCTGATGTAGTTGTAGAACTTGTGGTACTGCTCAGCGTCGTGATCGGAGAACTTGGCGATCTCGTTGCAGAAGTCGTCGAGGTTCTGCTTGACGGACAGATGGGTCTCGTCAGGGAAGACCGAGCAGAACACGGAATCCATACGGGAATACTCGAGGCCGTACTTGGAGAACAAGTCGAGCTCGTCGTTGCGGATGATGGGAGACTTGGCGCAGTTGAAGTGCACCATGCCGCCGAAGTCGGCGATGTATCCGGGGATGACCTCGCCCGAACGGGTGCCGCCGCCGAACTCGTCGTTCGCTTCGAGGCAGGCGACCTTGAAGCCTGCGCGAGCCAGATAAATCGTCGAAGCAAGACCGTTATGACCGCCGCCCAGAACTATGAAGTCGTAGGTTCCACCAGCCATGATTCCTCCTCTTATCGGATGGCCTCTCTCTTTGAGGTGCTTTCTTTGTATCATGGCGAAATCGAAGAAAAACGTCACACAATCCACCGGATGGCCCATATCGGAATAAGCGAGTATCACTTCTTGAAAAGTGGGTCGAAATCGCCGGAAAAAAGCAATATGAAAGCGACGCGTCAAAAACAGCGGGCGGCAAGGCATTTACAATAGCCGCAGGGGAAACAAAGGCCCGCATCGCGCGGGAAAAAGCGCGCGCACGTCCTCGCTCGACGGAGACGGCGCGCCGAACCGTGCATCGTGGGGCCTTCTTTGACGTATCGGGGAAGTGATAGGATGCGCCGCCATACACAGAAAGATTTCGCCGACGCCTTCGTCGAGCTGGTCGAACGCACGCAGAAATGCAATATCAGCGTCGTCGACCTCGCCAAAGAGACGGGCTTTTCGCGCAAGACCTTCTATCGGAATTTCGACGACATCGACGACCTGGTGATTTGGAACTTCCGCGACTCCATGCGCCGCATCGTCGAGGAGCGCTTCGAGGAGGCCGTGTGGGTGCGGCCCCACCCCGATTTGAACGACAAATACGCATCGTGGCCGTTCTACGCCCGCATCGTCAACGAAGAAGGAGAGCTTGACCAGGGCAAATATTTCGAGCAGGCGGCGGCGCACTTCGAGCGCCATCCATGCTACTACCGCATCGTCTTCCGGCAGAAAAGCGGCGGCTACCACGATTTCCAGCAATACCTGCGGAGGCTTTTCACCTACGCCATCGGCGAGGACATCGTCGCCATGGCCAAGGGGCGCGCCATCGATCCGAGGCATGTGAAATTCCTCGCCGAATACCACGCCGCGGGCATCGCGGGGCGCCTCGAACAGTTCATCTGCGAGCGCGGAGCCGTGATGTCGGAGGAAAGCGCGCCGCACTGGAACTACTCCCACATGTGCATCAAGCGCGACCTTGAAACCTATTATTTCTCCTGCCCCGAGGCCCTTCGACGCGGCTGACGCGGAGAAAAGAAAACGGCGGGGCGCCTTCGAAGGATGAGAAAACGACGCCGCATAGCGCGGCCTTCGAAAACGGGAAAGGCGCGGCGAAGGGGCGCTCTTGGAAAGCGCCGGCCACGGCGCCCGCCGCCGCGAACGCCGTTGGAAACGAACGTCCGCAGCGGCAAAGCGCGCGGCGGAACGAGCGACCGAGCTATCCGATTCCCAGAACCGTGCCGAGCGCATGCACGGCGAACGCGGCGACCCACGCCACGCCGCACTGCATGAGCACCACGGCCGCAGCGCTTTTGCCGCCAAGCTCGTTTTTCACAGCGGCGATGGCGGCGACGCACGGCGTGTAGAGCAGCGCGAACGTCAAGAAAGAAAACGCCGTGAGCGGGGTGAACATACCGCCGATGGCCGAGGCGCTTCCCAAAAGCACCGTCAGCGTGCTGACCACGCTTTCCTTGGCCACGAATCCCGTGACAAGCGCCGTAGACGCCTGCCAATCGCCGAAGCCGAGCGGCGCGAATACGGGCGCGATCAGGCCGCCGAGCATTGCAAGCAGGCTGTCGGCGGAATCGGCGACCACATTCAGACGCACGTCGAAGGTCTGCAAGAACCAGATGACCACCGACGCCAAAAAGATGATCGTGAACGCGCGCGTCAAGAAGTCCTTCGCCTTGTCCCACACCAAGCGGCCCATGTTGCCCAGCGACGGCAGGCGGTAGTTCGGAAGCTCCATCACAAAGGGAACGGGGTCGCCTTTGAAAGCCGTGCGTTTAAGCACCAGCGCGACCAGCACGCCCACGACCATGCCCATCAGATAGAGCGCGATCATGACGATTACGGCATGATCGGGAAAAAACACCGCCGTGAACAGGGCATAAATGGGAAGTTTCGCCGAACAGCTCATGAACGGCGTCAGCATGACGGTCATCTTGCGGTCATGCTCGGACGGCAGCGTGCGCGTGGCCATGATGGCAGGCACCGAGCATCCGAACCCGATGAGCATGGGCACGAAGCTGCGCCCCGAAAGCCCCAGCTTGCGCAGCAGCTTGTCCATGACGAACGCAACGCGCGCCATATAGCCCGAATCTTCCAGAAGCGACAGGAAGAAGAACAGCACCACGATGATAGGCAAGAAGCTCAAGACGCTTCCGACGCCCGCGAAAGCGCCGTCGATCACCAGCGAATGGACCACCTCGTTGACGCCCCAGGCCCCGAGAAGGCCGTCGACCGCATCGGTCGCCCAGCCGACCGCGACATCCATCCATTCCTGAAGGGCGGCGCCCACCACGCCGAACGTCAGCCAGAACACCAGGCCCATGATGGCCACGAAAACCGGCAGCGCGGTGAAACGGCCCGTCAGGATGCGGTCGATGGCGACCGAGCGCTTATGCTCGCGGCTCTCCGCAGGCTTGACCACCGTGGCGTCGCACACGTCTTCGATGAACCGGAAGCGCATATCGGCGAGCGCCGCCATGCGATCGGAGCCTCCCTCGCGCTCCATCTGCGCAACGATATGCTCGATCGCGTTTTTCTCGTTCTCGTCGAAATCGAGAGCGTCGCGCACGAGGTCGTCGCCTTCCACCAGCTTGGTGGCGGCGAAACGCACGGGAACGCCGGCGCGGACGGCATGGTCTTCCACCAATTCGGAAATACCGTGGATGCATCGATGCAAGGCTCCGCCGTCGGCCGCATCGGGACGGCAGAAATCCTGTCGGCCCGGGCGCTCGCCGAAACGGGCCACGTGCAAGGCGTGATCGACCAGCTCGTCGATGCCCTCCCCTTTCGCGGCGGAAATGGGCACCACGGGAATGCCGAGCATGGCTTCGAGCGCATTGATGTCCACCGTGCCGCCGTTCGCCGTGACCTCGTCCATCATATTGAGCGCGAGCACCATGGGAATGTCGAGGTCGATAAGCTGCAGCGTCAAATACAGGTTGCGCTCGATATTGGCAGCATCCACGATGTTGATGATTCCGTCGGGCGAGGCGCCGATCAGAAACTCGCGCGTCACCACCTCTTCGCCCGTATACGGAGACAGCGAATAGATGCCCGGCAAATCGACCACCGTGGCGTTGCCGTGCTTGCGCATGACGCCGTCTTTGCGCGTCACCGTGACGCCAGGAAAATTGCCGACGTGCTGATTCGAGCCTGTGAGCTGGTTGAACAGCGTGGTCTTTCCGCAGTTCTGGTTGCCCGCGAGCGCGAACGTGAGCGCATCGGCGTCGGATTTCACGCGGCCTTCGCGACGCGGCCGAAACGCCTTCGACTCGCCTTTTCCCGGATGGACGGTCTGGCGCTGCTCGGGGTTCGCACGGCGCAAGTCGTGGGCGTCGTGGACGTCGCGCACAAGAATATGGGCCGCGTCTTCCTTGCGCAGCGTGAGCTCGTAACCGCGCAGGCGCACTTCCATCGGATCGCCCATGGGAGCGCATTTGACGAACGTGACTTCGGTGCCGGGCGTCAACCCCATATCGAGGATATGCTTGCGAAGCGACGGCTCGGCGCAATCGACCGACGCGATGACGGCATCTTTGCCCACGGACAACGAGTCAAGGCCCGCAAGCCCCTGTTCATGCGCAGGCTTTTCCGATTCATTCGTCAAAAGCCCATTCGCCCTGCTTCGTACTTCCAGCATCTGCTCACCACGCTTATAGAATTACCTTCGGTTTACTTTTAGCCATGATTGTATCCGCTCCCAGGAAAACGGGCAACGAAACCACGAAGGCCGCCCTTTTCGGCGGCCCTTCGAAATGCCTGCATATTCCGCGGCATCGCAGAATGCGGCTACCACAACCCCATCTGCTGGGGCTCGTAATCGTATTCCACCAGGATTTCGCCCACGGCGATTTCCACCGCGTGCGTCTCCCAGTCTTTCACGGGAACCACGAACACGTTGCCCTCCTGTTCCAGCATGAGCGAGCCGCCCACCATGCCCACGCAACGGCCCGCGCACGCGTCCTCGGGAGAACCCTCGGGCAGCTGGATCAACTCGGGCACCTGCGCGCCTTCGCCGAAATAATACGGCGTCAGATCGAGCACGCCGCATTCGGGCTCGACCCCATGCGCCCGCGCCGTCTCAAGCACGCAATTCATGGCGGCCTGCACGTCGAACGGCTCGCTGAGCAGCTTGTTCTTCGTTCCAAGGCGCATCGTTTCCAGAATGCCCTCCTGCGCGCACAGCTTCGCTTCGAGCGAACGGGCCTCGTCGGCATTGGGATAGCGCTTGAGGATTCCCGCCACGCGCGCGCCCTGCTCGAGCAGACGCTCGATGCCGCGCGTCTCCGACGAGATGCCCACCTTGAGATGCGCGGGCGAGAAATACGCCATATACACGAAATGAGGCGTCAGGTTGTAGGCGCGCTGCTGGGGCGAGATGGCGTCGGCATTGTAGAACGCCGGGTTGAACCCCGTGGTCTCGCGGCAGGCAGGACACATATCGTCGCCGTAGATCGCCGCATCGGGCAGCTCGGTCATCAGGGGGCATGCGCTCGACTCGTACGTCTTCAGGTCGAAAGGACCGATGCAGTAACGCTGCGGAAGCTTTTTGAGCGTGAACGTGCGGCCGAGCACCGGAAGGCGCATCTGCTTCTGCGCTTCAAGATCGTTCATCTGCAAATACGGCCCGTCGGCGTCGTACCCCAGCCCCGAGAACACCAGGGTCGAATCGGGAAAGAATCGTGGCATGCCGGCCCCCTCTTGCGCAGACGTCGATACGCCGCGCCATCCATGCAGGCGGCGCATCGCCGCCCTCGCTGTTTTCGCTGCGCATCATAGCGCACGGACCGCACACAAACGCGGCGCGAAAGAGGGCGGCGCGAGATATAACGAAGCTTCTCCATGCGCCCGAAACGTCAGATATCGCGCATGGCCTTCGTCGCAAGGGCGTATACCGTCAGGGCAAGCCAGGCCGCCGTTAAAACGAGCGAAGCCGCCCGCACGCCTATCGCCTCGATGGCCAGCGACGACGAGAACACGGCCGCCGGCGCCACCACGAGCATCAAGGAATTCTGCGTGCCGAAAGCGGCGCCGCGATGCTCGTCGGGAATGAGGCCGTACATGAAATACCCGAACAGCGGCGATGCGAACCCCGAGGAGAACCCCAGAAACGCCGCGCCTGCGAGCACGATTCCGTGGGAGGCGAGCGGGCCGAGCGCCGCCATGCCGAGCGCCATGCCCACGAACGAAAGCACATACCAGGTGCGGCGCTTGAGCGCATGGGCGAAGCGGGCATAGATAAGAGAACCCGCCAACGAGCCCACCGACATGGCGGACAGCACATACCCCAGAAGCGCCGGCGCATTCTCCTGCGTGAAGAACACGGGAAGCACCATGCCCTGATAGCTTCCCATCACGATGACGATCAGCAAGCCGAGCACCACCGATGCGCGCAAGACGGCATTGCTCTTGAACAGAACGCGCATGCCTTCTTTCGTGGAGGCCGCCGCCCTGCGCGCAAGGCTCGCGCCATCATTCGAGGAACGGCCCGTTCGAGCCGGCACGCCTGCAGCGCGGGGGACGAGCAGCGTCGTGGCCGCCGCCGCAACCGAAAACCCCGCCGTCAGCCACAATGCGTTCGTTGGCCCCAAAAATCCCATGCTTACCGAGGCGACGGCGGGACCCACGATGACGACCAGGCCGTCGATCGATTGCGCCACTCCCATGAAACGCTGCAGGTCGACGCCGTCGTGTTCGACGACCGCCGGCAGCAGCGTATCGCGCGCCGTCATGCCGGGGATGTCGCCGACCGCGCCGATTATGCCCAAGGCCACAAACCATCCGAACGAAAGGCCGACCGTCGCATCGATAAGAGGAAGCGCCGCAATCGAGGCCGCCGATATCACGTCGGAAGCCACGGAAAGATCGCGCCGATTCAGCCGGTCGAGCAGTGCACCGCCGAAGACGCCCGCAAGAACCTGCGGCACCGCACATATGATGGCGAGCGTTCCCGCCGCAAGCGCATCGCCTGTCTTCGCCAGCAGCACCAGCGGCAGAGCGACGCCCGCTATGGAGTTCCCCATCAGGGAGAACACATTCGATGCAACAAAGGGAGCCGTAGCCCTGAGTTTCGTCATGGAGCATTCCTTTCAAAACGGAGATTCGTCCGAATCGGTTTCGCTCCATGAAAAACTACGACGTTACGTCAGGGTCAATGGGATTTTCCACCCTATCGCACGGATTCACGAATGCAGCAAGAATGCCCTTCACGACCCGCTCGTTCATCGTGCGTTGAGCATCGTTGAGCGTCTCGTTGTCGTACAGGTCGAGCAGCGCATCGAGAGCCTGGAGATCCTCGGATACAAGCGACTCTCCCGGCTCGCCATCCGATGCAGTTTTTGCGCGAGGGTTCTCCGTGCGGCCACGGACGGCCCTCGGAGTTTCCGCGCACCCCCGCATACCCTTCGAGCCTTCCGCGCCCCCGCCGCCCGGAATACTGAAATCGGGCGAACACGCCAACTCGTTTATAGCCTCGGCGGAAAGATCCCAGCCAAACCGCTTGCAGCCGAGCTTGAGAACGGGGGTCATGAAGGAGACGAAATCGTCGGCGAGATCCGCGCAGTCCCGCTCCGATGCATCGGGCGAAAGGGCGAGCATGCGCTCGCTGAGCGCGACGTACGATTCGACCGAATGCGCCTGCTCCACAAGCTCGAGGAACTGCAGGACGGCTTCGGATTCTTGCGATCCGTCTTTGAAAAACCTATCGAGCAGCAAAAGCCCCGAGCGTTCGTATTCGACAAGAACATCGCTCGCCCCGGCGCCGCGCAGGCGGGCGACATGCTCTCCGAATGCAGGCGGCACGTCCGGGTCGATAGCGCGTTCACGCAGGTCGGCGATGATGCGACGCTGCTCTTGCAGACGCTCTATCTGCACGGCAAGCTCTTCATCAAGCACGGCGAGCGCATCGACCGAAGTGCAGCCCGCACGTGCGCCGTCCGCACCTGCACCGCTTTCAGAAAATTCCGCATCTAGCACGGAACGCACCTGCCGAAGCGACATGCCGAGCGACGCCAGACGCTTGATGCGCAGCACGCGTGCCAAATCGGCGGCGCCGTAGGTTCGATATCCGTTCTCCGCACGCGGAGGCTCGGCCAAAAGCCCCATTTGATGATAGTGGCGCAGCGTGCGCACCGTCACGCCCGCAAGATCGGCTAGCTCCTTACTTCGCACGCATCCCCCTTTCACCGGCCCATGCCGTCGCACGACGCATAATAGCGCGCAACTCGCCCGCAGGGCGACGAGTGCTTGCGATGCCCTTCCGGCAGATTCGGAAAAGTATGCGCCCCATCCGCCGAGGAGGTCAGGCCGAAAAGCAAACAAAGCGCTTACCATGATGGATACCCGACGATTTGGAGGCGGCTATGAAATCGCTGACCGCGGCATCGAGACTCTCCATCGGCATCGCAAGCGCCCTCGCCCTGTTTTGCATGCTCGGAATTGCAGCCGTCATCGCAACGGCAGCAGGCACGGCCGATTCCCAGGAAGAGCAACAACCCGAAGCCTTGTCCGATGCCCTTCCTCCCGCCTATCGCCCCATCGTTATGAAGGATGAGACGATCGCAATCGACGCCGCAATAGATGCCAATCGCATTGCGGCGGTTCGCATCGGCAATTATCCCTCGCTTGGCCCCGACGGCGATAGGTACACAACCGACCGAGCGGTCGTAGCGCAGGCGGCGGCGAGCATAAAGGACACGCGATTCGTGCGCTGGAACGGCTACGCCGCCTATCAGGAGAAGAAGGAGAAAATGGCGGGCGGCTACTATTCGAACCTTGCGCTTCTCGACGAAAGCGGAAGGATAATCGTCGAAATAGGGCACGACCCTGGAATGGCAAGCGCGGACCAGGGAGAAATCTTCATCACGCACAACGACGACCGCTATCTCATGGAGGGCAACTGGCCGTTCGTCGCCGAAACGCTCGAATCGTTCGTCGTCCAAGCGAAAGACGAAACGGGCATCGGATTGGATGAGACAAACGCCCGCGGCGCTGGGACTGTCGCATCCGAAGAACGTACGTGGCTTTTCGAAGACGAGTTCGTCGAGGGCGGCGGGATCCTGGTCGAAAGCAGCTAACGGTGCGAGGGCTTTTGCAACAGGAAGGCAAGGCGGTCGGCCCCCTGTTTTCGACATCGACCCAGTCGCCCGATTGCGCGGTACATTATCGAAATTGATAACTAAGTGATA
>JAUNDR010000067.1 GCA_030525985.1 Slackia sp. | reverse complement strand
GTGCGAGCATTTTAACGCTCGTGCCGGCGGTTCGTTCGCCCTGCGCGAAAAGCCCTCAATGCGAAAAGCGGTAAGCCCGCACAAGGCGGGCTTTCCACAGGAGGGGTTCGCGGCCATGAAAGGATGCGGCCGCACGGCGGGTTTCGGCGCTATGCTTTTGTCCCAGTGATGCCGACGTTCGGCCGATTGACGTATTCGCCTTCTTCGGGCATCTCACTTCCGGGATCGCTCGGCAAGTCTTCCATGGTTTCTAGGCGGATTTCCACGATATTGCGTGCGAAATACTTTGCGGCGGTGGAATCGATCCACAGCTGATTCGTTCCTCCGACCGACTCGCTGAGGGATTCGTTGTTGATTTGGCTTGCCACGACTGCTTTGCGTTGCAAAACGTAAGCCAGCGGAAGCTTGATCTGGCGGCCGTCTTCAGACACGAGGGTCACGACGTTGACTCCCTCGTTCGGCTCCGCTTTTTCGATAACCGAAGCCAGAGGCACGCCGGTTACTTCGGCATTGATGGCGGCGAGTCCGCCGACGCCGTTAGAGGCGCAGGAGCATCCCATAACAGTGCTCGTCAGTTCGTCGCTTTCGAGTTCTGCCAGGGTGGCGGAGTAAGCATTCGCTACGTCTCCCGTCACCGATATGGCCCAGTCGCTTGGCGAGGCGATGGTGAGTTCGGTTGCCGCGTCGCACAAGGCTGCGGCTCCGCGGTTGAACACGGCAGCGATTCTGTCATTCGAAGTGATGGCGTCCTGCGTGTATCCGAAATCGCCTTGGACGTTCGCGACGGTTCTCTCGCCAGATGGGTGGGAAGCATCGACGTGGGTCCATGTCCACGAGTCGCTTTCGTTGTTGGTGGAGGTGTCCGCCGGCGACGTAGAGGCTACGGCAATCGCGGGGGCGAGCAGTGTGATTCCCGTTGCGGCGCTGATTACCTTGATTCCGATGTTTTTCATGGCTCCCCCTTTCTGGTTATTCGACGTTGAAGAATAGCTGGGACGGATCGGTGCTCACGCTGCCGTCTGCTCCGATGGCGCGGACTTTGAGCAGGTATGAACCGGGTTTTTCGGGCGTGTAGACGAACTTCCAGTTCACCCAGCGCATGACATCGGTGTCACCCAGGTCGTAGCGGGTCCACGTCGCACCTTTGTCGAGCGAGATTTCAACAGCGGTTACGGGGATGTCGTAGGCATCTGCAAAACCCTCGAATTCGATAGGCTCGCCTGCCGGGAAGATGGTTCCGTTGGTGTAGTTGAATACGGCGGTATTGGGTTTATTGAACATCTCTCCGGTCTTGGGATTGGTGAATCCCTTGTAGTAGACGGGATCGGTCGGGTCTTGCGAGAATTTCAATTCGACGGGACGCTTGGTGTAGTGGGCGCCGCCCAAGGTGGGGGTCCACAGTTGTACGGGATACCCCTGCAGCATGCCCAGCTTTTCGCCGTTGATCTCGGTTACCAGCAGGATATCGTCCTTGAAGGACTCGACGTATTCCTTGGGCAGGGGGTAGACATCCCAGCCGTCGTCGGCGATCGAGTGCAGGGCGTTGTAGGATGAGGGGTCGATACCCGCCTTCTCCATGATGGAGGACAACGGAATGCCTTTGACTTCGGCGTTCATGATGTAGGCGCCGCCCGGCGGGTTGGTCTGGCAGTCGAGTTTCATTACGCGTTCGACCATCTGATCTTCGAAGTCGGCGAGCTTGAAGGTGAACTCGTTATCGACTTCTCCAGTGACTTTGATTTCCCAGGAGTCGTAAGCTTCCTGAGAGGAGTCGTTGTCGGGCGTGATGCCTTTGTGGTCTGCATTCTCCCAATAGTAGAAGAGCTGATCGGTCGGTGTGATGGAATCTTGCGTGAAGCTGAAGTCTCCCTGGGCGTTTGGCACGGGGATGATCCCCATGTACGCCGTGTCGTATTTCACAAGGTCCCAAAGTTGATATTCGCCGGTTTTGGGATTGATGTAGTGGCACGAATTGCAATCGCCTTCGAATTCGTCGCTATTCATATGCAGGGCATGCATGCTGTCCTGCAAAAACAGCGCTTTGGAATGACACATGTAGCAGAATTTCGTAGTGGCATCCACGTTGTACGGATTCCAAAGCTTGGGATGGGTTGCGGGCAGAAGTTGAGTGGCGTCGAGAATCGAGCCATGGCAACCTTCGGCTTCGCATCCGCGTTTATCGCCTCCCAGGATGGCGGTGTTCCACATGTATGGGTCGTTTGGAATCAGCTGGACGCGCGTGCCGTCTTCTTTTTCAGTGACGACGGGGGCGTAGTAAGCATTTGCCGCTTCGTTTTTTTCTGCGCCCTGCAGCGTTTCGATGCGCTCTGCTTCATCGACGGTTGCTTCGCTTTGCTGCTGCGTTGTTTCCTCTGACGAGTTCTGTTGGGGCGCGCATGACCACAAGCACGCTGTGATGGCGGCCGCGCTTGCGATGACGCCGATGAAGACCAATGTGCGTTTCTTCATGACCCCTCCTTTCATGGAATTCCCCCGAGACCGCTTTTCCCTTGCATGCGACCTCTTTTCGTCGCAAACTATTCCAAACTCGACGTCTTGTCATCGACAGGAACTCATGAATAGCGCTGTTTTGAAGTAATCGCAGTTCATGATAGGTGTCGAAGGTTTTATCAGTAGTTTTTACCGATACGAAAGGACGTCTTGCATGGGGGGAAGCGAGACTGGTTCCACGGCAATCGGAGTAAGTTTTGTCGCGCGTGGCGCCTCTTTAGTAAAAGAGGAGTTTTCAAAGCTGTCTTGGCTTCATGTTTTCGGCTTCGCGATATGCCAGTCATGGACGGTGCTGTGTTTTGCACTTCCGAACCCGGTGACGTATGCGGACCCTTTTCTCGATTTGCGCTGGGTTTCGGCGCTAGCGACGTGCGTTTTGCTGGTGCTGTTCTGCTTTGTGCACCGTCGCGTTCCTCTTCGCATCGGAAGGAGTGCGCCCGTATTGGCGATATCGGCGGTGGCGAGCGTTTCGAGCGCGCTTGGACCGGTAAGTGTTCTTTTCCCTGAATCGTCGGCCATGCTGCTGGTGATTGCGGCAGCGGGATTAGGCGCAGGATTCGCGTTTCTGCCCATTGTGTGGCTTTCCATTTTTTGGACGGATCGCGAAGGCGCGGGCCTCATTGCGAGTCTTGTTCTCGCTGCGATATTGACGTATCCGTTGGCGAACACGGTGATGGCGGATACGCAAGGGGTATGGGGAATCGTGGCGGCCTGCTCCCTTTTGCCCATGGTTTCGGCTTGCATGCTTCCTCGCGAAGAGTCGGTCGAGGAATCACGTGTTCGTGCAGCGGTCATGGCGGAAAAACGTGGTTTCCGCGAGCTTGACTCGACCGAGCATGATGTCCTGGCGCGCTTCTGCCTTTGCTTGTTTTTCGTCGTTGCCGTTATAGAGCTGTGCCGCAATGTTTTTCTGGGCGGAACGCAGGCGACTTTTTTCGCAGGCGTAGCCAATCTGGTCGGTATTTTGCTCAGGTGCTTTTTCGGTGCATGGCTCGTCGTTGTTTTTGCGAAATGCAGCATGGAAGCTGTTTCGCGAGTATATCGGGGCTCATTTCTTTTGGTTCTTGCGGTGGTGCTGGTCATTCCTTTTGTCATGGAAGGCAATTGGGCGGCTCATGTGGTTCTCGATATGGGGGCATTTTGCTTCGAAGCCGTTATGATGATGGTGCTGTTCGAGATGGCCTCCGCTTTGGCCGCCGATGCCGTTATTCTGTTCGCATTGACGCGTGCCGTTTGGGCAGCGGCTGTAGTGGCGGGTATCGCCATGAGCGATTATGGCAATAGCGCCGAACCGTCGTTCGTTCTGGCTGGCGTAGCCGCCATGGGGGTGACATGTGCTTTCGTGTTCGTTTTCGTCTTTACCGATGCGCATTGCACCAAGATACTGGCGAAATCGTGCGAACGTGCGCATGCTACGCCGTTCAAGGACCAGTGCAGGCTTGCGGCTCTTGGCGCCGGGCTTTCGGAGCGCGAAACCGAGGTCATGGCGATGGTAGCCAAGGGCAGGTCGTCGCAGCGCGTGGCTGATGAGCTCGGAGTGTCGTTGTCGACGGTGAATTCCCATGTCTACCATATCTACCAGAAGATGGGGATTCACTCCCGACAACAGATGATCGATCGGATTGAGTCGTATGCTATCGAAGCTGCATCTCCGGACGGTCTTGGGAAACGATAAGCGTGACCGCATCGGGCTCGGGCGAGCGGATGCCGTTTTCGTTGACTGAACGCACGAGCAGAGTGTAAACGCCTTCGAGTTCGGGGGTGTAGGCGAATCTCCAATGCACAAGTTTGTCGGAGGTGGCTCCTTCCGTTTCGCAATGCGTCCATGTCACCCCCTTGTCCATGGAGAATTCCATGGCGACGATTTTTTTGTCGTAGTCGGTGGCATAGCCTTCGAATGTGATGGTCTTTCCTGGATGGCAGTATTGAGTGGCGATCATGGCTGCTCCTTCCGCTCGCCTTGTTTTATTGTCGCGCGCAAAAGGCGTTTTGCCATCGTATGAAACTGTTGAATTTCGATTTGTGAGATATCACGCATTGCATTGTCGTCGAAGTGGCGAATGAGCTTGAGCTACGACAGTGCAATGCGTTGTGTTCCGGTGTGTCGGCGATTGTCTGCCGAAAACGAAAGGAACCCGCACGAGGCGGGTTCCTTGATGAAACGATGCGCGCGAAAGCGGCGGAAATACTAGGCCTCGGTCGCATGGTCGGCGGCGGGCTCGAGGTCTTTGACGCTCTTGCCGATGGTCTTTTTGAGCACCAGCAACGTGCCGATGGTCAGCACCACGCCGATCGGCAGGCAGATGAGGGCATTCTGCACGAAGCCTGCGATGACGAACATCACGAACGACACGGATGCCATGGTGATGACGTAGGGAAGCTGGGTGGACACGTGGTCGACATGCTTCATGTTCGCGCCTGCCGACGACATGACCGTGGTATCCGAGATGGGCGAGCAGTGGTCGCCCGCCACAGCGCCCGCGAGGCAGGCGGAGATGCCGATGATCAGCAGGGTGGGGTCGTTGGCGAAGATGGGCATCACGATGGGGATCAGGATGCCGAAGGTGCCCCAGCTCGTGCCCGTGGAGAAGCCCAGGAACACGGCGACCAGGAAAATCACGGCGGGCAGCAGGTTGAACAGTCCCGGAGCGGCGCCTTCCACGAGGCCTGCGACGAACACGTCGGCGCCGAGAAGCGTGGTCATGTTCTTCAGCGTGACGGCGAAGGTGAGCACCAGGATGGCGGGAACCATGGCGTTGAAGCCCGCGACGAAAGATTCGGATGCGGTTTTCAGCGTGAGCACGCGGCGGGCGATCAGGTACAGGAACGTGAAGGTGACGGCAATCAGCGAGCCCCAGGGAAGCGCGGTGAAGGCGTCGGTGTTGCCGAAGGCCGCGATGATGTCGCCGCTGGCGTCGCCGCCGAAGAATCCGCCGACATAGAGCATGGCGCCGATGCAGCAGACGATCAGCACGATGATGGGCAGGAGCATATCCCACAGATTCGCCTTGGGATTGCTGACGGGGGAGTCCTCTTCGAGCGCGCCCGTTTTACCGGTGCGATACGCTTCGAGCTCCGCTTTGGCCATGGGGCCGTAATCGAAGTTCAGGAAGATGAGGCCGATCACGAACACGATCATGAGCAGCGAGTAGAAGTTGAAGGGGATGGCCGCGATGAACAGCTCGATGCCGTTGACGCCCAGGTCGGACGCGACGCCGGAGACGGCTGCCGCCCAGGAGGAAACGGGAGCGATCATGCAGATGGGAGCGGCCGTCGCGTCGATGATGAAGGCGAGCTTGGCGCGCGAGACGTTCTTGCTGTCGGTGAGGGGACGCATGACCGAACCCACGGTGAGGCAGTTGAAGTAGTCGTCCACGAAAATCAGGCAGCCCAAGACGAACGAGGCGATCTGCACGCCGACGCGCGATTTCACATGGGTGCCGGCCCAGCGGCCGAATGCTGCCGCGCCGCCTGCGCTATTGACCAGGGCGACAAGCATGCCGAGCACGACGAGGAAGATGAAGATGCCGGCATTGTCGGCAACGGCGGGCACGATGCCCTCGCCGACGATGGTGTCGAGCGTGGTCACAGGGTTAAAACCTGCGACGAGCAGGGCTCCCATGACGATGCCGACGAAGAGCGAAACGTACACCTCTTTGGTGACGAGCGCCAAGACGATGGCGATGAGTGCCGGGGCGAGCGCCCAGGCGGTGTTGACGAATTCCACGTCCCTTCCTTTCTGCGTCAAGCTTGGGACATGGTTGGGCGTCAAAAGGGCGCACGCGGGCAACCCGGGGTTGGCTCTCGACCATGGCAGCTCTCCGCATGATGCGACAGTGCGCAGCGTATTCCGCTACGCCCCAGGAGCATGCGGGTCGGGGCGCCCGCCGTCCTTCGGCGCCGCTCCCTTTCGCCCCGCGCCGCCCCGGCGCTTCATGGGGTTACTGATGAGAGGCGCACCTCTACCGATGCGCGTATGATAGCAGAAAACCGTGCAGTTGTCCGAAAAGCGGCGGGCAATGCGGCATCGGGGGTATTTGCTGGTGAAAGGTGCTGGAAAGCGGATTTCGCAGCGGGTTCCCTTTCCATCGGAGCGGTTCTGTTTTCGCCGGGCGTCGCATGTCGCCGCCCCGGGCGGCCTTGTTTTCGGTCGAAGCAACCCGGGGCGGCGCGGCGTTTTTCGATCGCAGACCGCGCCGTCCGTCTATTCGCCGAGCAGGCTGCGTGTATACGAGATGGCGTCGTCGATGTTCGATCGGAAATTCTCTTCTCCGATGCGCTCCACGAATCCGGCGCGCTTCATGGTTTTCATGGGCTGGTCGTTGACGTGAGAGAAAATGAGCGTCACGCCGTTTTCCTCGCAGTAGTCGTGCAGGTCCTCAAGCGCATTCATGCCGGTGGAGTCGAGCGACGGCACGCCGCGCATGCGGATGATCAGGTATTTCGTGAACTCTTTCACCGAGATGTCGGCGATGCGGTCGGTCATGCCGAAAAACATCGGGCCGTTGATTTCGTAGACGCGCACGCTCTTGGGCAGTTCGCGCAGATGGGTGACCTCGGAATTCTCGTCGCAATAGTAGCGCCATCCGCGCACCTCGGTTTCTTCGCTCACCATTTTCATGAACAGCACCACGGTGATCAGCATGCCCACGGCGATGGCGGACACCAGGTCGAACACGATGGTCAGCGCGAAGGTGACGAGCAGCGTGGCCACCGCTCCGCGCGACGCCGTTTTGCACAGGTGGACGAAATTGCGCCAACCCGACATATTGTAGGCCACGTGCAGCAGGATGGCGGCGATGGTGGGCATGGGGATGAGCGCGGCGTAGGGCATGAAGAACGCGAGCACGACGAGCAGCACGACGGCGTGCGTCATGCTCGAGATGGGCGTGCGTCCGCCGTTTTTGACATTGGCGGCGGTGCGTGCGATGGCGCCTGTGGCGGGAATGCCGCCGAACAGCACCGAGGCGATGTTTCCGCCGCCTTGGGCGACGAGTTCCATATTGCAGCGATGATGCGAGCTGATCATGGAGTCCGCCACCACGCAGGAGAGCAGCGATTCGATGGCGGCCAGGATGGCGATGGTGATGCCGTTGGGCAGCTGCTCGCGGAAAAGCTCCATATCGAGTTGCGGCACGTGGAAGTGCGGCATCCCGCCGTCGATGGTGTAGAGGTCGCCGATCGTGTTCACGTTCATGCCGAGCAGGCTCACCATGGCGACGCCTGCGACAAGCGCGACCAGGGAGCCGGGAATCTTGCTGCTGACGCGCGGCCAGGCGAACAGGATGAACAGGCATACGGCGCCCACGATGAGCGCCTGCGCATTCACCGTGGCGATGTTTTCGACAACGGCGCCGAGCTTGTCCATGGTTTCCACCGTGGGCGTGCCTTCGGGAAAGGTCAGGCCGAGGAAATCTTTCGCCTGACCGATTACGAGCGTGACGGCGATGCCTGCGGTGAATCCTGTCGTGATGGTGTAGGGGACGAAGCGGATGATGGCGCCGAGTTTCAGCAGTCCCATCAGGATGAGGAGCACGCCCGCGATGATGGTGGCTGCGACAAGTCCGTCGATGCCGTCGGTCGCCACGATGCCCGCGACGATGGCGGCGAATGCCGCCGTGGGGCCCGACACCTGCACGCGGCTTCCGCCGAACAGCGCGATGAAGAAACCTGCGATGATCGCCGTGTAGAGGCCCTGCTCGGGGCCGACGCCTGAAGCGATGCCGAGCGCGATCGAGAGGGGCAGGGCCACGACGGCCACCATGATGCCCGAAACGATATCGCGCGGAATCTGCCGCTTCAGCTCCTCTTTCGGCGTGTGCTTGATGACGCTGAAGAGGATCGGTTTGATCTTATCGCGCTGGTGCATGGGTCTCCTGTCTGTTTCATGATGCGCGAGCAAAGCCCCGATGTGCGTCGGAAGGCGGCGGGGTCGCTTGCGTATTCGGCGGTATGCGTTGCGAGGCGATGGTCGTTCGAGAATCGAGACGCGAAGTTCGCCATTATACGCTTC
>JAUNDR010000066.1 GCA_030525985.1 Slackia sp. | reverse complement strand
GGCGGTTCGAGCTCGGGCGGCGGTTCGTCGTCGGGCGGCGGCAACGGCACGCCCAATATGGCGGCGCTCGGCGTCGCGCAGACGCAGCTCGGCGTTCCTTACGTATGGGGCGGCACCACGCCCGGCGTCGGCCTGGACTGCTCGGGTCTGACCAGCTATTGCTACAGCGCCACGGGCTACAGTATCGGCCGCACCACGGGCGCCCAGTACGCTTCTGCTCGCTACGTGCTCTCTTTGGGCCAGGCCCAGCCGGGCGATGTGCTCTATACGGGCGGCCATGTGGGCATCTGCGCGGCGGCAGGCGGCGGCAGCTACATCCATGCCCCCCAGCCGGGCCAGGTCGTGTGCTATTCGTCTTACCAGCAGTTCTACTGTGCTCTTCGCTGGTAAAACGGGTTCTTGCGTTTTCATGCGGGCGTGCATGCGTGCGCCCGCATATTTTTTCCGAGGGCGCACGTCGATTCTCGGGAAGAAAAAAGCAAAGAAGATTTGAAAATCTCCCTTGCTTTTCAAAAAACTGTGATAACATATAGCGCGCTGTTTGCGATATGTCGGGACGTGGCTCAGCTTGGTAGAGCGCTGCGTTCGGGACGCAGAGGCCGCAGGTTCAAATCCTGTCGTCCCGACCATCTTTTTCGCAAATGCCGTCGAAAGCCCGATTATTTCAATGGGCGTAATCCTGGAGGAAACATGAAAATTTTTGGACTCGGCGTGCCCGAACTCCTTATCATCCTTGCTGTCGCTCTTTTGATTTTCGGCCCCAAGAACCTTCCCAAGCTCGGTAGCGCGCTCGGCCGTACGGTGAAAAACCTGCGTGACGGCATCGGCGGCGGAGCGAAGAAGGAAATCGAAGACCTCGACGAAGAAGAGGAAGAGGTCGAAGAGAAGCCTGTTCGCAAGAAGAAGCCTGCTGCTGTGAAGAAAACCACCGCGAAAGCAGCCGATTCCGAAGAGGAATAGCTTCAACGGATTTCGCATTTGAACGGTATGCCTGCGGTTGTCGGCATACCGTTTTTTCATTCTGTCGGAAAAGCACGTGCATTCGCGCGTGCCTGTTTTTAGGTTAGGTGTTGCGCGATGGCGAACGAGTACATCCTCACTCCCGAAGGAAAAGAGAAGCTCGAAAAAGAGCTCCACTACCTGGAAAACGAAAAGCGCGCCGAAGTGGGCGAGCGCATCAAGGTCGCCCGCGAGTTCGGCGACATTTCCGAGAACTCCGAGTACGACGATGCCAAAAACGAGCAGGGCATGGTGGAAGCTCGCATCGCCGAAATCAACCAGATCCTCTCTGAGGCGACCGTCGTCGCCGCTCCGAAGAGCGCTTCGAGGATCGGCGTGGGCAGCACCGTGGTGGTGAACATGGGCGGCCGCGAGCGCACCTTCACCATCGTGGGCGGCGCCGAAGCCGATGTGGCCTCCGGCAAGATTTCCAACGAAAGCCCCGTCGGCGCCGCGTTGCTCGGCCACAAGAAGGACGAAGTGGTCACCACCGTCGGCCCGACCGGCCGCGAGGTCGAAATGACCATCGTCAGGATTGAGCAGTAAAGCGCATTCGACTCGCTGCATGTAAAAGCCAGCCGTATTCTCTTCGTTTCGGGTTCTCCGATTTCAAGCGTTAAGAGGCGGCTGGCTTTCGCTATCTTTGCGATGGCGGGCCGCCGGCTCCTGCCGCAGGGTCTGATACGTTAAAATCCGAAAGATACCGAAAAGTATTGTTGTGTATTCTGTCGACGAAGGATTGCCAGATGAGCGAAAACACTTCCGAAACCGCACAGGTCGTCGTTGACGACGGCACGCTCAACGACGAGCGCGCCCGTCGCCTTGTCACGCGCGCGGCCTATCTTGAAAACGGGACGAACCCGTATCCCGAGCATTCCGAGGTGACCCATTACGCGGTCGACATCGAAGCGAAATACGCCGGCCTGGAAAACGGCGAGAACACCGAAGACGTCGTGAGGATCGGCGGCCGCATCATCGCCAAGCGCGGTCAGGGCAAGATCGTTTTCGTGGTGTTGCGCGATACCACGGCAGACATCCAGCTGTTCTGCCGCATCAACGACATGTCCGAGTCAGACTGGGAGCTTCTGGGCAAGCTCGATCTGGGCGATATCGTGAACGTGGAAGGCGTCGTGGTGCGCACGCAGCGCGGCCAGCTTTCCGTCGCTCCGCGCGAGATGAAGCTGCTCTCGAAGGCCGTCCGCCCTCTGCCCGAGAAGTTCCATGGCCTTTCCGACAAAGAGACGCGCTATCGTCAGCGCTATGTGGACCTGATCGTGAATGAGGACGTGCGCGATACGTTCCGCAAGCGTTCCGCCATCCTTTCCGCCTTCCGCCGCTATATGGAAGACGACGGCTACATGGAGGTCGAGACGCCCATCCTGCAAACCATCCAGGGAGGCGCCACCGCCAAGCCGTTCATCACGCATTTCAATGCGCTCGACCAGGAGTGCTACCTGCGCATCGCCACCGAGCTGCACCTCAAGCGCCTGCTGGTGGGCGGCTTCGAGCGCGTGTTCGAAATCGGACGCATTTTCCGCAATGAGGGCATGGACCTCACGCACAACCCCGAGTTCACCACGATGGAGGCGTATCGCGCCTACTCCGACCTCGAGGGCATGAAAGAGCTTGCCGAGGGCGTCATCAAGGCCGCCGCGCGCGCCGTGGGGCTTGAGGGCACGATTCTTTATCAGGACCAGGAAATCGACCTGTTCGGCGATTGGCCGAGCCGCCCGATGACCGACATCGTATCCGATGTGCTCGGCGAAACCGTCACCATCGACACGCCCGTCGAGGTACTCGCGGCGCATGCCGCCAAGCACGGCATCGAAGTGAAGTCCGACTGGAGCGCCGGCAAGATCATCGCCGAAATCTATGACGAGCTGGGCGAAGACTCCATCGTGAACCCCACTTTCGTCTGCGATTACCCCGTCGAGGTGTCGCCTTTGGCCAAGCGCTATGAAGACGACCCGCGCCTGACGCACCGCTTCGAGCTGGTCATCGCCGGCCACGAATACGCCAACGCGTTCTCCGAGCTCAACGATCCGGTCGATCAGGCGGAGCGTTTCGCCCGCCAGATGGAGGAGAAGGCCGAAGGCGACGACGAGGCCATGGAATACGACGAGGATTACGTGCGCGCGCTCGAATACGGCATGCCTCCTGCGGGCGGCATCGGCATCGGCATCGACCGTGTGGTCATGCTGCTGACGAATTCCGCCAGCATCCGCGACGTGCTTTTGTTCCCGCACATGCGTCCCGAGGGCAAAAAGAAGCTCTCCGCCGCGCAGCAGGCCGCCGAAGGCTGCTCCGACGAGGACGCCGCGGGCGTTTATGCCCCCAACAAGGTTCCCACCATCGATTACTCGAAGGTGGCCATCGAGCCGCTGTTCGCCGACGAGGTCGATTTCGACACGTTCAGCAAGTCCGACTTCCGTGCGGTGAAGGTGAAGGCGTGCGTCGCCGTTCCGAAGAGCAAGAAGCTGCTGCAGTTCACGCTCGACGACGGCACCGAGACCGAGCGCACCATCCTTTCCGGCATCCACGCCTTCTACGAGCCGGAAGACCTGGTGGGCAAAACGCTGGTCGCCATCACGAATCTTCCGCCGCGTAAAATGATGGGCGTGGCATCGTGCGGCATGCTGCTTTCCGCGATTCACGAGGAAGCGGGCGAGGAGCGTCTCAACCTGCTGATGCTCGACGATCGCATTCCCGCGGGAGCGAAGCTGTACTAAGACGCGCTCGCTGCGTCTGCTCGACCGCTTCGACGACCCGACGCCATCGGGTCGCAACTTGAAATCTCAGGATGGCCGAATGAAGCCTCGGCCGATAGGGACCGGCTCCGGAGCTTTTCCGGGGTCGGTCCTTTCGCTTCGGGCGGCTCGTCGCCTTCCCGCGCATACGGCATATGCCGGTGTGCGGCCTGGGCTTCTTGGGGCGTTTCGCATCGCCTGGCCGATGCGGAAAATAATCTCGATAATTCCTATATAAATAGTTACAATTACGCAATCCTGCCGCAGAAGGCAGCCGCCCGTAACCGATTGGATCGACATGGGAAACGAACGCATTGCTTTTGACCGGAAAACCCGAAGCGCCGCGCCCGGGCTTCGAACGCCCGCGCAGGCCGTCATAGCCGTAGGGCTTTCGATTTCGATGGCGCTGCCCGCCGCCCTTCCCGCGTATGCGGATGAGGCGAGCACCGACATCGAGGCGGCCCGCCATAACGAGCACGCCGACGAGGCGCCTTCCGCCGACGCATTGAGCGAAGAATCGTCCGTCGAAGCTGAAGGCCAAAGCCTCGGAGCGGCCGACGAGCGCGCGCAAGCGGACGCTTCCGCCGACGCGGCGGCTCCTGCGGGGCTTACCGCGCTGAAGACCATCGGCGAATACGACGCCGCCATCCGCGCCCTCGGGCCGGTTGACGAGGTTGCGAAGAAGATCGCTTCCGGCGGCGAATCGCAGCAGGGCATCGGCGAGCAGGCCGAGCTTTTGCTGCTCCAGCGCACGCTGGTAAGCGCAGCGGGGTATGACAAGCTGGTTTCCTGGGCGGGCGAGCATCCCGACAACGCCGCTTTTCTGCAGTGGCTGCTGACCGATTACGAAACGCTGCAGCTGTATGTGACGGGCGGACGCCCGGGCGGCCGCGACGGTCGCGGCAGCAACCACGTGCAGGCGCTGTCTCAGCTCAAAGACCTGGCTGCCGCCCATGAGGAAGACCTTCGCCATCCCGATGCGCACGAGCAGCTGGTCTATCGCAAGATGATGGTATCCGCCGCCTTGGGCATGAACGACTTCACGCGCTTGTGGGTGGGCTCCGGCAATCCTGAAGCGGATCCGGTGACGCGCTACGAGATCATCAAGACGTTCCGCACGCATGCCGATCGCTACCGATTCCAGAAAGATATCTTCGACGAGCTGCCGGTGGAAACGATGCGCTGGGTTTTCGAGAACCGCATCGCCGACGAAGAGCTGCCGTGGCTGGCGAATTACACGCTCAACCACCGTGGCGCCGACGGCGAACAGCCCGACGAAGGCAGCAGGCTCAACCCGTATACGTACGTGGTCTACAACAGCGCGTGGAATTATAAAGACGAGACGTTTTTCAACGAGCATGACCTGTTCGAAGAGGCGATAACCCTCAAGGAGCCGGCGGGAGAGGTCGTCAAGGGAGGCTGGAGCGCCCGCTATCGCTTCGTCTACGACGATGCCAATTTCCCGAACGCGAAGAAGGGCGACCCGTTCTTCCTCGATCATCAGATCGGCGAGCCGCGCGACCGCCAGCGCCTTTGGATGCCTTTCGAGCGCGGCGGCGTGTGCGGCGCGATCGGCAAGACGTCCGAGAATCTCAGCGGCATGGTGGGCCTGCCCGGCGCGACGTGCGGCCAGCCCGCCCATGCGGCCGCCGTGCGCTACCAATGGATCGGCGAGGGCGACCAGAAGCGCAAAGGCTACACCGTGCAAAACGACGCCGGCTACGGCTGGCTGCAGCTTCAGGTTCCCGAGGAGAACCACAAGCCGTGCGGCTGGGAGGAAGTCCACAGGCAGAACGGCGATGGAAGCGACGGCTCGAGGCGCTATGGCGGCGGACCCTATATCCTGCTTGCTCAGGACGCCATCGACGATATGGACGGCTTCACGAAGGTGGTAGAGCTTCGCGCCCTGGCGGAGGCGAGCGCTTCTGTGGAAGAAAAGCTCGTCGCCATCGAGGAGGCGCTCGCGGTGCAGCCGTTCAATCAGGACGCCTTGCTGGCCAAGGCGAGCCTGTACGAGCAGAAGAAGGCCTCCGCGCAGGAATGGGTCGCATTCGCAGGTCAGGCGGCCGAGGGGCTTGCCTACTATCCGCTGCCGATGCATTCGTTCATGAAGCTCATCCAGCAGAAAGCCGCCGCGGGCGGCCATGACGTCGTGTCCGACGTGGAGACGCTGCGCCTCGAGGCTCTGACGAAGGCGCAGGGCGCAACGCAGGCCGACGTGGCCGATCCCGCCGCATGCAAGCAGGTGGCGGACGGCCTTCTCGGCAAGGGGGACGCCAAGCTCGCTTCGTTCTCCTTCGATGGCGAGCATGCGGGAGAAATCGTTTTGGGACCGCAGCTCGATAACAGCGTGGTGGAATGGGAATACCAGATCGACGGCAAAACGTGGGTTTCGGTTCCGGGCGACGTCCATGCCTTCGCCCTTCCCGAAAGCGACCTTGCTGCGGTCAACGCGACCGACGATATCCTCGTGCGCTTCAAGGGCGCGTCGTTTTCCACGCGCATCGACATCACGGAAGGGGTCGCTCCCGACGGATACACGCTGAATCATCCCGAACGGCGCATTTACACCAAACAGGGCAAGCCGCTTTCTTCCATCGAGGTGCTGACCGACGGATCGTGGGTCAAGCTCGACGAGAACACCGCGCTTCCTGAAAGCGGGGAGTTCACGATCCGCTCCGCCGCCACGGGAACCGCGCTCGCTTCGAAGGACGACGAGACGGTCGTCTGTTCGTTCGACCCGAAATACGACATCGACGGTTCGCGCATCGTTCCCGCCGGCGAGCTTGCGGTCAACGGCCGCTCGTCGGCCCACAGCGACGGCGAGCGCGCCGAGCTTGCGGTGGACGGCTATCTGGGCGCCGACCAGTTCTGGCACAACGACTGGAGCGGCGATGAGGATGCCTATATCACGATCGACCTGGGCCGCGAACGAACGCTGACGCATATCGATTATTGGAGCCGCGGATGGCGCCTCAACGGCATGGTCTGGAAGGGGGAGATATCCTTCGCCGGCGAACAGAGCGACTTGCAGCCCGGCACCGAAGTTTCCCGCGACCGATTCAGCGAGCCGCGGCCGTTCGCCTTCGATTGGGAGAATGCCGACGGACCGTATACGAAAAACGGCAGGACGGCGCGCCTTGCGCTCGACGAGCCTGTGACGGCGCGTTATGTGCGCATCAGGGCGCTCGAAGCGGTGACCGACAGCGGCAAGCCGCCGTTTTTCACGGCGAGCGAGTTCCAGTTCTATGAGAAGGAGCCGTCCGACCAAGGCGGGGGCGGCGTGGAGGCCTCCTACGACGTAACGGTTTCCGCATCGGCGCACGGAACGGTTTCGGCCGATCCGAGCCGGGCGAAACAAGGCGATACGGTGCGTCTGAACGTTTCGCCCGATGCCGGCTATAAGCTCGGCGGCATCCAGGTGAAGGCCGCCGACGGATCGATGGTCGATGCGTCGCTTTCCGAAGCGGGCTTCTGGGAGTTCTCGATGCCGTCGTGCGCCGTCGAGGTGCGCACCGAGTTCGTGCCGATCTATACCGACGTCGATCCTTCGGCATGGTATGCGGATGCGGTTTTCTGGGCATACGGCGAATCGGTCATGACGGGCGTTTCCGAAGGGGTGTTCGCTCCGGAGAAGAGCGTGACGCGCGGCATGATGACCACGATGCTCCATCGCATGGCGGGAGAGCCCGCGGCGGCCCCTTCGGGCTTCGCGGACGTTGACCGTGCGGCGTATTACGCGGCCGCCGTCGATTGGGCCCTTTCTTCGGGCGTTGCTACCGGCTACGGAGACGACCGCGTCTTCTTCGGCCCCGAAGATGACATGACGCGCGAACAGTTCGCGGCGATGCTTTTCCGCTATGCCGGGGTTGCGGGCATGGACACCGCCGCCCGCGCCGACCTTGCGCGATTCCGCGATGCGGAGACGCTTACGCCGTATGCGCGTGAAGCCATGTCGTGGGCGGTTGCGGAAGGACTGATCCGCGGCATCGCCGATTCGGATGTCTTGGCGCCGGCCGATAAGACGACCCGCGCCCAGGCGGCAACCGTGCTCATGCGTTTCGACGCCTTGAAGGAATCGTAGGGATCGCGCGATTTCGCACGACGGGCGGAGGGCTTCGCGCTTTCCGCCCGTCGTTTTGCCGGCCCTTTTCGACGAAGGCGCGCCTTGCGCATGGCTTGTGGACGCGGCGTAACGAAACGGCATCGTGTTGGCACTCTTTTCGCATGAGTGCTAGGATTGTTCGGAAATCATCGTCGAGTACTGTCATCTTTTTGAGAAACGGGGCCTTTTATGGCATTCGAAAAATTCACCGACAAGGCGCGCCACGTGCTCGTGCTCGCCCAGGAGGAGGCGCGTTCTTTGCAGCAGCCTCACGTGGGAAGCGAGCATCTGCTGCTCGGCCTTGCGAAAGAGCCCGAAGGCATGGCCGCCCAGGCGCTCGAGCATGTCGGCGTCACCTACGACAAGGCGCTCGAAGCCGTGCGCGCGATGAACGAATCCACGAAAACCGAAACTCCCGTGGCCCATCTGTCGTTCAGCCCGCGCGTCAAGCGCATTCTCGAGACTTCCTTGCGCGAGGCCATGCAGATGGGGCAGAGCTTCATTTCCACCGAGCATCTCCTGCTCGGCATCATCCGCGAAGAAGAGGGCGGCGCCCTCGACGCTCTGAAGCGCGTCGGCGTTTCGGCCGACAAGGTGCGCGCCGCGCTCAACGACCTTGTGGGCCAGCCCGCCCCCGTTGCCGCCGGCATGCCGTTTTTCGGCGGCGAGCAGCGCTCCGATGCCAATATGCTCGAAGAATTCGGCACCGATCTGACGGCGAAGGCCCGCGAGGGAAGGCTCGATCCGGTGATCGGCCGCGCCGCCGAAATCGAGCGCGTCATGCAGGTGCTTTCCCGCCGCCAGAAGAACAACCCGCTGCTCATCGGCGAGCCCGGCGTGGGCAAGACCGCCGTGGCGGAGGGCTTGGCTCAGCTGATCGTGGCCGACCAGGTGCCCGATATCATTCGCGGCA